>NZ_CP024894.1:7520035-7840071 GCF_002796545.1 Amycolatopsis sp. AA4
GTCGACGAGCCGGTCGGAGACGGCGTGCTCGAGGGCGTCGGCCTCGGCGTGGACCTCGTCCCAGGTGTAGCCGAGTTCGGAGACCAGGTACGTCTCGATCAGCCGGTGCCTGCGCAGCACCGATCGCGCGAGCTGCCGCCCTTCCGAAGTCAGCTCGATGCCGCGGTAGGGCACGTGCGCGACCAGGCCGAGCTGCGAAAGCTTCGTGACCATGCCCGACGCCGACGACGGGCTCACCTCAAGCCGCCCGGCCAGCGACGCGTTGGTGACCGCCTCGCCCCGTTCGACCAGCCCGTAGATCACCCGCACGTAGTCCTCGACCGACGACGACCTCCGGACGGAACCATCTCCCATGCCGCATACGATACGGTGCCGAGCCCGCCGCGGTCGGCCGGTTCAGGAGCGGTGGCGGGTTCCGTCCCGGGTCTGCCGTGCTGATCGCCTGGCCAGGCTCTTTCCCGATCGGACAGGCGCCGGACACCGTCCGTCACGGCCGCCAGCGATAACGGATCCAGCCCGGCACCGGCTCCGCGCCGAGCTGCGCGTAGAACGCCTCGGCCTTCTCGTTGCCGGCCTGCATGTCCCACTCGACGCGCCCGGTCGTGCGGGCGCGCAGCGCGTCGAGCAGTTCCCGGCCGAGCCCGTGCCTGCGGTGCTCCGGACGGATGAACAGGTCGTCGAGCCAGATGCCCGGGCGTCCCTCCCAGGTGGAGAAATTCCAGCTGCAGAAGGCAAACCCGGCGATGACGTCCGGACGTCCCGGCGGCGTGCACATCAGGACCCACGCCTTGGGCTCCGGACCGAACAGGTGCCCGCTCATCTCGGCGCGGTCGAGTTTGAGGTCGTGCTTGTCCTCGTAGACCGCGTGTTCCTCGATGAGGCTGCAGATTTCCTCGACGTCCTCGAAGACGGCGTCGCGAACGGGCATCGGAAGCCCCTTTCTTGTCGGTGGTGGCGGCTACGGTTGCGGGTATCGAAGCAAGGCGTAAGGAAGGCCCGGCGCGGCGGAGCCGGTGTGGAGCGTTGTTGGACGGAAGGAGTTGGTGGTTGGTGGTCGGTGAATCGACAACTGAATAGGCCGATGGGTCGGCCCGGTGACCTGGCGAGCTGTGGTGCGCACGCTCACCTTCGTTGGCGGGTGACGAGGAGCGCGACCAATCGCTGAACGGCGGGCGGGGTGCGGGCAAGCCACGAGACGGTGGGGAGCACGCGAACCGATCAGCCGGGGGTGAGGTGCCCGCGATCGAACCGCCGAACGGTCGCGAGGACGCTCGCCAACCGGTGAAGGGTGCAGCGCCTGCGAGCAAGCCACCGCGCGACGGCGAGCATGTAAACCAACCGACGAGCGGCCAAGCGCGCAAACCCGTCGTCAAACAACGGGCGGCGCGCAGGCGAGCCATCGAACGACGGGGAGCATGCGAGCCGATCAGCCAGTGGTGGCGTGCCCGCGAGCGAACCGCCGAGCGGTCGCGAGCACCCAAGCCACCTGCTGAGCGAACACGAGCGCGCAGGCCAACCGGCGAACAGCCGCGAGCACGCGAGCCAGCCAGCGAGTGGTGACCTGCTCGCGACCGCACCGCCGAGCGGTCGCGAGCACTCCAGCCAGTCATCGATCGCCGAAGTGGCTGCAACCCGACCGGCGAGCGGCGAAGCTCCCCCGAGCCGACCAGCGAGCAAGCCAGCCCAGCCGGGCGGAGCGACGGCGTCCCCATCACGACGCCTCGTACCGGAGCTCTCCGCCCACCGCGGTCCCGAGCACCCGGGCGTCCTCCACAGTGGACAGTGGATCCGCGGACAACACGACGAAGTCCGCGAGCTTCCCGAGTTCCAGTGTGCCGAGGTAGCTCTCCGCGAAGGTCGCGTAGGCCGATCCGTACGTGTAGGCGCGCAGGGCCTCCGCCGGGGTCAGCGCTTCCTCTACCGCGAACGGTTGGCCGGTGGATGTCCGGCGGCGGACCATGTCGGCGAGGCCGAGCAACGGAGCACCGTCGACGACGGGGCGGTCTGAGCTGGCTGGCAGGACGCATCCGGCGTCCAGGACGCTGCGGAGGCGGTAGCACCACGGCACCCGAGCTTCGCCGAGGGCTGCGCGCATGCCGTCGCCCAGTTCGTTGACGAACCGGCCCTGCGGGGACGCGATCAGGCCCAGCGAGGCGAGCCGGGTCAGCTCCGCGGGCGGGAGCACTGCGCAGTGCTCGATGCGGTGCCGGTGGTCGGCGCGCGGGGTGGCGGCGAGGGCGGCTTCGTAGGCGTCCAGGACGACCGTGATGGCTCGGTCGCCGATGGCGTGCGTCGCGATTTGCCAGCCGGCGTCGTGGGCTTGGCGGATGGTGCGCGTCAGCTCGTCCTCGGGCACCTGGAAGTAGCCGCGGTTGTCCGGTTCGCCATCGAACGGTTCGTGCATCGCGCAGGTGCGGCCGACCAGCGAGCCGTCGGCGAAGAGTTTCATCGGGCCGATCCGCAGCCACTCGTCGCCGAGGCCGGTGCGCAGGCCCAGGTCCAGGCCGAAGCCGGCGCCGTCGGGCAGGTCGTGCAGGACGCTCGCGGCGACCATCACCGTGCTGCGCACCCGCAGGACGCCGCGTTCGCGCGCGAGTTGGTACGCGGCCAGTTCCGCCGGGGTCTCGCCGACCAGGCCGCCGCCGATGCCGGCTTCCTGGACGCTCGTGATGCCCTCCGACAGGTACTGCCGGCTCGCCCGGTCGAGGCCGCGGACCACCGATTCGAGCGGCGTCGGGTACGTCAGCGGACGCAGCAGCAACTGCGCCTGCTCGCGCAGCAGGCCGGTCGGCGAGCCGTCGGCGGACTGGACTACGTCGCCGCCGACCGGGACGTTCGCGAGGTCCAGCTGGTCCAGCACCGCGGAGTTGACCAGCGTCATGTGACCGGACGTGTGCTTGAGCCGCACGAGCATGCCGGGCGCGGCGCGGTCGAGGCCGTGCCGGTCCGGATGCCGGCCGCCGGCGAGTTTGTTCTGGTCGTAGCCGCTGCCGACGACCCAGCTCCCGGCGGGCAGCTCGGCCGCGCGCCGCGCCACCGCGTCGTACACCTCGTCGACGCTTCGGCAGTCGCTGAGCGGCACGTCGTCCAGGCCCATGCCGAACCAGGCCATGTGGTTGTGCGCGTCGTGGAACCCGGGCGCGACGAAACCCCCGCCGAGGTCCACCCGGCGGCGGGCGGAGAGCGAGCGCGCGTCGTCGCCCAGCGCCACGATCCGGCCGTGCAGCACCGCCAGCGCGGTGTCGCCGGTGACCAGCCTGGCGTTCTCGTACACCGCGTCAACCTGCATGCCCTGGACACTATCGATCGATCGATCGAACGTCTAGGCTCGCCTCCATGAGCACCGTTGACCTGGCCGTCGAGGGCGGCATCGCGCAGATCCGGCTGAACCGGCCCGAGCGGCTCAACGCCGTCGCGCCCGTGCTGGTGGACGACTTCCTCACCGCACTGGAGGAGGTCGCGCACAGTGCCGCCCGCGTCGTCCTCCTCTCCGGCAACGGCCGCGCCTTCTGCGCCGGGCACGACCTGAAGGAACCCACCCCCGCGGGGGACTCTCGCGCGAGGCTGGAGCGGCTCCAGGACGTCACCCGGAGACTGCGCGCGCTGCGGCAGCCGGTGATCGCCGCGGTCCACGGGTACGCGATCGGCGCGGGCGCGGAGTTCGCGCTGGGCTGCGACCTGATCCTGGCCGCCGAGGACGCGGTGTTCGGGTTCCCCGAGGTGTCGCTGGGGCTGAGCGTCACCGGAGCCGCGTCCAGGCTGCTCCCGCTGCTGGTCGGACCGGTCAAGGCGAAGGAGCTGCTGCTGCTCGGCGACCGGTTCGACGGCCGGCGCGCGCACGACCTCGGCCTCGTCAACGCCGCCGTGCCGGCCGACGAGCTGATGCCGCTCGCGCTCGGCTGGGCCGAGAAGATCGCCCATCACCCGCCGGAGGCCGCCACGATGGCGAAGCGGGCGCTGGACGCCGGGATCGACCACGCCTTCGACTCGGCGCTGGAACTCGAGGTCACCCACGCCCTGATCACCGAGAACTCGGCCGCCGTCCGCGAGTCGACCGAAGCGTTCCGGAGCCGGGCGTGACGCCGCTGCAGCAGGTCGACACCCTGGTCGCGCTGGTCGCGCGCGCCGCGCAGCTCTGGCCGGAGCGCACCGCGTGGATCTTCGACAGCACCGATACCCGGTTCACCTTCGCCGAGGTCGACGACCGCAGCGGACGCCTGGCGAAAGCGCTCCACGACGAAGGCATCCGGGCCGGCGATCGCGTCGCGGTGATGCTCCGCAATGAGCCGGAATTCCCGCTCCTGTGGCTCGCGCTCGCCAAACTCGGCGCAGTTCTGGTCCCGGTCAACATCAACTACCGCGAATTCGACGGCGCCCACGTCCTGCGCCACTCCGGCGCGCGCCTCGCGGTGGCCGCCGAAGAGTTCGTGGAACTGCTGGAGAAAATCGCGCCGGAAACGGCCGTGGAACGCGTCGTCACGCCGGACGCGCTGAAGTCGGAAACGCGGTACGAACCGGAATCGGTGGTCGCCGAGCAGCCGGTGAACATCCAGTACACCTCCGGCACCACCGGCGCGCCGAAGGGCTGCGTGCTGCCGCACCGCTACTGGACCACGCTCGCGATCGGACTCGCCACCGACTTTCCCGCCGTCGGCGAGGACGACGTCCTGCTTACCGCGCAACCGTTCCACTACATTGATCCACAGTGGAACGTCGCGCTCGCGCTGGCCGCCGGGGCGACGCTCGTCGTGCTGGACCGGTTCCACCCCTCCACGTTCTGGGAGAAGGTCCGCGAGCACGAGGTCACCTGGTTCTACTGCCTCGGCCTGATGCCGACGCTGCTGCTGCGCCAGCCGCCGCATCCGGACGACCGGAACCACCGCGTCCGCGCGATCAGCGCGTCGGCGATCCCGCCCGACCTGCACGCTCAGCTGGAGCAGCGCTGGGGCGTGCCGTGGTACGAGGCGTTCGGGATGACCGAGACCGGCGGCGACATCCGGGTCTCCGAGTCCGATCACGACGCCGCGGTGGGCGCCGGCTGCATCGGACGGCCGACCCGCGACCGCGAGGTGATGATCGCCGGACCGGACGGGAAACCGTTGCCGCGCGGGGAAACCGGCGAACTGCTGATCCGCGGCATCGGGCTCATGCACGGCTACCACGAGGATCCCGAAGCGACCGCGCGCGCCTTCGCCGGCGGCTGGTTCCACACCGGCGACCTCGCGCGGATGGACGCCGAGGGCCGCGTCTACTATCTCGGCCGCACCAAGGACATGATCCGCCGCAGCGGCGAGAACATCTCCGCCGACGAGGTCGAGCGCGCGCTCCTGCAGCATCCGAAAGTACGGCTCGCGGCCGTGCTCGCGGTGCCGGACGACCTGCGCGGCGAGGAAGTGAAGGCGTACGTCGTGTGCGGCGAGGACCGGCCGTCGCCCGAGGAGCTGGCGGAGTTCTGCGCGCAGCAACTGGCGTACTTCAAGGTGCCGAGGTTCTGGACGTTCGCCGACGACCTGCCGCGCACGCCGTCCGAACGCGTCGCGAAGGGCGAACTGCGGAAGGTCGCCGACCTCCGCGCCGGATCCTGGGACCGCAGCACCGGGGAGTGGCTGTGAGCAGCGCCGAACGCGTACGAGCGGCGGCCGTGAAACTGTTCGCCAGCAAGGGTTTCCACGGCACAGGCATTCGGGATCTGGCCCAGGAGGCCGAACTTTCTTCGGCGAGCCTCTACCACTACATGGGCACCAAGGAAGATCTTCTCGTCGAGATCATGACGACCTCGCTGCACCGCCTGATCGACGCGGTCGCGAAGGCCACCGCGGGCAGCGACGATCCGGTGGTCCGGATGCGCACGCTGGTCGCGCTGCACGTCCTCGCCCACGCCGCCCAGCCGGGCGAAACCCGGGTGGTGGACAACGAAGTCGACGCGCTTTCGGCTCCGGCGCGTGCCCGGGTCGTCGCGCTGCGGGACGAATACGAGCGGTTCTGGGCGAAGGCGATCGAAGACGGCGCCGCGGCAAACGTGTTCCACACCGCACACCCGACCGTGACGCGGCTCGCTTTGCTGGAAATGTGCAGCGGCGTGGCCAGGTGGTATTCCCCGAAGGGCCCGCTTCGGCTGGAAGACCTGGCCACGCACTACGCGGAGCTGGCATTACGGGCGCTCGGACATCCGGTCGCGGTGCGTGCGCACGACCTCCGGCAATGCCTCGAAGTGGTCGCCCAGGTGTGGGACTTGCCTGTCCAAGAGGGCTTTTAGCGCCCTACGCCTTGCTCAGACGGCGAACGTGGGGGACGCTCGAAGGGTGACTGAGCAAACGATCCAACTCGAACTGGACGACTCCGGTCTCTCTCCTGGCCTGCCCGCGCCTTCAAACCCGCGCGATCAGGTCCAGGACGTGCCGTATCGACCAGTCGAGTTTCGTGACGACGACCTGCCCAGCGCGCTCGAGCGCTGTGCAGTATGGCTGCGCCAAGCGCAGGAGTGGCTGGGAGAACCGCTCGACGTCCTCGCGATCCACCTAGACTACGACGAGCGACAGGGTTCGCCCTACTACGACGTGAAGCTGCTGTGCAATGAGGAAGACCTAGCCGGGGTCCCCATCGCCATGCGCAACAAAGACAAGTCGTAGCACTCGTTAATCCAGCCGCGAAGGCCCTCTCGGACTCCGAGGGGGCCTTCGCCGCGTCCGGGATAGGGGCATGACAAACCGCGGCGCGCCCCGGCAAGATCGGAGGCGGACGAGGAGGGGTGCCGGTGACCGAAATCGTGGTGCGCTGGTCCGAACCGCTGCCTGCGGAGGACCGCTACCTGAAGCTGCTCGACGACCTGGAGAGAGGCCGCTACGACGCGTACCGGCTCGAAATCGACCAGCGCCGCTTCCTGACCGGCCGGGTGCTCGCGAAAACCCTCGTCGCGGAACGGCTCGGCGGCGCGGCGGAGTCCGTGCGCTTCGACGCGACCTGCGAAGACTGCGGCAAACCGCACGGCCGTCCGCGCGTGCCGGGCTCGGACCTCGTGCTGTCGATCTCGCATTCGGGCAATCTGATCGGTCTCGCGGTCACTGACGGGGTGCCGGTAGGCCTCGACGTCGAAACGGCCAGCCGGAAGGCGGACGCCTCGCTCGTGGAGTACGCGCTGAGCCCAGCCGAACGGGAGGCCGTCGCGGGCCTGTCGGACGAGGAGCGTTCCGCGGCTTTCTTCATCTACTGGACGCGCAAGGAAGCGGTGATGAAGGCCACCGGCAAGGGCCTGAAGATCCCGCTCCAGAGCATCACGTTCTCCCGCTACGACGCCCCGGCCGAGCTGGTGACGTCCGGCGACGAAGCACTCGACCCGGCGCGGACCCGCCTCGCCGACCTCAAAGCGGCTGACGGCCATCGCGCGGCGGTCGCGGCGTTGACCTCGGACAGCCTGAGCCTCACTGAGGAGCACTGGCTGCCGTAAGCCTCACGACGCGCTGTCGTCCAGCCCCATCGCCCCCAGCAGCGTGCGGAACTTCGCGATCGTCTCCCGGTACTCGACATCCGGATCCGACGCGGGCACGATCCCGCCGCCCGCGAACAGCCGCATCGAGCGCGAGGCCACCTCGGCGCACCGGATCGCGACCGCCCATTCGCCGTCTCCCGACGCGTCTACCCAGCCGACCGCGCCCGCGTAGTAGCCGCGGTCGAACGGTTCCAGTTCCTGCACCAGGTCGCGCGCGGGGACGGTCGGGGTGCCGCAGACGGCGGGCGTCGGGTGCATCGCGGCGGCGAGGTCGAGAGCGGTCACTGAGCGGTCCGCCAGCTCGCCGGTGATGGACGTCCGGAGGTGCCAGATCGCGGGCGTGGAGACCAGCTCAGGGCCCGCGGGGACGTCGAGTTTCCGGCAGAACGGCCGCAGCGACTCCACGACGTAGTCGATCACCAGATCGTGCTCCTCCCGGTCCTTCGCGGACGCGAGGAGGGCTTCGCCGTTGGCCCGGTCGGTCTCGGGGTCGGCCGAACGCGGCATCGACCCGGCGTGCGGGGTCGTGAACACGGAGTCGCCGGCGCGGGAAAGCAGCAGCTCAGGGGTGGCCCCGACGAGGGTGCGGCCGCCGGGCAGTTCGGCGGCGTACGTGAAGTGGCGCGGGTTGCCGCGCGCGAGGTTGCGGACGATCCCCTCGACCGGGATCGGCTCGGCGAATTCGAGTTCGAGCGCGCGGGCCAGCACGGCTTTGCGCAGGTCACGGTCGCGCAGAGCGGCGACGGCGGCACGCACGTTCTCGCGATGGCCGTCCGCGGACGGAAGCCGCCGGGTGGCCGCGGGAGCGGGCAGGTCGGCGGCGGGCGGCGCGGGCGGGGTCTCGGCGCCCGTCTGGGCGCGATGCACCGTCCGGGGCAGCACGAGGTGCCCCGGCGAGGCAGCGCCGGGTCCGGTGTCGAACGGCAGCACGCCGACGGCGAGCGGCACGCCGGACCGGTCCAGCTCGGCGGCTGCCGAGCGGGCCAGGCGGCGCGGGTCGGCGTCGGTGACGGTCCCGAGCGCACCGCGGGCGAGCAGGGCGCGCCGGGCGGTCGCGAACAGGAAGTCGCCGCGCTGGTAGCGGACGGTGGTCTCGGCCGGGGTCGCCGGCGCGGTACTGGTCGTCACTCCACCAGCGTCTCAGGATCCGGGAGCGCCGCGGGGAAAGTGTCGCCGGTGCAACACCTCGCGCCACCTTCCCCGCGGCCGCCGGATCGGCGTTACTTGAGCGCGTCGATCAGCGCTTCGCGCTGCCGTTCGCCGAGGCCGGCGGCCCGGCGGTCGGGGTCGATCCCCGCCTGCTCGAGCAGTGCGGCGACCTTGACCGCGCCCAGGCCGGGCACCGCCTTGAGGAGCTGCGTGACCTTCGTCTTGCCGATGGTCTTGTTCTCCTTGGCCTGCTTGAGCACCGACTCGATGCTCTCCTTGCCGGACTTGATCGAAGCGAGCAGCTCCGAGCGCGCCTTACGAGCCTCTGCCGCCTTGGCGAGGGCCTCGGCGCGCTGCTCCGGAGTCAACGTGGGCAGAGCCAACGTAATGTCCTTTCCTCTCAGGTCTCCGCTTTCGCGGCCGACGGTCTCAGCCGATGCTTGCAGCTGCAAGCGCTGGCCAGCCGTCACTTACCACGGCCCCAGTAAACGCCACGTGCCCGCAGTACGCGCAACCGACACGCACTTATCACCCGTCGACGGGCGCGGCGGACCTGCGTGAGGGGACCCCTCGCGACCTGTGGAAACGGCCTCGAAGGGCTCATTTCCGCCCCCATTACCTCACCCGAACGGGAGTCTATTTCAACGCAGTTAACACAAGGCGTTTTCTTGCCCCGCAACAGGAATCGCGACAGAAGTGGATCATGAAAGCGCGGGGCCGCCACCCGAAGGCGGGAGAGGGCCGACAAGCCGTTACCGAACTTGTTCGTGCCCGATCCGGCGGATCCGCATTAGAGTCGGGCGCACCCCAGTTCACCGGCGAACGAGCACCACGGGAGTCACCCATGTTGAGCACGATGCAGGACGGACAGCTGTCGCTCGCGAAGCTGCTGCGCCACGGCACGAAGGTGCACGCGAAGAGCGAAGTCGTCACCTGGACCGGTTCAGAAGCCCGCCGGGAGACCTATGCGGAGCTCGGCAAGCACGCCGCCCGGCTGGCGAACGCGCTGCGCGGCCTCGGCGTCACCGGCGACCAGCGAGTCGGCACGTTCATGTGGAACAACGCCGAGCACCTCGCCGCCTACCTGGCAGTGCCCGCCATGGGCGCGGTGCTGCACACGCTGAACATCCGGCTGTTCCCGGAGCAGCTGGTCTTCGTGGCGAACCACGCGGAAGACCACGTCATCATCGTCGACGGCACGCTCGTGCCGCTGCTCGCGAGCAACCTGCCGGGGATGAAGACGGTCAAGCACGTAGTCGTGGCCAACGGCGACGCGTCCGCGCTGACCGCGCCCGAGGGCGTCACCGTGCACTCCTACGACGAGCTGCTCGCCGCGCAGTCCGACGAGTTCGACTGGCCGGAGATCGACGAGCGGTCCGCGGCCGCGATGTGCTACACGTCCGGCACCACGGGCGACCCGAAGGGCGTCGTCTACTCGCACCGGTCGATCTGGCTGCACTCGATGCAGGTCTGCATGACCGACAGCATGCGGCTCGCCCAGGAGGACCTGGCGCTCGCCATCGTGCCGATGTTCCACGCGATGTCGTGGGGCCTGCCGTACGCGGCGATGATGGTCGGCGCGTCGCTGCTCATGCCGGACCGGTTCCTGCAGCCCGCCCCGATCGCCGCGCTGCTGGCCGCGGAGAAGCCGACCTTCGCCGCCGCGGTGCCGACGATCTGGCAGGGCCTGCTCGCCCACCTGGACGCGAACCCGCAGGACATCAGCCACGTGCGCGAGGTGGTCGTCGGCGGGTCGGCCGCCCCGCCGTCGCTGATGCACGCCTTCGAGGAGCGCTACCACGTGCCGATCCTGCACGCATGGGGCATGACCGAGACGTCGCCGCTGGGCAGCGTCGCGCGTCCGCCGGCCAGCGCGACCGGCGAGGAGCGCTGGGCCTACCGCTACACCCAGGGCCGCTTCCCGGCGTCCGTCGCGGCCCGGCTGATCGGCGACAACGGCGAGGAACTGCCGTGGGACAACGAGGCGGTCGGCGAGCTGGAGGTGTCCGGTCCGTGGATCGCGGGCGCCTACCACGGCGGCTCCGACATCGACCCGGAGAAGTTCCACGACGGCTGGCTGCGCACCGGCGACGTCGGCAAGATCAGCCCGGACGGCTTCCTGACGCTGACCGACCGCGCCAAGGACGTGATCAAGTCCGGCGGCGAATGGATCTCGTCGGTGGACCTGGAGAACGCGGTGATGGGCCATCCGGCGGTCGCCGAGGCGGCGGTGGTCGGCATCCCGGACGAGAAATGGGACGAACGCCCGCTGGTCGCCGTCGTGGTGAAGGAGGGCCAGCAGGCCACCGCCGAGGAACTGCGCGACTACCTGTCGGACAAGGTCGCGAAGTGGCAGCTGCCGGAGAACTGGACGTTCGTGGAGGAGGTGCCCAAGACGAGCGTCGGCAAGTTCGACAAGAAGCGGCTGCGCGCGTCCTACTCCGAGGGAAAGCTCGACATCTCACACCTCTGAGCGGTAAATCTCCGGCGAGTTGTCGGCCTGGGAAGGGCTTCGTAAGGGAATCTTGATCCCGGCAAGGAGCCCTTCCCAGCACGTCGGAGGAGAACTGGGGATGCAGCAGCGGAGCAGGAGGTCGTTCCTGTCGTTGGCGGGGACGGCGGCGGTGGGCGCGGTCGCGGCCGCGTGCGGGTCGAACACCGGGCGTCCGGGGGATCCGCCGCCGTCCACGGCGATGTCGGCGGGAGCCACGACCCCGACGCAAGCCCCGAAGGTGACGCTGCAGCAGTGGTACCACGCCTACGGCGAGGACGGCGTCCAGGAAGCCGTCAAGAACTACGCGGCCAGCTATCCGGGCGCGAAGGTCAACGTCGTGTGGAACCCGGGCGACTACGACTCGAAGATCGTCACCGCGCTGCAGAACAGCCCGGTGCCGGACGTGTTCGAGGCGCAGGTGAAGATCGACTGGGTCCGGCAGAACCAGGTGGTGGCGCTCGACGACATCATCGGGCCGGTCAAGAACGACTTCAGCCCCGCCGTGCTCGCCGCGCAGACCGTGGAGGGCAAGGTCTACGGCATTCCGCAGGCCACCGACACGCAGGTCCTCTTCTACCGCAAGAGCATGCTGCAGGCCGCGGGCGTGCAGCCGCCGCAGACGGTGGACGAGCTGATCGACGCCGCGGGCAAGCTGACGAAGGACGGCGTGAAGGGCTTCTTCGCGGGCAATGACGGCGGCGTCGGCACGCTCACCGGACCGTTGCTGTGGTCGGCCGGGCTGGACTACCTCAAGAACGACAACCGCGAGGTCGGCTTCGACGATCCGCGTGCGGCCGCCGCGTTCAGCAAGCTGCACACGTTGAACGCCAGCGGTTCCCTGCTGCTCGGCGCGCCTGCCGACTGGTCGGACCCGGGCGCGTTCGTCGACGGGCTCTGCGCGATGCAGTGGACCGGGCTGTGGAACGTCCCGAAGATCCGCGACGCGCTCAACGACGACTTCGGCGTGCTGCCGTTCCCGAAGCTGGACGACAGCGGCAAGCCGTCGGTGCCGGTCGGCGCGTACGGCGCGATGGTCAACGCGAAGAGCGCGCATGTCAACGAGGCCAAGGCGTTCGTGAAGTGGCTGTGGATCGACCAGACCGACAGCCAGCTGGAGTTCGCCACCCGCTACGGCTTCCACGTGCCCGCCCGGCAGAGCCTGATCGACAAGGCGCAGACGCTGCAGAGCGGCCCGGCCGCGGACGTGGTGAACTTCGTCAAGGAGAACAGCCACCTCGTCGGCGGTCCGGTGTGGACGCAGACGTCGAACACGGCGCTGTCGGACGCGGTCGCGAAGATCGCCAAGGAGGGCGCGGACCCGGTGGCGCAGACGAAGGCCGCGGTCACCGTCGCGCAGTCCGAGCTGAAACGCCTGTTCGGATGAAGCTGTCCCGGAAAACCCGGGACACGCTGGCGTTCTGGGGGTTCGTGGGTCCGTTCCTGCTCGGCCTGGCGATTTTCGCCTACGTGCCGATCGGGTGGAGCCTGTACCTGTCGTTCTTCGACGCGCGCAACACCGTCACCCCCAGCGTCTTCGTCGGACTGGACAACTACGCGCAGATGCTTTCCGACGGCCCGTTCGTCGCGAGCCTCGGCACGTTCAGCGTGTTCGCACTGTTCATCGTGCCGCTGACGTTCGTGCTGTCGCTGGCCTTGGCGGTCGGCGTGAACCAGCTGCGGTTCGCGCGGGCGTTCTTCCGTTCGGTGTTCTTCCTGCCGTTCGCGTGTTCGTACGTGGTGGCGTCGCTGATCTGGAAGACGTCGCTGTTCTCCGGCGTCCGCTACGGGCTCGCGAACACGGTCCTCGGCGTCTTCGGCATCGACCCGGTGGCGTGGACCGGCACCGTGCACCCGCCGCTGTACTGGGTGGTGCTGGTGACCGCGCGGCTGTGGCTGCAGCTCGGCTTCTACATGATCCTGTTCCTCGCCGCGCTGCAACGGATTCCGCAGCACCTGTACGAGGCGGCGTGGCTCGACGGCGCGAAGCCGGGCTGGCAGGTTTTCCGGCACATCACGCTGCCGCAGTTGCGCGCGACGTCGGTGGCCGTGCTGCTGCTGAACCTGATCAACGCCTATCAGGCGTTCGACGAGTTCTACAACATCATGGGCGATTCCCGGGGTTATCCGCCGTTCGCGCGGCCGCCGCTGGTGTACCTCTACTACACCTCCCTCGGCTCCGGCGGACAGGACCTGGGCCGCGGCAGCGCGGGCGCGGTCATCCTGGCACTGCTGATCGCCATGGTGACTCTCTTGCAGGGCAAGCTTTTCCGGTTCGATCGGAGCGCGACATGATCCGCGCGGTGCTTCGCTGGACGGCTCTCCTCGTGTCCGCGATCCTGTTCCTGCTGCCGTTCTACCTGTTGCTGCGCAACGGTCTCGCGTCCCGCGCGGAGCTCACCGCGCCCGGCTGGACGCTGTGGCCGAAGCAGATCCACTGGGAGAATTTCGCGAAGCTGTTCCACCAGCAGGACGTGCCGTTCGCGCGCAGCATCGTGAACTCGGTCGTCGTCGCGGTGCTGCAAACGGTCGGCCTGCTGGTGGTGTGCTCCCTCGCCGGCTACGGCTTGGCGCGGGTGCCGTACCGCTACTCGAAGCCGGTGTTCTACGCGGTGCTGGCGACGCTGATGATCCCGACGTCGGTGACGTTCGTCCCGAGTTTCGTCGTGGTCTCGACGCTGGGCTGGCTCTCGGACTTCCGCGGCCTGGTCATCCCCGGCTTGTTCAGCGCGTTCAGCGTCTTCCTCTTCCGGCAGTACTTCCTCGACTTCCCGAAGGAACTGGAAGACGCCGGCCGCGTCGACGGGCTGTCCCGCTGGGGCGTCTTCCGCAAGATCGTGGTGCCGAACTCGCTCGGCTTCTTCGCCGCGATCGCGGTGATCACCGTGATCGGCAGCTGGAACGCGTTCCTGTGGCCGCTGATCATCGCGCAGTCGCCGGACTCGTGGACGGTGCAGGTCGCGCTGTCCGGGCTGCTGACCGCGCAGAACCCGCAGCTGAACCTGCTGTTCCTGGCCGCGGTGCTGTCGATCGTCCCGATCGTGCTGCTCTTCGCGTTCCTCCAGCGATATCTGGTACGCGGGGTCACCGAATCCGGGTTGAAAGGCTGAAAACCGTCACATCGGCCGTCGAGCGCGCGTAACGTTTCGCCGTTAGCCACCGACGACTCACCGTCGCGACAGTCGCAGCAGGAGTGCACCCATGACGGACCCGTATCAGCAGCAGCCCTACCCCGGCCAGGACCCGACGGGCCATCCGTCCGGGCCGGTGCCCGCGCCTGGGTATCCGTCTACTCCTGGGTACGGGCAGCCGCCGGTGCCGTATGGGGCGCCGATGTACGGGGCGCCGTATGCGGCTCAGTACGCGACGCCGTTGAAGACCAGCGGGCTCGCGGTGGCTGGGATGGTCGTCGGGATTGTCGCGCTGATCTTTTTCTGGGTGCCGTTTTTTGATGTGGTCGCTGCTATTACGGCTATCGGGTTGTCTTGGGCTGGGATGGTTCAAGCCGGCAAGCCTGGGTGGACTGGGCAGGGGATGGGGATCGCCGGGCTGGTCTGCGGGATTTTGGCGGCTATTCCGGCGGTGATTTTCTTGATTTGGTTCTTTGTTTCTTTGTCTGCTGTTGGGGCTACTTGCGCGTTTTATTGCTGAGGGTTTTTTGGGTTCGGCTCGTCGCCTGGCGGCGACATTGCCGGTTGATGGTTGCGTGGGGCACCCCGAAGTCTGATTGTGCTGACGGTTCGGGGGTGCTTCGTATCGGGGTTGGGGGAGGGCTGGGTGCCACGCTGTTTGAGCGCACTGGCTGCGGTTTTCTGCGCGACTCTGGCGTTGCTCCTTTGAGTGGGGCGGCGGGCGGGTAGCGCCCCAATGTGGCATTGGGTGCATGTGATGCACCCAATGTGGCGTTCGGTGCATGTGACGCACCCAATGTGGCGTTCGGTGCGTGCGATGCACCCAATGTGGCGTTCGGTGCGTCTGACGCACCCAATGTGGCATTGGGTGCGCGGGATGCGCCCAATGCGGCGGTGCGGGGAGATCTCGGCGGCGTCGCCGGGGAAGCGGTCCGTGAAGGGCTCCTTGAGGGAATCTAATTCCCTCAAGGAGTCCTTCACGTCCGACGGAGGGGTCGTGAGGGGAACCCTAAGGAACTCTGAGTCCGTGAAGGTGGCCCTCACGGACGGACCGCGCCGCAGGAGACGGATCTTGCCCTCCGTTCGGCGGTAGTGGGTGCCTTGCCCTTGTGACAGAGTCTCCCCCGTTGTCACGGCAAATGTGAGAGACCTTCACGTTCTGCTTCGGCTTAGTTCACCGGATCGTCATGGGCGTCCGGAAGCGTGCGAGGTCCGGCGAGGACGGGGAGTAAGGACCATGGCGGAGCTGACCAGACGGGCGTTCACCACCGCGGGCGTGGCTGGAGTGGGGTTGTTGCTCTGCACCCCGACGGCGAACGCGCTGGACCGGGCGTTGCGGCGGACTGCGCAGCGGGCCGTGCGGACCACCGGCACGACGCTGGAGCAGGCTGCGTATGGGGCGGATACGGGGTATTCGCGGCTGTCCGCCGGGCCGGGGTGGCCGGTCGCGGTTCGGGCCGATCTCGTCGAGGCCAAGGCTGGGCGCGACGACCGGCGGACTGCGCTCGGGGCGTTCGTGCAGTTCACCGACCTGCATATCACCGACACCGAATCGCCTGCTCGGTTCGAGTATCTGCATCCGTTCATCGCGTCCGCGCACCGGCCCCAGGAAACGTTGGGGACCGTCGCGACCAGTGCGCTCGTCAAGCGGGTCAACAGTCTCCGCGCGGGGCCGTTCACCGGGCGGCAGTTCGACTTCGTCATGACCACCGGCGACAACACCGACAACCACGAGCTGATCGAGCTCGACTGGTTCCTCACCACGCTCAACGGCGGCGCGATCACGCCCAACTCCGGCGACCCGAACCGCTACGAGGGCGTCCAGGCATCCGGCAATCTGGCGTTCTGGAACCCGGACAGGCAGCTCGCCGACGACTACACCAGGAAGGGCTTTCCGCAGATCCCCGGCCTGCTCGAGGCGGGCATCGCGCCCTTCACCGCGCCTGGGCTGAATCTGCCGTGGTACTGCACGTTCGGCAACCACGACGACAGCGTCGTCGGCACGCTGCCGGAGGGCATCCCGGGCATCGAAGGCTGGTACACCGGCAAGTACAAGGTCATCGGCAAGGACGAGAGCAGCGCGCGCAAGCTCGGCACCGCCATCCAGAACGGCCAGAGTGTGCCGCTCAGTGAGCTGTTCGGCGGCGGTACCGTCCGCGAGGTCACGCCGGATCCGCGGCGGCGGCCGTTCAGCACCTCGGAGTTCGTCAAGGCGCATCTGGCCGCGAAGAACACCGGGCCGGGTCCGGTCGGGCACGGGTTCACCGACGCCAACTCCGACGGGCGCAACGTCTACTACACCTTCCGGATCGCGCCTGGGGTCACCGGCATCAGCCTCGACACGACTACGCAGGGCGGGCTCGCCGACGGGTCGATCGGGCTCGCGCAGTTCAACTGGGTCGAGGCGACGCTCAAGCGCAACAGCTCGACGTACTACGACTTCTTCGGCCGCAAGGTCACGCATTCCGTCACCGACGAGCTGTTCGTCCTCTTCAGCCACCACACCAGCGGCACGATGGGCAACCTCCTGCCCGACATGCGCAATCTGCTGGACCCTCGGCTGAACGGCGACACCTTCGTCGCGATGCTGCAGCGCTTCCCGAACGTCGTCGCGTGGGTCAACGGGCACACCCACCTCAACAAGATCACCCCGCACGTCGGCAAAACCCCGGTGCAGAGCTTCTGGGAGATCAACACCGCCAGCCACATCGACTTCCCGCAGCACGCACGGATCATCGAGCTGGCCGACAACCATGACGGCACGCTCTCGCTGTTCACCACGCTCATCGAGGCCGACGCCCCGTACGCCGTGGACTACTCCGCCCACACCCCCGAGGCACTCGCTTCGATGTACCGCGAGTTCTCCTACAACGACATCCACGCGAACCTCAGCCACGTCGGCGAGACGGGCGACCGCAATACCGAGCTGCTGCTGACTAACCCGCTCAGCTGATTACCCGCGAGGTAATCGACGCCACGCGCCCGGCTGCGGTTGACTGCTCGGCATGACCGACGTCGAAGGCACGCAGCTGTTCCACAAAACGATGCCGTTCAGCGAGCGGCTCGGCATCGAGGTGCTGGAGCACGGCCCGCACCTGGTCCGCAGCCGGCTCGCGTGGGACGAATCGCTGTGCACGCTCGGCGGCGTGCTGCACGGCGGGGCCCTGATGGCGCTGGCCGATTCGACCGGAGCCGTCTGCGCGTTCCTCAATCTTCCCGAGGGCGCGCAGGGCACGACCACGCTGGAGTCCAAGACGAACTTCCTGCGCGGCGTCCGTTCGGGGTACGCCACCGCGTCGTCCAGACCACTGCACACCGGGCGCCGCGTGGTGGTCGTCGAGACCGAGATCCATGACGACGACGGCAAACTGGCCGCGAAAATCACCCAGACGCAAGCAGTGTTGTAGCGGCGGCCCTTTACTTACCCGCCCCGGAAGGCGAAAATCTTTGGCTACCACTGGGGTCTGGGGACGGAGCCGGAATGCGGGTTCGCGGGTTGGTCACGTTACTGTCCATCGTCATGCTCACGGCTGGTGCGGCGCAGGCCGCCGCGGAACCGCGGCACGCGCGTAACGACGAGGCCATCGACTACCACGAGTGGTCGTCCGGCTCGTTCTTCGCGGGCCGGCTCGACGGGCTCGGCTTCGGCTACGGCGGCCTGCGGATCACGCATCCGGCGGGCAGCGTCGCGCACACCGAACCGGGGCTCGGCACCACGCGCACCTACGACTACGGCACGTGGACGTCGCCGAAGTACCGGCAGGGCTTCGACGCGACGCAGCTGATCGCGTCGTGGAACGCGCGCACCCCGGCGAAGACGTGGCTGGAGGTGCAGGCCCGCGGCCGGACCTCGGCGGGGACCGAAACCGCGTGGTACACGATGGGCCGCTGGGCCAGCGGGGACGGCGACATCCACCGCACCAGCGTCGACGGGCAGAGCGACGACAACGCCTCGGTCGACGTCGACACGCTCGCCACGAAGGCGGGCGTCACGCTGCGTTCGTACCAGCTGCGCGTGATGCTCTACCGCGAGCAGGGTTCGCCGACCACGCCGACGCTGTCCTCGCTCGGCGCGATGACCTCGAACGTGCCGGACCGGTTCGACGTACAGACCACCAAGCCCGGCCGGGCGCGCGGGATCGAGCTGAAGGTGCCGCCGTTCGCCCAGAACATCCACAAAGGACAGTTCCCGCAGTACGGCGGCGGCGGGGAGGCGTGGTGCAGCCCGACGTCGACCGAGATGGTCGCCGAATACTGGGGCCGCAAGCCGAGCGCGGAGCAGATGGACTGGATCCCGGCGGATTACCAGGACCGCTCGGTGGTTTATGCCGCGCGCGGCACCTACGACTACGCGTACGACGGCACCGGCAACTGGCCGTTCAACACCGCGTACGCCGCTTCGCTCGGCTTGCGCGGGCACATCACCCGGCTGCACGACCTGAACGAACTCGAGGACTACATCGCGCGCGGCATTCCGGTGATCACGTCGCAGTCGTTCCTGGCGAGTGAACTGGACGGCGCGGGCTACGGCACGGCCGGGCACCTGATGGTCGTGGTCGGCTTCACCCAGTCGGGCGATGTAATTGCCAACGACCCAGCGTCCAGCTCCGACGACCGCGTGCGGACGGTGTACAAGCGGGACCAGTTCGAGAAGATCTGGCAGCGCACGAAGCGGCACACCGAGAGCGGCGCGGTGGCTGGCGGGCCGGGCGGAGTGGTTTACCTGATCACGCCGTGAGGCGCTGAGCAGGTGGCTCGTGAGTGGCGAAGCCGGTTCTCACCGGCCTGAACACTCACGAGGCTGGCCTATGGCGAGATGCGCATGATCCGTGATTAGCTGCCCGCGAGAACGCCGTCGCGGGTGAAAGGTTGTGCGCATGCCGTACGAGGTCCAGGGAGTGGTGTCGCGGGCCAAGGGTGAGCCGGTCACGCTCGAGACGGTCGTGGTGCCCGATCCCGGGCCTGGCGAGGCCGTCGTGTCGGTGCAGGCGTGCGGGGTCTGCCACACCGACCTGCACTATCGCCAGGGCGGGATCAACGACGAGTTCCCGTTCCTGCTCGGGCACGAGGCCGCGGGGCGGGTGGACAAGGTCGGCGCGGGCGTCACCGACCTCGCGCCCGGCGACTACGTCATCCTCAACTGGCGCGCGGTCTGCGGCACCTGCCGGGCCTGCAAACGCGGCAAGCCTTGGTACTGCTTCTCGACTTTCAACGCCGAGCAGCCGATGACGCTCACCGACGGCACGAAGCTCTCCCCCGCGCTGGGCGTCGGGGCCTTCCTCGAGAAGACTCTCGTCCACAGTGGACAGTGCACGAAGGTCGACGAGCGCGCTGAGCCCGCCGTTGCCGGGTTGCTGGGCTGCGGCGTGATGGCCGGGCTCGGCGCGGCGATCAACACCGGCGCGGTCGGGCGCGGCGATTCGGTCGCGGTGATCGGCTGCGGCGGCGTCGGCGACGCGGCCGTCGCGGGTGCGCGGCTGGCCGGGGCGACCACGATCGTCGCGATCGACACCGACGACCGGAAACTCCAGTGGGCCAAGGACTTCGGGGCCACGCACACGGTCAACAGCCGGGGCCTCAGCGAGGAGGACGTGGTCGCCGCGATGCAGGACGCGACGAACTCGTTCGGCCCGGACGTCGTGATCGACGCGGTCGGGCGGCCGGAGACCTGGCGGCAGGCGTTCTACGGCCGCGACCTCGCCGGCACCGTCGTGCTGGTCGGCGTGCCCACGCCGGACATGAAGCTCAACGACCTGCCGCTGATCGACTTCTTCTCGCGCGGCGGTTCGCTGAAGTCGTCGTGGTACGGCGACTGCCTGCCGTCGCGGGACTTCCCGATGCTGGTCGACCTGTACCTGCAGGGCAGGCTGCCGCTGGACAAATTCGTCACGGAGCGGATCGGCGTCGACGGCGTGGAGCAGGCTTTCGAGCGAATGCACCACGGCGACGTGCTGCGCAGCGTGGTGGAGTTCTGATCCTTTTCGCCGACGCGGACTATCCGGCCGACCCGTACCCGGGCACGCGGCCGGACTGTTCGTTCGTGCACCTCGACGGCGCGGGCCACGCGTTGGACACCGCGCCGCCGGGGTGGCGTTCCCGCACGCCGCTGCTCGCGTACGGGTCGAACGCGTGCCCGTCGAAGATCACTTGGCTGCGCACCCAGCTCGGCCTGACCGGACCGGTCGTCGCGGCGCGTGTGCAGTGCACCGGGCTCGCCGCGGTGTGGGCCGCCGGGCTGCGGCAACGTGACGGCCAGCGCCCGGCAACGCTCACCGCGCTGCCGGGCGTGACGGAGGACCACTTCGTCTGGTTCGCGACGCCGGAACAGCTGGCGGTGCTGGACATCTGCGAGGGCCGCGGCAATCGGTACGACCTGGCGACGCTGGACCACGCCGACATCCGCCTCGACGGCGTGCTGCTCTCCGGCGTGCACGCGTACGTCGGGGCCTCGCCGATCAGATACCCGTTGCTGGTCAACGGATCCCCGGTCCGCGTCGCCGACGTCAACCAAGCCGACGCGGCGGCGCTCGTCGGCGAACCAGCGGCCGGGCACGGTCTCGCCTGCACCGTCTTGCCGCCGGAAAAGACCTTCAGCTGACTCGCGGATCCGGAATCGCGCGCACGGTAAGGAAACCCAGCGGCTCCCGCGTCAACCGGGCATGTCGCTCCGGATCGACCGAAGCGGCTTCGGCAGGCGGACGTCCTTCACGCAGTTGCTCGATCAGGAACCCGGCCTCGCGCAGTTCCGCGCAGGTGCGTTCCAGCGGAGCCAGCCAGTACCGCACTTTCCAGCCGCGGCTCCAGACCTCCTCGATGACCCGGACGTCGAAGTAATTGCCGCCGTGCCGCAGCCAATCGCCGGTCGGATGCTGCCTCGACAGCACCAGCGCCCCGCCCGGCCGCAGCACCCGGCGGAACTCGCGCAGCGCACCCACCCGGTTGTCCACGTACTCCAGCGCGAGGGCGAACAGCACCTGGTCCACCGACGCGTCCGGCAGCCAGGTCAGCGGTTCGGCCAGATCCTGGACGCGGAACTCGCCCTCCGGAACCCGTTCGCGGCTCAGTTCGACCATGCGAGGGCTGAGGTCGAACCCGGTCACTCGCGCGCCGCGGGCGGTCAGTTCTTCGGCGTAGAGGCCGGGACCGCACGCGGCGTCGAGGACGTGCTGCCCGGCGACGTCGCCTAGCAATTCCAGGCAGGCCGGACGGTCGTAGTGCGCGTTGTAGAACCCGTTCTGCGCGTGGTCGAGGAATTCGTCGGCGAACACTTCGTATTGCGGAAAGGAACCCACTGCATCGCTCACCCGCGCCAGTCTGCCCGCGCGGGCGCGTTCAGCCGAGCAGTTTTCCGGGGTTCAGGATCCCGGTCGGGTCCACCGCGGACTTGGCCGCGCGCAGCACGTCCAACCCGATCCGGCCGATCTCCGCCTCCAGGTACGGCGCGTGGTCGACCCCGACCGCGTGGTGGTGGCTGATCGTCCCGATCCCGGTGATCGCCTCGCACGCCGCCGCCTTCGCGCGCTGCCACTGTCCGACCGGATCGGTGTCGTCGCGCGAGGTCAGCACGGTGAAGTACAGCGACGCGCCGGTTTCGTAGGCGTGCGAAACGTGGCACATCACGATCGCCCGGCCCAGCGAGGCCACCAAAGCCGCGCGCACCGCGTCGTGCAGTTCGTCCAAATTGGACCAATAGGCGGCGGTCTCCAGGGTTTCCACGCACACCCCGAGGTCCAGCAACGCATCGCGCTGGCGTGGTCCGTTGAACCGGCCGTGCCGCCAGGACTCGCCGAGCACCTTGCCGATCCGCACGGCCCCGGAACACTTCAGCATCGCGGACGTCCGCCGCCGGCGCCGGGCCACGTCGCCTTCCCAGCCGACGATCAGCAGACACGGGTTCTTGACCCGGCGCGCCGCCAGGTAGGTCTTCAGTGCCGTGGTCTTCAGCCCGGCGTTGAGCGAGAACGACACGTTCGTTTCGTCCACATCGGACAGCCGGGTGACGTCCGCCAGCGCGTGGTCCTGCGCGAGCTTGCGCACCGCCGCCGCTCCGGCCTCCCAGCCATCGACGATCCAGCCCTCGTAATGCCGCTGCTCGGGCAACGGCCGGACGCGCAGGGCGACCTCGGTGATCACGCCGAGCGTGCCCTCGCTGCCGACCGCGAGCTGCCGCAGATCCGGCCCGGCCGCGGACGCCGGCGCGACGCCGAGCCGCCACTCGCCCTTGGGCGTGGCCAGCCGGACCCCGGCGACCATGTCCTCGAACCGGCCGTAACCGGACGACGCCTGGCCTGCCGAACGCGTCGCCGCGAACCCGCCGATGGTGGCGCGTTCGAACGACTGCGGCACGTGGCCGAGCGTGTAGCCGTGCGCCGCGAGCAGCCGCTCCGCCTCGGGGCCGCGCACGCCAGCCTGCAGGACCGCGATCCGCGACACCGGGTCCACCGACACCAGCTCGTCGAGCCGCACCAGGTCCAGCACGACGACCGCCGCCTTGTCGCCGCGCAGCGCCGCGACCCCGCCGACCACCGAGGTGCCGCCGCCGAACGGGACCACGCCGATGTCGTGCCGCACGCAGAGGTCCAGCACGGCCTGCACCTCGTCCGGGTCCGCGGGCAGCAGCACCGCGTCCGGCACCGGCACCTCGTCGCCCGTCCGCGCGTGCAGCAGGTCCAGATAGGACAGACCGCCGGTGCGGCCGAGCCGTTCCTGAGGATCGACCAGCACGTGGTCCGCACCGAGAAGGTCCTCGAACTCGGTACGGACGGGCACCGTCAGCGCGGACTCGGCGACCGGACGGACCGCGGCGGTTTTCCCGCCTCGATCCGGGCCGACCTGGCCGATACGCTGGCTGAGCCACCGGACCGCGCGATCGGGCAGACCGGCCGCGGCCGAGCCCTCCTCGGTCCACGAACGCCGGATGCGGTGGTTGATGAGATCGCTCACGACTACAGTGTGACACATGGACGTCAAACGTCACTCCCGCCCGGGAGCGGCCCCCTCCGCGCTCGCGGACGCCCGCAGCCGCCCGACCTCGGCTCGCGTCGCCGACGACGAGCTTCTCGACGCCGCGCGCCAGTGCGTGCTCGCGGTCGGCGTGCGGCGCACCACGCTGGCCGAAATCGCCCGAACCGCGCAGGTCAGCCGCATGACGGTGTACCGGCGGTTCCCCGATGTCCGCAGTGTGCTCGCCGCGCTGATGACGCGCGAGTTCAGCGGACTGCTGCAGCGGGTGAACGAGACCGGCGACCAGACGGCGCACGCGCGCGACCGCATCGTGCACCTGGCGGCGGCCAGCGTCGGCGCGCTCTCGGCCGACCCGCTGTTCCGGACGCTGCTGGACGTCGACGCCGAACTGGTGCTGCCGTACATCGTCGAGCGGCTGGGTGCGACGCAGCATTTCGCCGAGCACGTGCTCCGAAGCCTGCTCGAAGAAGGTCACCGAGACGGCTCGGTGCGCGTCGCCGGGGTCGCCGCGCAGGCGCGCTCGGTGCTGCTGGTCGTGCAGTCGTTCGCGTTCTCGCTGCGCCCGGCCACCGCCGACGTCGACGAGGCCGCCTTGCTCGCCGAATTCCGGCACCTGGTCGAAGCGGGGTTGAAACCATGAGCACCGGATCCCTCAACGCGCGCCGCCGCGAACGCGAACTGTCCCGGCTGGTCGACGGTGAACGAGTCGACGTCCTCGTGGTCGGCGGCGGGGTCACCGGCGCGGGCATCGCACTCGACGCGGCCGCGCGGGGTCTCTCCGTCGCGCTGGTCGAGGCGCACGACCTCGCGTTCGGCACGTCGCGCTGGTCCAGCAAGCTCGTGCACGGCGGACTGCGGTACCTCGCGAAGGGCGAACTCGGCCTTGCCCACGAGAGCGCCGTGGAGCGCGGGATTCTCCTGACGCGCACCGCGCCGCACCTCACGCGCGCGATGCCGCAGCTTTTTCCGCTCTACCCGGGTACTTCCGCCGCGCAGCAGGCTTTGATCGCCGCCGGCCTCCGGGCCGGTGACGGCTTGCGGCGGGCCGCGCGTACGCCGTCGTCCGTGCTGCCTGCGCCGCGCCGGATCCCCGCTGCCGAGGCGCTGGCCCTCTCCCCTGGCCTCGCTCCCGGCGGACTACGCGGTGCGCTGCTGGCGTACGACGGTGCTTTGGTCGATGACGCACGTCTCGTGGTCAGCATCGCCCGCACCGCGGCCTTGCTCGGCGCTCGGATTCTCACGCGGTTGTCGGCGGTTTCCTTGTCTGGCAACGAAGCGCAGGTAAGTGATGGGACCTCGTCGTACACGCTTCGCGCGCGGCAGGTCATCAACGCGACCGGCGTCTGGGCGGACAGGCTGACCGATTCCGTCCAGCTGCGGCCTTCCCGTGGGTCGCACCTGGTGCTCGCGCCGGACACCGTGCGGGTCGGAGCCACGTCGGTCAACATCCCGGTCCCGGGCGAGACCAATCGGTTCGTGTTCCTGCTGCCGCAGCTCGACGGTCGGGTCTACTTAGGACTCACCGACGAACCCGTATCCGGCGGAGTCCCGGACGTCCCCACTGTTCCGGAGTCCGATGTGGACTTCCTGCTCTCGACTGCTTCCTCGGTGCTGAACCGCCCGTTGACCGCCGCGGACGTGCTCGGCTCGTACGCCGGATTGCGCCCGCTCGTCTCCGGTTCCGCCGGACGCAGCGCGGACCTGTCCCGGAAACACGCGGTGATCACCGGCTCGGACGGTGTGCTCACGGTGGTCGGCGGGAAGCTGACGACGTATCGGCGCATGGCCGAGGACGCCGTCGACGCCGCCTTGACGCACGCCGGATTGCCCGCAGGCCCTTCGCGGACCGCCAAACTGCCGCTGCTCGGTGCCGCCCCACGCTCGCGACTGTCGCTTGTGGACGCTCCGGCGCGGTTGGTGGCCAAGTACGGCACCGAAGCACCGCGCGTCGCGGCGCTCGGCGAATTGGAACCGGAATTCGCCGCCCCGCTGTGCGACTCGACGGAAATCACCGCGGCGGAGGTGGTGTGGGCGGTCCGCCACGAAGGCGCGACGACGGTCGAGGACGTCCTCGAACGCCGCACCCGGCTGGCCCTCGTCCCCGCCGACGCCGAAGCCGCACGGGATCGGGTGGCCGAACTGGTGGAGAAAGCACTGGCCGGACTGTCCTGACCCGACCCAGCGCAGCCCCAATGTGGCATTGGGTGCGTCAGACGCACCGAACGCCACATTGGGTGCGTCACATGCACCCAATGCCACATTGGGGTCAGCACCACGAACGGGTGGTTGTCGCGGTATTCACGCACGAGGGGACCACTCGCACACGTTTTACTCGCGCATTTCTTGCCGACAGCACAACCTGGACAGATGCGCAAAGGAAACTGGGAGCGGCACCCCGTGCTGCACGAAACCGCGGGGAAAGTTGTCAGAGCCGCCGAACTCGAAGAACTGGGCATGTCCAGGAGCAGCATCTACCGGCGCTGCCTTCCAGGCGGACCCTGGCGTCGGATTCTTCCCGGCGTCGTGCTGCTTCTGCCGTGCGAACCTGACGCTCCGCAGCGAATCGAAGCGGCGTTGTTGAGGGCCGGTCCCGATGCGATGGTGACGGGCCTGTGGGCGGCACGGCTGCACGGGCTGAACCAGATCCCCGAACCAGACCAGATTCACCTGTTGGTTCCAGAGAAGCGGGAAGTAAGCAGCGTGGGCTTCATGGTCGTGGAACGCACCACTCGGCTTCCCCAGGCTGTGGTCAGGAGTGGAGTTCCGGTAGCACCCGCGTATCGAGCCGTACTGGACGCAGCGCGGCGAATCCGCGATTTCGATGCCGTCCGGTCGCTCTTGGCCGAGTCTGTGCAGCGACGGCGTTGCACCCTGGAACAGCTTAGTCGCGAGCTAAGCCGCGGAAGCCAGCGCGGCTCTGCTCTGCCCCGTCGCGCGCTGATCGCACTTCTGGCAGGAACGCAGTCCATAGCGGAGGCCGACGCTTGGGAAATCTGCAAAAGAACAGGCCTTCCTGAAGCCGAATGGAACGTCGTAGTCACCACCGGCACTGGCGAGTTCGTGGCCAGACCTGATGCGTGGTGGGACGAGGTGGCGTTTGCCTGGGAGATCGACTCACGGGCCTGGCACGAGAAATGGGACGACTACTCCGCCACACTCCAGCGGAACGCTCGCTACGCCGCCGCGGGCATTGTCGTACTCCAGACGCTTCCGATCAGATTGCGTACTGAGCCAGACCAGGTGGCGGCAGAACTTCGCGCCGCGCACGAAGCTGCGGCACGCCGCCCACGTCCCTCTGTAATCCGTCATCGCGCGGCCTGAGCGTGGCGTGCCCCAATGTGGCATTGGGTGCGTCAGACGCACCGAACGCCACATTGGGTGCGTCGCATGCACCCAATGCCACATTGGGGCGGGTACCTACCGGCAAGGCAGCTTGACGGGTCGTTGGGTTTTTGCAACAGTGCGGTCCATGAGCCCGGTGCGGCGTGGCAAGGAGCTGCCGATCCACAACCGGCTGCCGGTGCTGCGCGCGGAGCGCGGGATGAGCCGGGCGGAGCTCGCCGAGGCGGTCGAGGTCAATCCGCAGACGATCGGGGCACTGGAGCGCGGCGATCATTACCCGAGTCTCGACCTGGCGTTGCGCATTTGCGCGGTGTTCGACCTGCCGGTGGAGGCCGTGTTCAGCCGGGCGCCGCTGGAGGGGGACGCGTGACGCTGGAGATCGACCGGATCAGCAAGCGGTTCGGCGCGAAAACCGCGCTCGACGGCGTGAGTTTCACCGCGGCGCCGGGCGAGCTGTTCGGGTTCGTCGGCAGCAACGGCGCGGGCAAGACCACCACGATGCGGATCGTGCTGGGGGTGCTGACCGCCGATTCCGGCGAGGTGCGCTTCGACGGGCGGCCGATCACGCACGACACTCGCGCGCAGATCGGGTACCTGCCCGAGGAGCGCGGGCTGTACCCGAAAATGAAGGTCCTCGACCAGCTCGTCTACCTCGCCGAACTGCACGGCCTCAGCACCAACGACGCCCACCGCGCCGCCGAGTTGTGGATGGCGAAGCTGGGGCTCGGGCCGAAGCGCAAGGACGACATCCAGAAGCTCAGCCTCGGCAACCAGCAACGCGTGCAGCTCGCCGCCGCGCTGGTGCACGACCCGGCGTTGCTGGTGCTCGACGAACCGTTCTCCGGCCTCGACCCGCTCGCGGTCGACGTGCTGAGCGGCGTGCTGCGCGAGAAGGCGGCGGCGGGAGTGCCGGTGGTGTTTTCCAGCCATCAGCTCGACCTCGTGGAGCGGCTGTGCGACCGGGTCGGCATCATCCGCGACGGCCGGATGGTCGCGGTCGGCACCGTGGACGAGCTGACCCGCGACGCCGGACGTCGGCTGGTCGTCACCGCGCCCAGCGCGAATCCCGGTTGGGCGGCAACGGTTCCCGGTGCCCGGGTGCTCGAAAACCACGGCACCACAACGGTGCTGGAGCTGTCGCCCAGTGCCGATGACCAGGCCGTGCTGGCCGCCGCGCTGGCCACCGGTCCGGTGACCGAATTCAGCCACCGCCGCCGTACGCTGGCCGACCTGTTCCGCGATTCCGTCGCCACGCCGGGAGCACCTCGATGAGCCGGATCCGTCCCGTCCGCGCGGTGCGGCTGGTGGCCAAGCGGGAACTCAACGCACGGCTGCGCACTCGGTCCTTTGTGCTCAGTACCGCGGTAATGCTGTTGCTGCTGCTGGGTTACGTCGCGCTGCAGGTGTTCCTCGCCAGCGACCGGGAGACCACTCGCGTCGCGTTGGCCGGACAAGCCCAGGGCATCGCCGCGCAACTGGAGAACAACGACCGGCACCTCAAGATCGTCCTGGTCCAGTCCGAATCGGACGGACTGACCCAGGTCCGCGACGGCGACGTCGACGCACTCGTCTCCGGCAGCGCTTCCCGGCCGCGGGTGGTCGTTAAGTCCACTTTGGACCCACAACTGCGTACGACACTGGACGGCATCGCGCAGCAACAGGTCCTCGACGCACAGCTGTACTCCGCGAACCTCGACCCCGCCGCCGTGCACCAGGCGGTATCCGCCACCCATGCTGACGTGCAGGCCCTCGAACCCGCGGATCCGCAGGCCGGGACGAAGCTCGTGACCGGGATCGTGGTCGCGATCCTGTTGTACGTCAGCATCATGACCTACGGGATGTTCGTCGCGCAGGGCGTGGTCGAGGAGAAATCCAGCCGCGTCGTGGAAATTCTGCTCGCGACCGTCCGTCCGGTGCATTTGCTGCTGGGCAAGGTCATCGGGCTCGGCCTGGTCGGCTTGACGCAGCTCGCGATCCTCGCCGCAGCCGGTTTAGTGGCCGGTGGCGTATCCGGAGTGTTCTCGATTTCCAGCGTCACGCTGGGGACACTGGGCTGGGGTTTCGTCTGGTATCTGCTCGGTTTCTTCCTCTACGCGATGCTGTACGGCGCGGCTGGTGCACTGGTGTCCCGGCAGGAGGACACGCAGGCGGTGGTCGGACCGGTGAATATCGCGCTGGTCATCGGGTTCGTCGCGGGGATCAACCTGCTGACCCAGGCCCCGCAGGGGACGGCGACGCGGGTCGTGTCGCTGATTCCGTTGCTGTCGCCGGTTCTGATGCCCGCGCGGATCGCGCTCGGCACGGTCGAGCCGTGGGAAATCGTGCTGTCGCTGGTGCTGACGGGCGCGCTGATCGCCGTGGTCACCTGGGCTGGTGCGCGGGTGTACCGGAATGGAGTACTGCGGGTCGGCAGCCGCGTACGGCTGGTTGACGCGTTGCGCCGTTAGGGCACTCGGCCTAGCACGCAGACCACGGGCGGCTCCAGATCGAGGGTTTCGATTCGGAGCTGGGTGAACCCAGCTTCGGTGAGCTTCTCGGTCAGCTCTTCGGTTGCCGCGGCCGCTGTCACGCCTGGGAGGCGTGGTTGAGATACCAACGCAACACGTCCGCCC
This sequence comes from Amycolatopsis sp. AA4, assembly GCF_002796545.1. Lineage (GTDB taxonomy): Bacteria > Actinomycetota > Actinomycetes > Mycobacteriales > Pseudonocardiaceae > Amycolatopsis. Next base: position 7,549,211 of record NZ_CP024894.1, read on the forward strand.
GAACACAACAACCGGCCCAGCTCCCACAGCCGGGCTACCGGAGCCGGCCACATGCCCAGCGTGTTGACCGCCAGCGCGGCATCGAACGGTCCTTCGGCGAGCGACAAGTGCTCGACCGACGCGCACACCAGCCGCACTCGCCCAGCCCGGACCGCCGCCCGATTTCGGTGTCGTGCCTGGCGAATCATCACCGCCGAATGGTCGACCCCGACCACCAGCGCCGCCCGGTCCGCCAGCGCGGCGACCGCCACGCCCGGACCGCAGCCGAGTTCGAGAACCCGCTCGGAAGGCTGGACGTCGAGCAATCGCACCGCCCACCGATTGCGCGTCACGTTCGACGACCGTCGCCCCATGATCAGCCCGGCGACGTGTCCCGGAACCCCGGTCGGCCGGTGAAACTGCGCGATCCCGCCGCGCGGGCCCCACCAGCGCAAAGCCCGTTCCATCACGTTCATGGGGCGAGCCAACCACTTCGAGTACGCTTGAAGTCAAATGATTGCCACCCTGTCCATCGGCGAACTCGCCGAGCGCACCGGCGTGCCGACGAGCGCGTTGCGTTATTACGACGAACTCGGTCTCGTGCGCCCCGCGGAGCGGGAAGCGGGCCGGCGACGCTACGCCGAGTCCGCGGTCAAGGACGTGGGCGTGCTGCTGTTCTTCCAGGAAATCGGCTTCACGCTGTCCGAAATCGGCCGTTTCCTGACCGGCGGACAATCCGGCCGCCAGGAAATGATCGACGGCAAACTCGCCGAACTGACCGAGCAGCAGCGCCGCATCGAGATCGCCCGCGCCGCGCTCGAACACGGACGGCACTGTCCGGCCCGTGATCCGCTGAAGTGCCCGCGGTTCTGGTCGATCATCGAAAAGCGGCAAAGCGGCCTGTCCCTCGCGGAAAGCCACGAACAGGCACACGACCCTAAGACCCGGTAATCGCCCCGTACCGCTGCAGTGCGACCTGCCGTTCCTCCGCGTGGTCCACGATCGGCTGCGGATACCCCTCTGGACGCTCTTTCAGCACGTGCACCGCTTTGCCCGCCACACCACGCAATTCCGGGACATACCGGCGCACGTAATCGCCCTTCGGGTCGAATTTCTGCCCCTGCGTGGTCGGATTGAAGATCCGGAAGTACGGCGCGGCGTCCGTTCCGGAGCCAGCGACCCATTGCCAGTTCAGCTGATTCGACGCCAGGTCGCCGTCGACCAGATGCTTCATGAAGTGCCGCGCCCCCCACCACCACGGCAAATGCAGGTCCTTCACCAGGAAACTCGCCACGATCATCCGGACCCGGTTGTGCATCCAGCCCTCGGCCAGCAGCTGCCGCATTCCGGCGTCGACGATCGGGTAGCCCGTCCGCCCCTCGCGCCACAACGCGAACATCTCCCGCGCGGTTTTTCCGGTGTCGTAACGCATTCCGTCGAAACGCTGATCGTAATTCCGCCGCGCGGTTTCCGGCCGGTGCCACAGGACGTCGGCGTGAAACTCGCGCCAGCACAGCTCGGAGCGCAAGGCCTGCGCGCCCTCGGACCGGTTTCCGGCCAGGTCGGCCAGCATCGTCCGCGGATGGATCGCGCCCCAGCGCAGATAGGGGGAAAGCCTGGTGGTGCCAGCATGATCCGGACGATCGCGTTCGGTCGCATACTCCGCGAGACCGTCGGCGAGAAACTCCTGCCACCCCGCCAGCGCGGCTTCCTCCCCCGCGGGCGGCAGCTCGCACTCCACCTCCGGAGGTTCCGGCAAGGGTTCCGAAGAAGCGGGCTTGACCCAGTCCACAATAGACACATTGGTGTCCGCCGGACGAGGCCAGCCGTGCTGCGCCCAGGCCCGGTAGAACGGAGTGAAGACCCGATACGGCGTCCCGTCCGGCTTGGTGACCCGCCCTGGCGTCACGGCGTACGGAGAACCCGTCGGCACCCACTGAATTCGATGCTCTGCCAAAGCTTCAGCCACGGCATCGTCACGCTCCCGCCCATAGGGTGCGGTATCCGCAGAGACATGCACTGCCGCCGCCCGAATTTCCCGCGCCGCCGCGACGACCTCTCGCACCGGATCGCCGCACCGCACCATCAACCGTCCGGACAACGCTTTGTCCAGTTCCCGCAAGGAATTCAGCAGAAACGCGATCCGCGGCGAACCGGCCGGTTCGAGCAACCGGTCGTCCAGCACGTACAGCGCCAGCAGGTGCTTGCTGTGCTTGGCCGCCTCGAACAGGGCGGCGTGGTCCCGCAATCGCAGATCCCGGCGGAACCACAGCACGACCGGCGCTTCCATCGTCATGCCGCACAACGATAAACGCCCCGCCGCGCGAAAGCACGACGGGGCGTTTCAGCGAGCAGCGGCTCAGCGCTCCGACATCGGGGTGTAGTCCCGGGAGGCGTAGCCGGTGTAGATCTGGCGCGGGCGGCCGATCTTCGTCTGCGGGTCGTTGATCATCTCGCGCCAGTGCGCGATCCAGCCGGGCAGCCGGCCGAGCGCGAACAGCACGGTGAAGAACTTCGTCGGGAACCCGAGCGCGCGGTAGATCAGACCGGTGTAGAAGTCCACGTTCGGGTACAGCTTGCGCTCGACGAAGTAGTCGTCGGAAAGGGCGGTTTCCTCGAGCTTCTTGGCGATGTCGAGCAGCTGGTCGCCGCCCTTGAGCTTGCCGAGGATCTCGTCCGCGGTGTTCTTGATGATCTTCGCGCGCGGGTCGTAGTTCTTGTAGACCCGGTGCCCGAAGCCCATGAGCTTGACACCTTTTTCCTTGTTCTTCACGCGGTTGACGAACGTCGCGACATCGCCGCCGTCGTCGCGGATGCCCTCGAGCATCTCCAGCACCGCCGCGTTCGCGCCGCCGTGCAGCGGGCCGAACAGCGCGTTGATGCCCGCCGAGATGCTGGCGAACAGGTTCGCCTCGGACGAGCCGACGAGCCGCACCGTGGAGGTGGAGCAGTTCTGCTCGTGGTCGGCGTGCAGGATGAACAGCAGGTCGAGCGCCTTCGCGACGTCCGGGTCGACCTCGTACGGCTCGGCCGGGAAGCCGAACGTCATCCGCAGGAAGTTCTCCACCAGGCCCAGCGAGTTGTCCGGGTACAGCAGCGGCTGGCCGACGGACTTCTTGTACGCGTACGCCGCGAGCGTCGGCACCTTCGCCAGCAGGCGGATGGTGGACAGCTCGACGTTGGGCTCGTCGAACGGGTTCAGCGAGTCCTGGTAGAAGGTCGACAGCGCGGAGACGGCGCTGGACAGCACCGGCATCGGGTGCGCGTCGCGCGGGAAGCCGGAGAAGAAGGCCTTGAGGTCCTCGTGCAGCAGGGTGTGCCGCTGGATCCGCTCGGTGAAGTCGGCCAGCTGGGCCTCGGTCGGCAGCTCGCCGTAGATGAGCAGGTAGGACACCTCGATGAAGGTGGACTTCTCCGCCAGCTGCTCGATCGGGTAGCCGCGGTAGCGCAGGATGCCCGCATCACCGTCGATGTAGGTGATGGCCGACGACGCGGCGCCGGTGTTGACGAACCCGGGGTCGTAGGTGATGTACCCCGTCTGCGCCAGCAGCTTTCCCAGCTCGATCCCCGGCGCGCCCTCGACCGGGTTGACGACCTTGAACTCGTGCTCGCCACTCGGCAGGCGCAGCGTCGCGGTTTCGCCGCCGGACTGCCCCGCATTCGTCGCGTCGGACATGCAGGTCCCTCTCACGTTGGGCACGGGACGGCGGCGCCTGCAAGGTTCCGCAGTAGCCACGTGTTCACGCGAGGAAACACGCGCCTCGCTGCACACCGCCCCGCTGGGTATGAATTCACCACTACGCTAGTCGAAGGGTGGGTCAGTCCGCACTCGCTGCGTTGCCCCAAAAGGCCCCATTGGGACCAGGTTCACACGGTGGCCGCCATATCCGCCGCGGTCGGCGGCTCCGCTCCGCTGCGGGAGACCGTGATCGACGCCGCTTTCGCCGCATAAGCAAGCGCTTCGTTCCACGCGCCGGCGTCGAGTGCGGCCAGGTCGCGCACGGTGCGCTCGTGCAGCCACGCGAGCAGGGCGCCCTGCACGGTGTCGCCGGCGCCGATCGTGTCCGCCACCGCCACCTTGCGGGACGCGACGTGGGCCAGCTCACCAGCCGAAGTGATCACAGACAAGCCGTCCGCGCCCCGGGTGAGCACGACGGCGTCCACACCGGACTCCACCCACGTTTTCGCGGCGGCCACCGGGTCGGCTCCCTCGGCGAGCCACGCGGCGTCGTCGTCGGAAATTTTCAACAGCCGAACGTCGGGCAGCCACGAGGCGAAGCGCGCGCGATAGGCCGCCGGGTCGGCGATGAGCGCCTCCCGGATGTTCGGGTCGAGCGCCGTCAGGGTCCCACGCGCGGATTCGCGGCGCAGAACGCGCTCGTACGCGCTCGCGCCGGGTTCCAGCACCATGCCGAGCGTTCCGAGCGACAGCGCGGTGGTTTCCTCCGGCAGCGCACCAGGATCGGAGACCAGCCGATCGGCGGTTCCCTCTACGTAGAACGTGTATTCCGCGGCGCCGCGTTCGTCGAGTGCGACGACGGCGAGCGTCGTCGGTTCGTCGCCGCGCAGCAGCAACGAAGTGTCGACGTGCGAAGCGGAAAGGCGATCCACCAACGCGACGCCGAACCGGTCAGTGGAAATCCGGGACAGGAACGCCGCGGGAACGCCGAGCCGCGCCGCGGCGAGCGCGACGTTGTACGGACCGCCGCCGAGCCGGGGCAGCAGCGCGCGCAGCCCACCGTCCACAGTGGAATCCAACGGTTCGCCCGGAACGAGGTCGACCAGCGCCTCTCCACCCACCACGATCACAAGCGGCGAGTGTAGAGGAACCGGCGCTGACAATTCCTGTCCCGATGCGGACAAATCAGTTCTTGTCGAGCCCGCCGAGCAGCAGTTCGCCGAGCGCGGTGAACGCTTCCGCGTCGGACACGTCGGTGCGGCGGCCGAGCACGCCGGTCTGAATGCCCTCGATGATCAGTCCGGTCATTTCGGCGACGAGCCGCGCGTGCACGTCGCGGAACACTCCGTCCGCGACGCCCTTGTCGATGAACGCGCGGATCCGGCGCGCGGCAGCGCGGCTGTTGAGCTGATAGGTGTCGCGGGCGGGCGCGAAGGCGGCGATGTCGGCCATGAACTCCGGCGACGCCCGGTTCAGGTGCTCGGAGACGCCGGAGAGGTACTCGCCGATCAGCTCGCGCGCGTCGTCGATGCCCGCGATCCGCTTCTCCAGGCGTTCGGCCGCGTCGCGGAAGAAGTGCGCGACGACCTTGACCGCGAGCTGCTCCTTGCTCGGCGCGAGCGCGTACAGCGTCGACTTCGAGCAGCGGAGGCGAGCGGCCAGATCGTCGAGCGTGAAGCCGGCGAAGCCCTCCGCCAGGAACAACGCCTCTAAGTCGCGCAGCAGCGCCTGCTGCCGCGCGGTGGGCCGGCGACGGGCTTCAGGGGTGGACATCACGTCACTATCTCCTACCGATCAGGGACAGTCCCGCTCCGCATACGGTACTCTCAATCAGCCGCCAGTACTGTTTTCAGTACCGTTGCCTGGGAGGAAGCCATGCCGGTCGACCGTCTGCTGCCGACGCCGGAGTCCGAGGACCTGCTCTCGCTCGTCACGGAAATCGCCCGTGACGAGCTGAAACCGCGCGCCGCGGCAGGCGAGGAGGCCGAGGAGTTCCCGCGCGACCTGTTCACGCTGATGGGCAAGTCCGGCCTGCTGGGTTTGCCGTACCCGGAGCGCTGGGGCGGGGCTGAGCAGCCGTACGAGGTCTACCTGCAGGCGCTGGAGGAGATCGCCGCCGCGTGGATGAGCGTCGGCGTGGGGCTGTCGGTGCACACGATGTCCTGCTACGCGCTCGCGAACTACGGCACGGAGGAACAGCAGGACCGCTGGCTGCCGGACATGCTGGGCGGCTCGCTGCTCGGCGCGTACGCGCTGTCGGAAACGCACGCCGGCTCGGACGCCGCGGCGCTGTCCACCCGCGCGCGCCTGTCCGAGGACGAGTACGTCGTCAACGGCACGAAAGCGTGGATCACCCACGCCGGGGTCGCCGACTTCTACACGACCATGGTCCGCACGAGCGACGACGGCGGCCACGGCATCTCGTGCCTGCTTGTCGACTCGTCGACCCCGGGCCTGTCGGCGGCTCCGCGCGAACGGAAGATGGGCCTGACCGGGTCGCCGACGGCGCAGCTGCTGTTCGAGGACGCCCGGGTCCCGGCCGATCGGCTCATCGGCGGCAAGGGTTCCGGGTTGAAGATCGCTCTGGCGTCGCTCAGCTCGGGCCGGCTCGGGATCGCCGCGTGCGCGGTGGGCCTGGCGCAGGCGGCACTGGACGAGGCCGTGGAGTACGCGAAGGGACGCACCCAGTTCGGCCGTCCGATCGTGGATTTCCAGGGCATGGAGTTCCTGCTGGCGGACATGGCGGCGACGGTCGAATCGGCCCGCGCGACTTACCTGGACGCCGCTCGCCGCCGGGACCGCGGGCTGGACTTCCAGCGCCAGTCGTCGATCGCGAAGCTGGTGGCGACGGACGGCGCGATGAAGGTGACGACGGACGCGGTCCAGGTGCTCGGCGGCGCCGGGTACACGCGGGACTTCCCGGTGGAGAGGTACATGCGGGAGGCGAAGGTGCCGCAGATCTTCGAGGGGACGAACCAGATCCAGCGGATGGTGATCGCGCGTTCCCTGAAGAACGCCTAGTCTTTTCGGTCGTCGTAAGCCGCGCGGGCGGCGTGGACGCGGTCCGCGTTGGCTTTCGACCAGTCCGCGATCGCGCCGGTCAACGCGCCGACGTCCCGGCCCAGATCGGTGAGCGCGTACTCCACGCGCGGCGGGATGGTCGGGTAGATCGTGCGGTTGACCAGCCCGTCGCGTTCCAGGTTGCGCAGCACCTGGGTGAGCGATTTCTGCGTGACTCCCTCTACGCCGCGGCGCAGCTCGGTGAACCGCAGCGGGCGCTCGTACTGCCGGAGCAGGCCGAGGACGTAGAGCGTCCATTTGTTGGCGAGCACGTCCATCACGGTGCGCGAGGGGCACTCTTTCGCATACTTGGTATCCATGGGGTACCTATGGTTCTTCGGGGTGCCTTCTTCACAAACGATACCGGCGGCGAGCAGGCTGTTCGCATGATCTTGGTTACCGGAGCCATTGGCAAAATCGGCCGCGAGGCGGTCCGGCTGCTCGGACCTGTCCGTACGCTCGTCCGCGCTCCTTCGGGCGGCGCGGGCGAGGTGGTCGGCGATTTCGACCACCCGGAGACGCTGGACCCGGCCCTGCGCGGCGTCGACACGCTGCTGCTGATCGGGCCTGCCGTGGCAGCGCAAATCGCGGTTCTCGATCGCGCCGCCGCGCAGGGCGTGCGGCACGTCGTGCGGATTACGAACCACAAGGCTTATGCCGACTCGCCGGTCACCCGGAGGCGGGAGCATGCGCGGATCGATGCGCATCTGAAGGCGTCGGGGATGGAGTACACGCTGCTCGCGCCGAACTTCTTCATGCAGAACCTGCTGGCGCTCGCACCGGAGATCGCTGCGACCGGCGGCTTTTCCAGCTCCGTGGGAGACGGGCGGATCGGGATGATCGACGCCCGCGATGTCGCCGCGGCGGCTGCGGCGATCGCGGTGGCGCCGGAGTCGCATGGCGGACGGACATATTTGCTGACCGGGCCGGAACTGGTCACGTTCGCCGACGTGGCGCGGGAATGGGCTTCGGTTTCGGGTTGCCCGTGGAGTACCGGCGGATTTCGGTTGCGGAGCACCGCGCGGCGATGGAGTCGAACGGGGTACCGGAGGCGGGGTCGAACGCGCAGGTTTTCGGCCTGCTCGCGGAGGGCGACGGGGCTTGGCTGTCGGGGGATTTCAGCGCGCTCGCGGGGCGGAAGCCGCGGGGGTTGCGGGCCTTCTTGGCGGACTGTGTTGTGTCCTGAGCAAGCTAAGCATGATCAACCCGGCGGCGAAACATGGCTCTTCGTATCGATATGGTTACTGACAGTCTCGCAGCAGGCGTGAGACAATGCCGGTGACGTGAGGAGACGCTGTGACAGCACTTCCCGAGCCGACGCATGGTGAATTCCCCTGGGAGATCCCGGATCACCTGCTGTCGATCGAGGAATACGCGGCCCTCGGTGAAACCGACTCCGGCTTCACTGAGCTTGTGGAGGGCCGTTTGATGATGTCGCCCAGTCCGAGACCCGATCACGGCCTCGCGATGCTAGAGCTTGCCCACCAAATTCGGCCCTTCGTGCCGGAGGCGTTCAAAACGGTGGCGGAGACGGACATCGATCTTGAACTCGCCCCCGCCGGAGGACCAGGCTTTTCCCGCCGCCCCGACCTGCTGATCGTCAGCAAAGCAGAACTCGCACGCCGTCGCCGCGAAGGCGGGTTGCTCCGCGCGACCGGGATCCTTCTCGTCGTCGAGATCGTGTCGCCAGGTTCAAAACGCACTGACTACACCACCAAGCACGACGAGTACGCCGATGCCGGAATCCCGTTCTATTGGATCCTCGACCTCGATGACCCAGTCTCGCTCGTCGCCTGCCACCAGGCTGGGGAACTCGGCTACCAGGACGCCCCGGCCGTCACTGGAGTATTCCGCACCGCCGAGCCATTCCCCGCAGAAATTGACCTCCCCGCCCTGCTGGATTGAGGCGGCCCAACAGACCGCCTCAACCACCCTCAGCGAGCTTCCCGATACCGCCGATCCGCCGAAACACCCTCGCCGGTCGTCTCGTCGAAGTGGTAGACCTCCCGGCCCCGCACGAACACCCGCATCGCGCGGTTCATCACGTCCAGCGGGTCGCCCGACCACAGGACCACGTCGGCGTCCAAACCGGGCGTCAGGGTGCCGATCCGGTCGTCCAGGCCGAGCATCTGCGCCGGGTGCAGCGTCAGTGCCTTCAGCGCCGTCTCCGGGTCCAGGCCGTCCTTCACCGCCAACGCGGCTTGGTACACCAGGAAATTGATCGGGATGACCGGGTGGTCCGTGGTGATCGCGATCTTCACCCCGGCCCGCGCCAGGATGCCCGCCGAGCGCAGGGTGCGGTTGCGCAGTTCCACCTTGGACTTCGTGGTGAACAGCGGGCCCAGGATCACCGGGATGTCGCGTTCGGCCAGCAGGTCCGCGATCAGGTGGCCTTCGGTGCCGTGGTTGATCACCAGTTTGTAGCCGAATTCGTCGGCGAGCCGGATCGCGGTCACCATGTCGTCGGCGCGGTGCACGTGCTGGTCCCAGTACAGCTCGCCGTCCAGGACCTTGGCCAGCGTTTCGTTGGTCAGGTCCGTTTCGAACGGCTTGCCCTCGGACCGCGTGTGGTCGCGCTTCTCCTGGTAGTTGCGGGCCTTCGTGAACGCCTCGCGCAGGATCGCGGCCACGCCGAGCCGGGTCGACGGCGTGACCTTCTTTTCGCCGTACACCCGCTTCGGGTTCTCGCCCAGCGCGCTCTTCACGCTCACCTGCTCGGCGAACGTCATGTCCAGAATGGACCGGCCCCACGTCTTCACGCCGATGGTCTGTCCGCCGATCGGGTTGCCCGACCCCGGCTTGATCACCACGCTCGTGACGCCGCCGGCCAGCGCGTCGTCGAAACCCGGTTCGTACGGGTCGATCCCGTCGACCGCGCGGAAGCGCGCGCCGTTCGGGTCGGTCATTTCGTTGGTGTCGTTGCCCGCCCAGCCTTCGCCGTCCTCGTGGACGCCGAGGTGCGCGTGCGCGTCGATGAAGCCCGGCAGGACCCAGCTGCCGGACGCGTCCACCAGCTCCGCGTCCTCCGGGACCTCGACGTCGGCCTCAGTCCCGACCTGGGAGATCCGGCCGTCTTCGATGAGCACAGTGCCGCCCTCGATCGGAGCGGCGCCGACGGGGACCACATAGCCCCCGACAATCGCCTTGTAAGCCATAGTTTGACACGCTAACGAACTCGCCCGGGGTCGCGCATCCGGGGTTTTTCCAGGTGCACCAAGTGATAGTCGGCCTCCGGCGACCGATGCGTCTCGCGGTAACCGAGCTTTCCGTACAAATAGCGCGGTCCGGCCGAACGCTCGCCGGTGAACAGCCGGAACACCGTCACCTCCGCCGGGGTCGCCTCCTCGGCGGCCGTCAGCAGCGCGGTGCCGAGCCCCTCGCCCTGGCGGTCCGGCGCCACGACGAGCCTGCCGACCTCGCCGACCGGACCGTCCACTCGCATCCGCACGCTCGCCACGAGCCTGCCGCCGTCGCGGAAGCCCCAGACCGTGGTCGACGGGTCGGCGATGGCCGCGCGCACGTCGTCGAGGGTGTCCAGCAACGGCGGCAGGTCGAAGTTCTGGTGCGCCCGCGCCTCGGTGAGATACGCGGCCTGCTGCAGGGTCAGCAGCTCCCCCGCGTCGGCCGCGGTCAGCAGCTCGAGCTTCACGGGACCCGGATTCCCCAGCTGCCCGTCCACGACGTGGCCGGTTCCAGTTCGATCAGGTCGGTGCGGGTGTTGAGCGCGTCCGCCGGGCAGGTCATCGGCTCGATCGCCACCGCGCGGCCGCGGCCGACCAGCTCGTCCGGCGTGAACACCTGCACCCAGCGGAAGTCCGGGCCGGTCCAGACCACCAGCTGGCGGTCGCCGTGGGACAGCACGTGGTGGTGGGTGCCGTCGGCGGCCAGTTCCAGCCCGCCGAACGCGGTGTCCAGGTCGACGCCTTCGAGCAGCTTGCCCTGGCGGAAGTCGTACTCGGTGCCCTCCACGTCCTGCTCGTCCGCGTACGGCATCTGCTGATCGCCCTCGTACGGCCGGACGCGCGTGGCGGGCAGCGTGAGGGTCAGCTCGTCGGTGGGCGCGTCGCCGATCCGGAAGTACGGATGGGTCCCGACGCCGACGCCGATCGGCTTCTCCCCCTCGTTGCGGATCTCGTGCGTGACGACGAGTTCGCGCGGCTGCAGGTCGTAGGTGATCGTCGCGCGCAGCGGGACCGGCCAGCCGGGCTGCACCTCGACGTCGATCGCCAGGGTGATCGACGTTTCGGCGTGCTCCAGCAGCTCCCACTCCAGGTGCCGGGTCAGCCCGTGGATGGCGTTGCCGCGCGCCTCCTCGGTGATCTCCAGCTGCTGCTCTTCGCCCTCGAACTCCCACTTGCCGCCCTTGGTCCGGTTCGGCCACGGCAGCAGCACTTGGCCGAGGCCCTTCGGCGGCTTCTCGTCCTCGGCGAACGTCTCGACATACGGCACTCCGCTGATCTCGAACGCACGCAGGCCAGCACCGATCTCGGTGACGACGGCGCGCGCGTTGCCGCGGGTGATCTCGAACTGCTCTCCGGTGGGGTTCGCCATGGCGCTGAGGTTACCGATCGTCCGCGCCGCGCGGGCACGCCGCGAAACTAACTAGACCGGTCGTCATAGTTTGAGCTACGGTGGGCGCATGGTCAACCGCACCGACACGCGCCGCCGGATGCTCGAATCGGCGGCGGAGCTGTTTCGCACCCAGGGCTACCACGCCACCGGGATGACCCAGCTCGTGTCCGAAAGCCGGGCTCCGAAGGGCTCGCTGTACTTCCATTTCCCCGGCGGCAAAGAGCAACTCGCCGCCGAGGCCGTGCGGCTTTCCGGCGAACGGCTGGCCGGCCAGTTCCGCGAAATCACCGCTGGCGCACCGGATCCGGCCACTGCCATCGATCTCATCGTCACCGCGCTCGCCGCGTCACTGTCCGAATCGGACTATCGCTGCGGTTGTCCAATCGCGACTGTCGCGTTGGAAGCCGCCGACAGCGAGCCAATCCGCGAAGCCTGCGATCAGGGTTACGAAGGCTGGCTGCGCGACATTTCCGCTTACTTCACCAACTGCGGCCTCGCCGAGGACCGCGCCGCTTCCCTGGCGACGATCGTGCTGTCCGCGATCGAAGGCGCACTGCTGCTCGCGCGCACTCGACGGGACACTGCGCCGCTGCGAGCCGTCGCCGCTCATCTGCACACCACTGTCGAACGGGAGTTCGCCTAATGCGCGTACACCACTTCAACTGCGGCACCATGCGCCCGATCGGCGGCAAGCTGGTCGACGGAAAGCCCGGACTGCTGCGCCGCGCCACCCTCGTGTGCCACTGCATGCTGGTCGAAACCGGCACCGGATTGACCCTGATCGAGACCGGAATGGGTTCGCCCACCGTCACCGACGCCGCGCGCTGGCTCGGCCCGCGTTTCCTGCGCACGTCGAACCCGGCGACCGACGAAAGCGAAACCGCGCTGAGCCGCATCCGCGCGCTCGGCTTCGACCCGGCCGACGTGCGCGACATCGTCCTGACTCACCTCGACCTCGACCACGCCGGCGGCCTCGTCGATTTCCCGCAGGCTCGCGTGCACGTCTACGGCAAGGAACTCGACGCCTACCGCGCCGGAAACCCGCGGTACCGCGACGTCCAGTTCCGGCACGGTCCACAGTGGAAGTCCTATTCGGACGCTGGCGAAAGCTGGTTCGGTCTCGAAGCGGTCCGCGAGCTGGACGGGGTCGAGGGCGTCGCGCTCGTGCCGCTCGCCGGGCACACCGCCGGACACGCCGGGGTGGCCGTCGACACCGGGTCCGGCTGGCTGCTCAACGCGGGCGACGCGTATTTCTTCCACCAGGAGATCGACGCGGAGCCCTATTGCCCGCCCGGATTGGCTATGTTCGAACGGCGGGTCCAGACGCTGCCCGGGCCGCGGCGCGAGAACCAGCGCCGGCTGCGCGAGCTGCGCCGGGACCACGCGGACGAGGTGACCGTGTTCGCCTCGCACGACCTGACCGATTTCGTCCGGCTCAGCGAAAGGACCACGGTATGAAGGTGCACCACCTCAACTGCGGCACGATGCGCCCGCTCGGCGGCAAGGCGCTCGACGGCCGCCCCGGGATGCTGCGGCGCAGCACGATCGTGGCGCACTGCCTGCTGGTGGAGACCGCCGATTCGCTCGTGCTGGTCGACACCGGGTTCGGCACCCGCGGGGTCACCGAATCGCGGCGCTGGCTCGGCGGTCCGTTCATGGCGATGGTCGGCGCGAAGCCGACCATGGAGGAGACCGCCGTGGCACAGATCCGCGCGCTGGGCCACGATCCGGCCGACGTCCGGCACATCGTGATGACCCACCTCGACGTCGACCACGCCGGCGGGCTCGCCGATTTCCCCGACGCCACCGTGCACGTCCGCGCCACCGAACGCCGCGCGGCGGACCACCCGAAGAGCTTCCCGGAGAAAACGCGGTACCGGGCCGAGCAATTCGCGCACAGTCCACTGTGGAGCACGTACGACGAGGCCGGCGAAAAATGGTTCGGCTTCGACGCGGTGCGGCCGCTGCGCGGTCTGCCGCCGGAGATCCTGCTCGTTCCGCTGCCCGGCCACACACACGGCCACTCCGGCGTCGCGGTCGACACCGGCGACGGCTGGCTCCTGCACGCCGGCGACGCGTACTTCTTCCACGGCGAAGTCGCCCCGGTGCACCCGCACTGCCCGCCCGGCATGCGCGCGTTCGAGGTGATGAACCAGATGGACGGCTCCGCGCGCCGCGCCAATCTCGCCCGGCTGCAGACCCTCGCCCGCGAACACCAGGACGAGGTTTCGGTGTTCAGCGCGCACAGCCCGGTCGAATTCCAGGCGCTGCGCCGGAATACCGCACAGCCGTCCGCGAGTTGACTACCCGCATGACGCGCATCCGGTACGTCGGCGGCCCGACCGCCCTCCTCGAGTACGGCGGGATCCGCCTGCTCACCGACCCCACCTTCGACGGTCCCGGCGACTACCCGATCGGCACCCGCAAGCTGGCGAAAACCGCTGGTCCCGCTGTCACCGCCGCGGAGGTCGGCGCGGTGGACGCGGTGCTGCTCTCGCACGACCAGCACCCGGACAACCTGGACGCCGCGGGGCGGCAGTACGCCCTCGCCGCCCCGCTCGTCCTGTCCACCGCCTCGGCACGGGAGCGGATCGGCGACCCGGTTCGGGCGCTGGCCAACTGGGAGACCTACGACCTCGGCGGCGTCCGCGTCACCGGAGTGCCCGCGCAGCACGGGCCGGACGGCAGCGAGCATCTGGTCGGCGAGGTCACCGGGTTCGTGCTCGAAAGCGCGGACGAGCCGACCGTTTATGTCAGCGGCGACAACGCTTCCCTCGGCGTAGTGCGGCAGATCGCCGAACGCTTCGAGCGGATTGACCTCGCCGTCCTGTTCGCGGGCGGGGCGCAAACTCCGCTGGTCGGCGACGCGTACCTGACCTTGCCCAGCGAGAGCGCGGCCGAGGCGGCCCGGATCCTCAACGCGCGTCAGGTCGTCCCGCTGCATTTCGAGCAGTGGGCGCATTTCACCCAGGGTCCGGACACGCTGCGCCCGGCGTTCGAGCAGGCCAGGCTCGCGGACCGGCTGCATCTGCTCAAGCCCGGAGAACAGGTCAGCTTCCGGTAAGCACGAACCCTCCGTCGACGGTGATCACCGCACCGGTGACGAAACTGTTCTCCATCAAGTACACATTCGTCGCCGCTACTTGGTCCGCCTCGCCGACCGATTTGGTCAGCGTCCGTTCCGTGAACGCGGCGATCATCGCGTCCAGCTGCGGTTGCGGAAGGCTGTCCCACATCGGCGTGTGGACCGGCCCCGGGCGGACTGTGTTGACCCGCACCGGGGCCAGGTCGACGGCCAGACCGCGCGCCAATCCCTCGACCGCGCCGACGGCACCGGCCGCGAGCGCCGCGCCGGGCGTCGGGCGGAGGCCGATGATTCCGGACGTCAGGACGATCGAACCGCCCGGCCGGATGCGCGGCGCGGCGTGCTTCACCGCGCTGACGGCACCCCAGTAACGGACATCGAAGCCGCTCTGCGCGTCAGCTAGCGACAAGTCGGCGAGCGGCAGCTGCCGTGGTGCGTCGCCTGCGGTGTACACGAGATGGTCCAGCGAGCCGACGTGCTCGAACAGGGCCGCGACGTTCGCTTCGTCGCGTACGTCGGTGACGAATCCTTCGCAGCTGTCCGGCAATTCGGCGAGCGCTGCGTCCAGTCGTTCCTTGCCGCTCGCCGCGATCGTGACGGCCGCGCCCGCCGCCGCAGCGGCCCGAGCGGTCGCCAATCCCATGCCCGAGCTGCCGCCGAGGACGACAACCCGCTGGTCAAGCAATGCCATGAGGAGTCCTTCCGGAAGGTGATGACTCAGTGAGACATCAACGGTAGCAGTGATGTCCCACTGCGTCATCACTGTTAAGCTCACTGCATGCCGCGCTGGGACCCCGAAGCCAAGGAGCGGCTCCGCGCGGCCGCGCTGGAGCTGTTCGCCGAGCACGGCTACGAGAACGCCACCGTCACGCAGATCACCGAGCGGGCCGGGCTGACCCGGCGCACGTTCTCGCGTTACTTCGCGGACAAGCGCGACGTGCTGTTCGCCGGGTCGGAGCGGCTCCCGGACGCGATGGCCGACGCCGTCCGGCGGGCCGACCCCGCGCTGGCGCCGTTCCCCGCCCTGCTGGCCGCACTGATCGACGCGGGCGAGTTGTTCACCGGCCTGGTTTCGCAGGCCGCCCAACGCCGCGCGATCATCGCGTCCAGCCCCGAACTGCAGGAACGCGAGCGTACGAAACTGGCGGCCGTCACCGCTGCGGTCGTCGATGCATTGCAGGAACGCGGTGCCACTGAATCGAGCGCGAAGATGCTCGCGCAGGTCGGCATCGCGGTCTTTCAAACCGCGTTCGAGCGATGGGGCGAGCGGCCCGAGGACACGGATTTCGCCGCGCAGGTGAGGGAGGCGGCGGCCGAACTCGCCGCCTCCCTCACTCCGTGATCAGGCTTTTTGGCGCACCAGCGTCGAGTCTTCCAATTCGATGTCCGCGGCGCGCTTCGCCCGTCCGGTCATCCGCAGCACCAGATAGGCCACTACCAGCAGGACGAAGAACGGAATGCCGAACTTCCACGCTGGGTCGAGTCCGTCGATCCAGAACGTCGAAATCAGTACGGTGGCAAGGAAGGCGATCACCACGACGTTCACCACCGGCGCTCCCCACAACCGCACCGGCGATGGCGGCAGGCCGGCTCGGCGACGGCGGATCCGGAACGCCAGATGCGTCACCAGAATGATCATCCACACCACTAGTGCGGCGAAGATCGAAATGCCGAACAGCACGAGATACGCGTTGGAATCGGAATTCTTCGACAGGATGGTCGCGATCACGAGGCCCGCGGTGGACAGCACGAGCGCGTTGCGCGGCACGCCGGACCTCGTCAGCCGTCCGGCCCAGGCCGGGGCGAATCGGTGCTCGGCGAGGGAATGCAGCATCCGCGTGGTGAGGTAGAGGTTGGTGTTCGCGCTCGACAACGCGGCGGTCAGCACCACGAAGTTCATGATCGTGGCCGCCGCGGGAACTCCGGCGGCCTGGAAGACGCGGACGAACGGGCTGGCGGTGATGGATCCGCCCTCGCCGGTGACGGTCCACGGCACCACCAGCACGACCACCAGCATCGCCGCGACATAGAAGATCGCCAGCCGTACCACCATGGCGCGGGCCGCGCGCGGGATGTCGCGGGTCGGGTTTTCCGATTCCGCCGCGGTCACCGAAACCACCTCGGTGCCGATGTAGCTGAACAGCACGAACACCATGGCCAGCAACAGCCCGGAGACGCCGTTCGGCAGGAATCCGCCGCCCGCGCTCAGATTCGTGAAGCCCGGCGCGGGCGCCTTCGGCAAGCCGAAGAACACGAGAATCACGCCGAGCGCGACGAACACGAGGATCGCGCAGACCTTGATCATCGCGAACCAGTATTCGAACTCGCCGAAAATGTGCACCGCCGCGCCGTTGACGACGATCACCAGCAGCGAGAACACCGCGACCGGCACCCACAACGGAATCTGCGGCCACCAGAACTGGACGTACACGCCGGCCGCGATCGTTTCGCCGCCGATCGCGATCACTTGCATCGCCCAGTATGCCCAGCGCACCACGAACCCGCTGCCCGCGCCGAGGTACTTGTGCGCGATGCTGCCGAACGCTCCCGCGGCCGGATGCACCACCACCATTTCCGCCAGTGCCCAGGAAATCGTCAGCGCGACGAGTCCGCAAAGGACGTAGGCGAGCACCACGGCCGGTCCCGCGTGCGAGATCGCCAGGCTCGAGCCGAGGAACAGGCCGGTGCCGATGGCCCCGCCGATTCCGATCATCGTCAACTGCCTGCCGCGCAGCCTCCGCTGCAACCGGTTCGGGGACGGGGACTCGGCCATGTCTGCTCCCTACTGGCTCGCCCGGTACTCGGCGATCGCCGCGACGACGGCGTCGAGATCGGACTCGACGTTGTAGTAGTGCAAGGACATCCGCAGCACGTCGCCGCGGGCGCTGCACACGATCCGCCGCCCGGCGAGAAACGCCGCCAGCGCGTCGGGATCCCGGTCGGCCAGTGCGACGAGCGGACCGCGCCGCGCGTCGTCCAGCGGGGACCGGAGCTGTTCCCCAGCATCGAGCAGCCGCTGCTGCAGCTGCCCGGTCAACTGTCCGATGTGGTCGCGCACCCAGTGCGCGTCCACCTGGTGCACCAGTTTCAGCCCGGCGACCGCGCCGTACGCGGACGGGATCGAGGGCGTCCCGGTCTCGAAGCGGCGGGCGTGCTCGGGATAGTCGAGATGCCGCGGGTCGAATTCGAACGGGTTCGTGCGGCCGAACCACCCGGTCAGCGGCGGGGAAACCGCGTCGCGCAGGCCCGGCCGCACATAGAGGAACGCGATTCCGGAGATGCCGAGCAGGTATTTCAGGCTGCCGCTGACCAGGTAATCGCAGCCGAGTTCGGTCACGTCGACCGGCTCGACGCCGAGTCCCTGGTACGCGTCGACAAAGCTTCGGGCACCGTTTTCCCGGGCCAGCGCGGCAACTTCGCGGACGGGGAAGCGCAACCCGTTGGCGTAGCTGACCAACGGGACGGACACCAGCTGCGTTCGCTCGGTGATGAGTGCGGCGTAATCCTCGGCGTCGACCAGACCGTCGTGGTGCGAGACGAACTGAACCTCCGCACCGCGGCCCTGCTGCGCCAGCCAAACGTGGCCCAGCGACGGAAATTCCAGGTCGGTCGTGACAATTTCCGGCCGCTCGGACCACGCCTGCGTGGACGCGACCTGATACGCCCCTTCGGACGCGGACGGCACGACGGCGATGTCGTCGGTATCCGCGCCGATCAGCTGGGCGAACAAGGCCCGCGCCTCGGCGACCTTCGCCATCCACTTGTCCCACGGCGCCCCGTGCTCGCGGATCGTGTGCTGAAACTCGAAAAGCTCCGCGGTCAGCGCGTCCGAGAGCGCACCCTGGCTGCAGCTCGCGAGGTGCACCGAGTCGGCGAAGGCGGGGAAATGCGCCCGGAATGCGGCTGGGCTGGGCTGGTCGGTCACGACACTCCGTTCCTTCACTGGCGGGCGAGACCGGTCCGTTCGCCACCGTAACGGGGCGAGCACCGTGCGTCGATGCTCTTCTCCGGCTCCGGACGTCCTGGTCGAGGCTTCGTGTTCACCCTGACTGATCCCTGACGGCTATTCCGTCAGTGCTGCTGAAACCGGTACTGTAGATAGGGCCTTCCGCGCTGTCAACGACCGTCAAGGATCCGCAATAGCGCGCCCCGCGACCGAGAGGACGCACCGATGAGCACCCCCGCCGAGACCGGGGTCGACCAGCTCCTGACCCAGCTGGCCGAGGGCCGGCTGCAGGTCGTCGACCTCACCAACAAGCTCAGCGCCGCCACGCCGACCCTCCAGCTGCCCGAACCGTTCGCGAACCTGATCGACTTCAGCCTCGAATCGGTCAGCGAGTTCGACGATTCGGGACCGCTGTGGCGGCACAACAACATCCACACCGGCGAGCACATCGGGACCCACCTCGACGCGCCGCGGCATTGGATCTCCAACCGCGACGGCGCGGACGTTTCGGAGCTGCCGGTCGGCAGGCTGATCGGTCCCGCGCACGTTCTCGACATCTCCGCGCGCGTCGCCGACAACCCGGACTTCCTGCTGGAGATCGACGACATCCAGGCCTGGGAAGCCGAGCACGGACCGTTGCGCGCGGGCGGCTGGCTGCTCGTGCACTCCGGCTGGGATCGATACGCGCAGGACCGCGACGCGTTCCTCAATTTTTCCGACGGGACCAGCCACACGCCCGGCATCTCGGCCGCCGCGGCGAAATGGCTCGCCGAGGAAACGCCGATCGCGGGCTACGGCGTGGAAACCGTCGGCATCGACGCCGGGAACGGCTTCGCGCTCGACCCGCCGATGCCCGCACACCACCATTTGCTCGGCGCGGACAAATACGGCATTACTTCCTTGCAGAACCTCGGTTCGCTGCCGCCGACCGGTGCGCTCGTCGTGGTCTGCCCGCTGCCGATCGTCGGCGGGACCGGCAGCCCGGCGCGGGTGCTCGCGGTGACGCCGGGAGTCCGGTCGTGAACGTGGCCCAAGCCGTCGGGATCGCGTTGGCGCGGTTCGGCGTCCGCAAGGCGTTCGGGGTGGTGGGCAGCGGGAACTTCCACTTCACCAACGGCCTGATCCAGGGCGGGGCCGAGTTCGTCGCGGCCCGGCACGAGGGCGGCGCGACCACGATGGCCGACGCCTACGCGCGGTGCAGCGGCGAGGTCGCGGCAGTGTCGGTGCATCAGGGCTGCGGACTGGGCAACGCGACCACCGGGATCGGCGAAGCAGCGAAGAGCCGGACGCCGCTGGTCGTCGTGACCGCCGAGGCGACGGATCCGCTGTCGAACTTCCACATCGACCAGGACGCCCTGGCCCGGTCCGTGGGCGCGAGCAGCATTCTGGTGCGGTCCGCGAAAACCGCATTGGCCGACGTGCGGCGGGCGTTCACTCAGGCTCGGCAGGACCGACGAACTGTCCTTTTGCGACTTCCGCTGGAGGTCCAGGCCGAACCGTTCGACGAAAGTCTTCTCGAGGGACTGACCGCGATCGAGGCGCTGCCACAGCCGCGTGCCGCCGAGGCGGAGGTGCAGGCGCTCGCTTCGATCCTGCAGCGAGCCGAGCGTCCGGTATTCCTTTGTGGACGCGGTTCTCGAGCTGCTCGGGCAGAGTTAGTCGCGCTGGCGGACCGCTGTGGAGCATTGCTCGCCGAAGGTGCCGTCGCGAAAGGACTGTTCGCTGGCGAGCCGTGGGCGATCGGGGTGTCCGGTGGGTTTTCTTCTCCGCTGACCACCGAGCTGATTCAGGGCGCGGACGTCGTAGTCGGCTGGGGTTCCGCGCTCAACGACTGGACGACCGCGCACGGCCGGTTGCTCTCACCGGAAACGACTTTGGTGCAGGTCGATCTGGAATCCGCTGCACTGGGCCGGAACCGACCGGTCGACCTGGGTATCGTCGGCGATGTCGGCGGTACCGCTCTAGCGGTGGCCGAACTGCTTGAAGTCCACAATGGATACCGCAGCGCCGAGCTCAAGACCCGGATCGCGCGGGAAATCCGCTGGCGAGACAACGAATACGACGACGTCAGCACCGGCGAGGTCATCGACCCGCGCACGTTGTCCGCAGCACTGGACGAACTCCTCCCCGCGAACCGGGTCGTCGGCGTCGATTCCGGCAACTTCATGGGCTACCCCACGATGTACCTCGACGTCCCGGACGAGAACGGTTTCTGCTTCACCCAGGCGTTCCAGTCGATCGGCCTCGGACTCGCCACCGCGATCGGCACGGCGCTCGCCCGGCCGGACCGCTTCCCAGTCGCGGCGTGCGGGGACGGCGGGTTCCTGATGAGCATCGCCGAACTGGAAACCGTCGTCCGGCTGAAGCTGCCGATGCTGATCGTCGTTTACAACGACCACGCCTATGGCGCTGAGGTCTACTTCTTCGAGCCCGGCGGACATCCAGCCGATACAGTGACCTTCCCCGACACCGATCTCGCCGCCATCGCCCGCGGCTACGGCTGCGACGCGGTTACCGTCCGCACCAAGGAAGACCTCGCCGAGGTGGCGACGCGGGTCGCCGCCGGGCTCGACCGTCCGCTCGTGGTCGACGCGAAAATCGCCGGGTTCAGCGCCTGGTGGCTCCAGGCCGCGATGACGCACCACTGAGCGCCCGCTTCACCAGGAGGTTGACCACCCACAACACGAGGCCGACGGCGAGCAGGAGGCCGGCCACCTGGTAATCCTGCGCCGGGCGGCCGGACAGCGGGCTGACCAGGTACAGGCAGAACACCGCGGCCAGCACCGGCACCGCGGTCGGCGCACGGAAATGCCGGTGCGCCACCTTGTCCTTGCGCAGCACCAAAAGCGCGATGTTGACGATGGCGAACACGACGAGCAGAAGCAACGCGGTCGTCCCGCCGAGCGCGCTGATGTCCACAAAGGACACCAGGCCGATGGCGATGACGCTGGTGAAGATGATCGACACCCACGGCGTCCGGCGAGTCGGATGCACGCGGCCGAATACCGGCGGCAGCACGCGTTCGTTCGCGAGCCCGTACAGCAACCGGCTGGCCATGAGCATGTTGATCAGCGCGGAGTTGATCACCGCGAACAACCCGATGGCGGAGAAGATCTCGCGCGGAAAGCCCGGCGCGCCGACGTCGAGCACCTTCAGCAGCGCGTCGCTCTTCGCGCCGGCCAGCTCGGCAGCCGGGACCAGCAGCGACGACGTCACCGAGACGAGCACGTAGATCGTCGCGGCGATGACCATGCCCCACAGCATCGCGCGCGGGAAAATCCGTACCGGGTCATGACATTCCTCGGCCATGTTCACCGAGTCCTCGAAACCCACCATCGCGAAGAACGCCAGCGACGTCGCCGAGGAGATGGCGACCAGCCACGTCTTGTCCGCGGTGTCGATCTCGACCAGCCGCGCCGGTTCGCCGTCCCCGTTCAGCACCGCCCACGCGCCGACGCCGATGATGATCAGCAGCCCGGACAGTTCGATGCAGGTGAGGACGACGTTGGCCTTCACCGATTCGCCGACGCCGCGAAAGTTGACCAACGCCAGCAGAAGCACGAACGCGATGCCGACCAGCACCGTGGGCAGCTTCACGAACGCCGCGAGATAGGTCGCGCCGAACGCCACCGCGGCCGACGACGCCGACGTGATCCCGGAGCACATCACCGCGAACGCGACCATGAAGGTCAGGAACGGCACCCCGAACGCCTTGTTCGTGTACAGCGCCGCGCCGGCCGCGCGCGGGTATTTGCCGACCAGTTCGAGGTAGCTGAACGCGGTCATGAAGGCGACCACGAACGCCAGCAGGAACGGCAGCCACAACGCGCCGCCGACGCGTCCGGCCACCTGTCCGGTCAGCGCGTACACGCCGGTGCCGATGATGTCGCCGACCACGAAGAACAGGAGCAGCTTCGGGCCCATGACCCGCAGCAAAGCGGGTTCGGCGACCTCGGATGTGCCCTCGCTCACGTCCGTCATGGGCGATTAGTGTGCCTTGTCCGGACGCGTACGGAAAGTCGGCCGGTCAGGCCTTGGCGACCGCCGTGTGCACGAGCGGGGTCATCATTTCCTTGGTCATCTTGACCGGTCCGGTGTAGTTGACCAGCACCGGAACCCCGTTGGACACCTTGGCCGCGGCGAGCGTCGCGGTCTTCTGCTCGTCGGTGTAGAACACGGCGCCGTCCGGGAAGCCCGGCACGTCGACCGCGCCCGGCTTGGCCTTCTTGATCGCGTCGATCATGTCGGCGGGCTTGGCCTTGCGCCCTTCGTAGCGGGTCACCGCGAGCGCGCCGGCGGTCTTGCCCTCGACGACGTATTCGCAGCTCGTGGCCTTGCCGCCGTTGCTCGGGTTGTCGTGGGCGGGCCCGGCCTTGGCGGTGATGTTCGGGATCTTGATCGCCTTGCTGACGTCGTCGGACGGCAGCAGGGAGCAGGTATCGGCGGTCTTGGCGGCCGGGGCGGACGAGGAGGCCGGGGCCTTGCTCGCGGGCGGCGGGGCCGGTGCGGCGGCTTTCTGCTCGCCGGAAGAGCAGGCGGTAAGGACAGCGGCGGCGGAGATCAGCAGAGCGATCGGATATGCACGCATATCGGGCATGCTATTCCGTTTGCAGTAACGCCCCTGTCAGTGCCCCTCCTCCATCGGAGCCCGATACCGCCAGAATCCGGGCAGAACGGCCAGCGAGGCCACCACCAACACGATCACCAGCAACCCGCCGCCGGTCGCCGCGACCTTGGTCCCCCACGCCGCCGCGGACCAGCCGTGCGTGAGGTCGGCGATCCGCGGTCCGCCCGCGACGACCACGGTAAAGACGCCCTGGAGCCGCCCGCGCATCTCGTCGGTGGTGGCGGTCTGCAGGATCGCCTGGCGGTAGACGGAGCTGACCATGTCCGCCGCGCCGCCGAGCGCCATGAACACGACGGCCAGCCACAGCGAATGCGCGAGCCCGAACGCCGCCATCGCCGCGCCCCAGCAGCAGATCGCGATCACGACCGCCGCGCCCTGCCGCTGCACCCGGTGCAGCCAGCCGGAGAACAACCCGATCAGCATCGCGCCCGCGGGGAGCGCGGCGTAGAGCAGGCCGAGCGCCGGACCGCCACCGGGCTGGTCGCCGAACGTCCGCTCGGCCATCTCCGGAATCAACGCGCGCGGCATGCCCGCGACCATCGCGATAATGTCCACGACGAACGACGCCAGCAGCACCTTTTGGTGCGCCAGATAACGGAACCCGTCGATCACCGAGCCGATCCCGGCCTTGCGCGCCCCCTCGCCGAGCGGCGGAATCGAGGGCAGCCGCCACACCGCGATCAACGTGATCGCCAACGCGCAAACGTCCACCAAGTACAAAGTGGACAGTCCGATGACCGGAATCAGCGCCCCGCCGAACAGCGGCCCGAACACCGCGCCGAACGTGGCCATCGTGGTGTTGAGCGCGTTCGCCGACGGCAGCAGCGTGGCGGGCACCAACCGCGCGACGACCGCGCCGCGAGTAGGCATGTTGATCGCGAAGAACGCCTGGTTCGCGGCGAGCAGCCCGAGCACGAACCACACCGAGTGCATCCCGGTGAACGCCTGGAGCCAGAGCAGCGCGGAGGTGACCGCGACGCCGACGTTGGTGACGAGCAGCAGCTTCCGCCGGTCGACCGCGTCCGCGATCGCCCCGCCCCACAGCCCGAACACGAGCAACGGAACAAGCGCGACGGCCCCGGTCAGCCCGACGTAACCAGACGAGCCGGTGATATCGAAAACCTGCTTCGGCACCGCGACCGCAGTGAGCTGCGACCCCACCGCAGTCACCGCGGTGGACAGCCAAAGCCGCCGAAACGCCGGAATCCTCAGCGGACGAGTATCGACGACAATCCGGCCGAGGAGCTTGCGAGCCCCGGTACGGGGCGGGCGTATCCCCGGTTCTGAAGTCACGAGCTATCAGCTTAGTTGCGCTAACGAAGCTGGCGCAGGTGATTTTCCCCGCATGCTGGCCCAGACGGTATCCGGGACGCCTCTAGCCTGG
Organism: Amycolatopsis sp. AA4; assembly: GCF_002796545.1. Classification (GTDB taxonomy): domain Bacteria; phylum Actinomycetota; class Actinomycetes; order Mycobacteriales; family Pseudonocardiaceae; genus Amycolatopsis. The sequence continues at coordinate 7,573,543 of NZ_CP024894.1, forward strand.
CCGGACGCCAGCTGGCAACGCGGAACGAGGCGCCCCAATGCCACATTGGGTGCGTCAGATGCACCCAATGTGGCGTTCGGTGCGTCCCACGCACCCAATGCCACATTGGGGCGCTAGCCCCACCACCCGACAACCGCACCGATGCACCCAAAAAGGCACCCACACCTCCCCCGCCCCCGATACGAAGCCAAAAACACGGCGCTGGGGTGCTTGTCAAGGCATCTTTCCCGCCTTGACAAGCACCCCAGCGCCGTAGTCACACTAAAAAATCGGGGTGCCCAAGCAACCACAAACCCGGCAATGTCGCCCGCCAGGGCGACGAGCCGAAAGATCAGGGAGCCAACCTCTCCACCTGCCACCCGTCATGCGTCCGATGGAACCGAAGCCGATCGTGCATCCGGTCCTCCCGCCCCTGCCAGAACTCGACGAAGTCGGGCCGAATCCGCCACCCGCCCCAATGCGGCGGCGCCGGAATCTCCTCAACATCGGCGAACCGACGCTCGATATTCCGAAGCGCGTTATCCAACGCCCGCCGCCCCTCAACCACCCGCGACTGCGGCGAAGCCCAAGCCCCCAGCTGCGACCCCCGCGGCCGCTGAGCCCAGTAAGCGGCCGTCTCGTCCGCACTGACCTTCTCGACCTCGCCCCGGATCGTCACCTGACGATGCAGCGGATACCAGGGAAAAGTGGCCGACGCATAGCGCGTGGCAGTCAGGTCATGACTCTTCGCCGACGTGTAGTTCGTGTAGAAAACCACCCCGCGGTCGTCGAAGCCCTTGCACAGCACCGTCCGCGAAGAAGGCCGCCCCTCGGCGTCGGCGGTCGCGAGCACCATCGCGTTGGGTTCCGCGAGCGCTTCGGACACCGCCTGGCTCAGCCAGCTTTCCAGCTGGTCATGCCACGTGGCCGCGAGCGCGGACTCGTCAAACGGCGCGCTGTCGTAAGCCACCCGCATGCCAGGCAGCCGCACGACCGCCTCGTCGATCTCCGGTGTCATCCGGCCCAACCTCCGTTACCCCTGGTGAGGGTGTCGAATCACGGCTATCCAGCGACGGTATTGGGTCGCCGGTCCCGGCGAAACCCACCGAACGGTGACTCCTGCCACGCCCGGCCCGCCATCGGGCCGTAACCGCAGGACGCCGAGTTGTAACGCGCCGTTCACGGGCTGGTCCCTGATCGATACAGGCCGCACCTACCTTTCGACCTGCTCCGGCACCCGTCCCCAGTCACGGAGGCAGGCCAGATGACCGAAACTCTGTCCGAACGCGACGGCACGCGAAAGCCCCAGCGCACCTACGCCCCGCTCGCCGCGAACGAAAAACGCGAAGACTACTCGCTGCGCTTCGCCGCACAGTCCTTCCGACGCTGGTCGCCGTTCGTCGTCGCGACGACCGCGCTGGGCGGGATCGCCTATCTCGCCGACTTCGCCATCGGCGCCAGCATCGTGCTGTCCTACGGCTTCACCTCAGGAGTCCTCGCCATCCTGGCGGCCGCGGTGGTGATCTTCGTGACCGGCGTACCGATCGCGCGCGCCTGCGCGACCTACGGCGTGGACATGGACCTGCTGACCCGCGGCGCCGGATTCGGCTACTTCGGGTCCACTCTCACCTCGCTCGTCTATGCCAGTTTCACCGTGATCTTCTTCTCCCTCGAAGGCTCGATCATGGGTCAGGCGTTCCAGCTGGCGCTCGGCATTCCGCTGCCGATCGGCTATTTGCTGGCGACGCTGATCGTGCTGCCGTTCGCGCTCTACGGGATGGGCGCGGTCGCGAAGATGCAGACCTGGACGCAGCCGATCTGGATCGCCGGACTGGTGCTGCCGTTCGTCGTCGTGCTCGTGCGGGAACCCGGCCGATTCGCCGAGTTCGCGACGTTCGGCGGCATCGACGGCGCGGGTTCCGGCTTCTCCGCGGTCGGCTTCGGGTTCGGGATGGGCATCGCGCTGTCGCTGATCGGGCAGATCGGCGAGCAGGCCGACTACCTGCGGTTCATGCCGGCGAAAACGGCGGAGAACAAGCGCTCCTGGTGGGCCGCGGTGCTCGCCGCCGGACCGGGCTGGGTGGTGCTCGGCGCGGCCAAGCAGATCGGCGGCGCCCTGCTGGCCTTCCTCGCGCTCGGAGCGGTCGGCAAGACCGCCGCGCTGGAGCCGATCGCGCCTTATCTCGAGGCGGTGCGGCCCGCGCTCGGACCGGCCGCGCTCACCTTCGCCGCGTTGTTCGTGGTGGTTTCGCAAATCAAGATCAACACGACGAACGCGTACTCCGGCTCGCTTTCCTTCGCGAACTTCTTCTCCCGCGTCCTGCACCGCCATCCGGGCCGCGCCTGGTACGTGCTGGTCAACTGCGGGATCGCGCTCGCGCTGATGGAGTTCGGCGCGTTCGGTTTCCTGAACAAGATCCTCGGCTTCTACTCGAACGTCGCGATCGCCTGGATCGGCGCGGTGTGCGCGGACCTCGTGATCGCGAAACCACTCGGCCTTTCCCCGCGTTACATCGAGTTCAAGCGGGCCTACCTGCACAAGATCAACCCAGTCGGGTTCGGCGCGATGGTGCTCGCCTCCGCGGTGTCGATCGCGGCGTACTTCGGCGCGTTCGGCGAGTATCTGGCGGCCTTCAGCCCGCTGCTCGCGCTGGTGATCGCCGTCGCGCTGGTGCCGGCGCTCGCGGTGGCCACCCGCGGCCGGTACTACCTGGTGCGGCCCAACCTCGTTTCCGGCCCCGAGGTCGAACCGGACCTCACCGCCACGCACACCTGCTCGGTCTGCGGCGACGCGTACGAACTGCCGGACATCGCCGACTGCGCCAACCAGGGCGGCGCGATCTGCTCGCTGTGCTGCACGCTCGACAGCAGCTGCCACGACATGTGCCGCACCGCCGGCCCGGTCTCACTGCCCGAGCCGACTTTCCGCACCGCCGGGTAACCCGAGTCTCGACGCGCTCACCACGTCCGGACCGAGCGCGGTCGTCAGCGTGCCGCCCGCGGCGAGCGGGGTCCGCGACCACCACGGTCCGGACTCCGCTCGCCGCGGCGGTCCGCCGAATTCGACCTCGGTCACGAGCACCCGTTGTCCGGCCAGGACCGCGAGGCTGGCGTCCAAAAGCGCCTCACCGACGGTCTGCGTCTGCCGAAGTGCGGGCACTCCGCCGCAGGTCACGTGCACTGTCGAGGACAACCGGCCCGGACGTTCGCCCTCTCGGCCGAGGACAAGGACTTCCCGGGTGCGGAACCGAGCGTCGGCGGCCAGGTCGGCGCGCAGCACCGCGACGTGGTCGGCGCGAGCGGTGACGACGGTCGGCTCCGGCAGGTACTCGAAGGAACCGCCGTCCTCGACGACAACCTCCACAGTGGACAAGCTCGGGACCTCGCGCAGACCGGGCAAGGCGAGGGTCGCCGCGACGCCGGACAGCTTCAGCTCCGCACCCGCCTCGACGCGGATCTCGAGCCTCAGTTCATCGCCGCCGAGCGGAGCGGTGGCCGAGTTGACCAGGTGCGCCACCGCCCCGGTGCCGCGCTGGCGACGCGGGACGAGCGTGAGCGGTGCCATCGACTTCAGTTCTCGCAGCACCGTCCGCCCGTTGTCGAGGACGGCGACCAGGCGGGCGTGCGCCTTCACCCCTGCCGGACCGGCACCAGCGAACGCACCCAGTCCGCCACGGCGGGAGCGTCCGGAGTGTCCACTAGGGACTGCGTGAACACCGGCAGGTCGCCGCGCATGTGGTGGGCGTCCGAGGTCATCACGGTCAGGGCCGCGCCGACCAGCGGGGCGAGGTCGGTTTTGTTGATCACCAGCAGGTCGGCGGTCGTCACGCCGGGGCCGCCCTTGCGCGGCACCTTGTCCCCGCCCGCGACGTCGACCACGAAGATCTGGCTGTCGGCCAGCCCCCGGCTGAACACCGCGGTGAGGTTGTCGCCGCCGCTTTCCACGATGACCAGCTCCAGGCCGGGGAACTTCTCCTCCAGCCGTTCGACCGCGTCGAGGTTCGCGGTGATGTCGTCGCGGATCGCGGTGTGCGGGCAGGCGCCGGTCTGCACCGCTTCGATCCGCTCCGGGTCCAGCACGCCCGCCCGGCGGAGGAAGTCGGCGTCCTCGGTCGTGTAGATGTCGTTGGTGACCACGGCCAGGTTCAGCTCGTCGCCGAGCGCGCGGCAGAGTGCGGCGGTGAGCGCGGTTTTGCCGCTGCCGACCGGACCGCCGATCCCGATCCGGTACGCCCGCCCGGCGGTCGGCGCCGCGTCGTAGTGGTCCGGTTCGGCGGCCGTCGGGTCGAAGTTGACCGCGTGGAAATGCCCGTGACCGTGTTCAGCTGGCAAAGAGACGCACCTCTTCCTGATGATGCCGAGCGTGTTCCTCGGCGAACAAATCCAGCGCCGGAGACGCTGGGGCGGGCAGCTCGGCCGGATCGGCACCGGCGGTTTCGGCGGCCTGGCTGCTCACGTCCCGCAACGGCCCGGCGAGCCGCGCGACCACCGCGTTCACCGCGAACGGGTCCAGCCCGAGCAACCGGACTGCCGCGCTCGCCGGGCCGCTCACCGCGAGGTAGGCGACCGCCGTGGCCGCGTCCAAGGGGCTGCCGCCGCTGGTGCCGACGAGCGCGCCGGTGATGATCGGATGGTGCGGCCGGGGAGTCTCGGCGAGCAGTTGGGACAGCGCGGACGACGGCCACGCGGCACGGCCGGCTCGCGCGGTGCCTCGGCCTTGCGCTCGCGACGCTTCCCGTTGCGCGAGCGAGGGCGTGCGGGCGTCGAGTTCCTGATCGAGCCGTCGCCAATGGCCTCTCTCGACGGCTCGGGCCGCCGCGTGCGCGGAGGCGGCGGCGAACGCGGCGGCGAGAAGACCCGCGGTACGCAACCGTCCAAAGAGGAATCCCGGCAAGTCGCGTTCGGACCTTACGAGACCTCGCGCCGCCACCTCTTCGAAGCCGCCGGAATGCACGTGGCCGCCGCCCGGGAACCGGGAATCGGCGAGAATGAGGGAGACCGGATCCATCAGAAGAGGAAATACCGTTGCGCCATGGGCAATTCGGCCACCGGATGCGGTTCGATCAGCTCTCCGTCCACGCGCACCGCGAAGCTGTCTGGATCCACCCGCACCTCCGGGGTCGCGTCGTTCAGCACCATGTCCGCTTTCGTCCGGCGGCGGGTATTGGCGACCGGAACCAACGGCCGGGCGATCCGGAATTGTTCGGCCAGGCCGGAATCCAGCGCTTCCGGGGCCACGAAATGCAGGCTGGACGCGGCCGCCACCGCGGGGGCGGCACCGAACATCGGCCGGGCGAGCACCGGTTGCGGCGTCGGGATCGAAGCGTTCGCGTCCCCCATCGCCGCCCACGCCGGGAAGCCGCCCTTCAGCACCACGTGCGGGCGCACGCCGAAGAACTTCGGTTCCCACAACACCAGGTCGGCGAGTTTGCCGATCTCCACCGAGCCGATCTCCGCGTCCATTCCGTGCGCGATCGCCGGGTTGATCGTGTATTTCGCGACATAGCGACGGGCACGCAGATTGTCCGCGGCGCCGTCGCCGGGAAGCGCGCCACGGCGGCCTTTCATCACGTGCGCGGTCTGCCAGGTCCGGATGATCACCTCGCCGATCCGCCCCATCGCCTGCGCATCGGAACTCATCATCGAGATCGCGCCCAGATCGTGCAGGACGTCCTCGGCGGCGATCGTGCTCGGCCGGATCCGGCTTTCCGCGAAAGCCAGGTCCTCAGGCACCGACGGGTTCAGGTGGTGGCACACCATCAGCATGTCGAGGTGCTCGTCGAGGGTGTTGACGGTGTGCGGCCGCGTCGGATTCGTCGACGACGGAAGGAAATTCGCCATCCCGGACACCTCGATGATGTCCGGTGCGTGCCCGCCGCCGGCACCCTCGGTGTGGTAGGCGTTGATCGACCGGCCGCCGATCGCCTCCACAGTGGACTCCAGAAACCCGGCCTCGTTGAGCGTGTCCGTGTGGATCGCGACCTGGACGCCGGATTCGTCGGCGACGGTGAGACACGCGTCGATCGCGGCGGGTGTCGAACCCCAGTCCTCGTGCAGCTTGAACCCGCCGGCTCCGGCCGCCAACTGCTCCCGCAACGCGTCGTGCCGGACGGTGTTTCCCTTGCCCAGCAGCAACACATTTACCGGTTGACCGTCCATTGCGGACAGCATCCGGCCGAGATTCCACGCACCAGGAGTCACCGTGGTCGCCTTGGTGCCCTCGTTCGGCCCGGTCCCGCCGCCGACCAAGGTGGTCAGCCCGGCCGCGAGCGCGGTGTCGACCAGCTGCGGGCAGATGAAATGCACGTGACAGTCGATGCCGCCCGCGGTGAGGATCTTTCCGTTGCCCGCCAGCACTTCCGTGGACGGCCCGATCACCAGTGCCGGGTCAACACCGTCCATAGTGTCCGGGTTGCCCGCCTTGCCGATGCCGACGATGCGCCCGTCCCGGACGCCCACGTCGGCTTTCACCACGCCCCAGTGGTCGAGGATCACCGCGCCGGTGATCACCAGGTCCGGCGCGCCCTCGGCACGGGTCGCCATGCCCTGGCCCATCGACTCGCGGATCACCTTCCCGCCGCCGAAAAGCACCTCGTCGCCGCTGCCGCCGGGACCGATCGACCGGTCCTCGGTCACTTCGATCAGCAGGTCGGTGTCCGCGAGCCGGATCCGGTCGCCCGCGGTCGGGCCGAACAGTTCCGCGTAGCGGGCACGGTCAATCTCCGGCATCAGAACTCCCCGGCGTATTCGGCGCGCAGCCCCGGCACCCGCCGGTTTCCGCTGAGCGGAACCAGGTCGACCTCACGGTCAATACCGGGCTCGAACCGCACCGAGGTCCCGGCGGGCACGTCGAGCCGGTGCCCGCGGGCGGCTTCGCGGTCGAACTCCAGCCCGGGATTGACCGCGGCGAAGTGATAGTGCGAACCGACCTGCACCGGCCGGTCGCCGAGGTTGCGCACGCGCAGCCGGACCCGAGCGCGCCCCGGATTGAGCGGCACCGGCTCCTCGCCGGGAATGATCTCGCCTGGCCGCAAGAATTCCTCCTCAAGCAATCGGTTCGTGCACCGTGACGAGTTTCGTGCCGTCCGGAAAGGTCGCTTCCACCTGGACCGACTCGACCATTTCCGGCACCCCGTCGAGCACTTGCGCCCGAGTCAGCACCGAACGCCCGCCCGCGGCCAGTTCGGTGACCGTGCGGCCGTCGCGAGCGCCTTCCAGGACGTAGTCGGTAATGAGCGCGACGGCTTCGGGATGATTGAGCCGAAGTCCGCGTTCGAGCCGTTTGCGAGCAACGTCCGCCGCGACGTGGACCAGCAGTTTGTCGCGTTCCTGCGGGCTCAGGTGCATGGCAAAGGTCTACCACCGGAGCGACCGCTCCGCCTGATTCGGCAACGCAGTGTTTACGTGGCGCGGAGAGCGCCAGTCCGACGGACTCGAAAAGAATTCGGACAACCCGGCAGCGATTCCGCACTTTCGGCCCAGCGGCGCCAGCCACCCTCCTGAGCACGCCACGCAGCCATGCCGAACACCGAGCGTGATCCCGTCCGCCTTCGGCAAGGCGGGGTTCACCCGCGGTCCACCGGGGTACCAGTCTGCGGCCACCTCCCCGGACGGGAGAAAGTGGCGTACGGGGCTCACCTGGACTGAATCGTTCTCGTAATCGTGACCGAAACCACCACATCTTCCGTTGCCCCAGCCGGGCAAAGGGAGCATGGTTTGTCCCACCGTGCGATGAGGCGCGCAAGGAGCCAGCGTGTATCCCGTCCGCGCGTGCACAACACAGCCGGGGAATGCGCATCGAAAGGGTTCGCGAAGAGTGACTACCTCCACGATCAGCACCACCAACGAAGCCGACGACGGGTTCCGGCCCGGACTCGAAGGCGTCGTCGCGTTTCGGACCGAAATCGCCGAACCCGACCGGGACGGCGGTGCGCTGCGTTACCGCGGCGTGGACATCGAGGACCTCGCCGGGAAGGTGACCTTCGGCGACGTATGGGGTCTCCTGGTCGACGGCCGGTTCGGGACCGGGCTTCCGCCCGCCGAGCCGTTCCCGCTTCCGGTGCACACCGGCGACGTCCGCGTCGACGTCCAGGCCGCGCTCGCCATGCTCGCCCCGATCTGGGGCTACCGGCCGCTGCTCGACATCACCGACGAGGAAGCGCGCGACCAGCTCGCCCGCGCTTCGGTGATGGCGCTGTCCTACGTAGCGCAGTCGGCGCGCGGCATCGGCCAGCCCGCGGTGCCGCAGTCGCGGGTCGACGAGGCCAAGTCGATCACCGAGCGGTTCATGATCCGCTGGCGCGGCGAGCCGGACCCGGCGCACGTCAAGGCGGTCGACGCGTACTGGGTTTCCGCCGCCGAGCACGGCCTCAACGCCTCCACCTTCACCGCGCGCGTCATCGCCTCCACCGGGGCGGACGTCGCGGCGGCGCTGTCCGGCGCGATCGGCGCGATGTCCGGCCCGCTGCACGGCGGCGCCCCGGCGCGCGTGCTGCCGATGATCGAGGAGGTCGAGCGCACGGGTGACGCCCGCGCGCTGGTCAAGGGCATCCTCGACCGCAAGGAACGGCTGATGGGCTTCGGCCACCGCGTGTACCGCGCGGAGGACCCGCGGGCCCGCGTGCTGCGCCGCACCTGCAAGGAACTGGGCGCGGAACGCTACGAGGTGGCCGCCGCGCTGGAGCAGGCCGCGCTGGCCGAGCTGCGCGAACGCCGTCCGGACCACCCGATCGAGACCAACGTCGAGTTCTGGGCCGCGGTGATCCTGGACTTCGCGAAGGTGCCGCCGCACATGATGCCGGCGATGTTCTCCTCCGCGCGCACCGCCGGCTGGGCGGCGCACATCCTGGAGCAGAAGCAGACCGGCCGCCTGGTCCGTCCGTCGGCGAAGTACGTCGGCCCCGGCCCGCGCACGCCGTCCGAGGTCGAGGGCTGGGACAGCGTCACCCAGATCTGAGCCGGCCGACCCAAGTCCGTGAAGGGCTCCTTGAGGGAATCTGATTCCCTCAAGGAGCCCTTCACGGCGTTGTGGCCACGTGCGCGTCGGTGGCGGCGAGCATCGCGGTGAGCTGGTCGACCAGCCAGCCGTCCAGCGTTTCCCGTGCGACCGTGCCTTCTTGAAGCCACGACAACAAAGCGCCCTCGACCACGGCGGTCCAGCAGCGCAAAGTCAGCAGCACCAATGGCGACGGTTCGGGGATCGCCAGCGCTTCCAGGATCAACTCGACGGCGCGGTTGCGGACCTCGTCGATCGCCGCGTCCGTCTCCGAAGTGGCGATGACTGAACCGCTTCGCAGCAACGCGACATAGCCTTCGCGGTAATGCGCGGCAACGTCGACCAGACCGCGCACGGCCGCGCGCAGGCGTTCTTCCGGCGGGCCTTCCTCAAGCGTCGCGAGCCGGTCGACCAAACCGTCGGTGACCGTGCGCAACGCCTGCATTTGCAGTTCGCGCAGGCTCGGGAAATACCGGTAGAACAACGGCCGCGACACCTCGGCGCGCGCCACGATGTCGTCCACCGTGACCAATTCCGGAGCCCGGGTGCCGAACAGATCCAGTGCCGCCGCGATCAGGTCGTCCCGCCGGGCCTGCGCGGTCATCCGGCGCGGACGGCTCACGGCGTGACGTCCAGTTTCGCCGCCGCACGCAGCAAACCCGGCGTCAGTCGCGAAAGGACCAGCGCGACCTTCGCTTCCGGAGTGGACGGCTGGATCGCGACGTTCTTCTCCACCGCGCGCAGAATGTCGCGTGCCACTCGTTCCGGGCCGAAATTGCGCCGGGCGTAGAGCTTCGACGATTCCTTCTGCCGCCGCTTCTCTTCGACCTCGTCGACGCCGACGAACGTGGTGGTCTTGGTGATGTTGGTGTTCACCAGCCCCGGGCAAACGGCGGTCACGCCGATTCCGTCGGCGGCCAGCTCCGCGCGCAAGCCATTGCTCAACGCGAGAACGGCGGCCTTCGTGGTGCCGTAAGCGGTGAGAATCTTCGACGGCAGATAGGCCGCGGCGGACGCGAGGTTCACGAGGTGCCCGCCCTCGGCGCGTTCCTTCATCATCGGCGCGAACGCGCGGCACCCGTGGATCACGCCCCACAGGTTGACGTCCACGACCTTCTCCCAGTCCTCGATCGTCGTGTCGAGGAACGGGCCGGACATGCCGATCCCGGCGTTGTTCACCACGATGTCCGGCACGCCGAACTCGTCCCGCACCTGCTCGGCGAACCGGGCGACCGCCTCGCCGTCCGAAGAGTCCACTGTGTACTCACCGGCGTCGACTCCGCGCTCCCGCACCAGTTTCGCGGTTTCCGCGGCCGAATCGCCGTTGATGTCGCTGACGACCACGTCGGCCCCTTCGGCCGCGAACGCCAGCGCGGTCTCCCGGCCGATCCCGCTGCCCGCGCCGGTCACGACCACGAGATGGTGCGCGAAGCGACCGCTCGCGCCACCGACCCGCGCACGCCGCAATGCCCGCGTTTCCTCGCCGGTTTCCACCGACGCGATCAGCTCGGCCGCCGCAGCAGCAACGACTTCGGGCTTGGTCCGGGTAATCCAGTGCGACCCGATCACGCGCCGGACATGCAGGTCCGGCACCCAGCGCTCGACCTCGGTCTGCAGCGGCGCGGTGACATACGAATCGCCGGTCGGCGCCAGCACCTGCACCGGAATCTCGGCTGGCCGCGGGCGCGGCCGGGACAACCGCGGGCCCATGTTCGCCCGATACAGCTTCAGGCCATGTACGCCGTCGATCGTCTTCGGCGACGTTTCGGCGGGCTCCAGCTTCCGGATCAGCGTGCGCATGATTCCCGTGCGCCACAACAGTTCCGGGATCAGCGGAACCTGGAACGCGACGATGTAGTACGAGTGCAGGAACTGCCGCAAGGCGTGCCCGATGCGACGCGGCGTCGGGCGGGTCAGCTGATCGCGGAACCACGCGCCGGCGTGGTCGAGGCTGGGCCCGGAAAGCGAGGTGTACGAGGCGAGCCGGCCGCGCAGCCGGTCGCCGGTGACCGCGTGCCACGCCTGGATCGAACCCCAGTCGTGCGCGACGAGGTGGACCTTCCCGAACGGCTGCACCTCGTCGACCACCGCGGCGAGGTCGTCGGCGAGCTGGTCCAGCCGGTACGCCCGGCGCTCTCGCGGTTTGTCGGATTCGCCCGCGCCGCGCACGTCGTAGACGACCACGCAGTGCTCGCGGCGCAGCTCCTCGGCGACGCCGTCCCACATCGAGCTGTTGTCCGGATATCCGTGCACGAGCACGACTGTGGGCCCGTCCGGGTTGCCGCTCACCCGGACCGAAAGGCGGACTCCGTCGCTGGCAGTCACCTGCTTGTGAGACATCTTGTCATGTTAGACAACTTGTCAACAGCGAGCGCCGTGGTTCCACGGGAAACCAGCGTGTCCACCGTTCGACGGACAGCCGGATTCCACTGCCCGGACGTCCCGCGAGCCGTCCGCGCCGGAGCACGCTGGACGGCATGAGCACAGCAGTGCGAGTGCGCGGACTGCGCAAGGAGTACCCGGGTCACCTCGCCGTGGCCGGGATCGATCTCGACATCCCCGACGGCGAGGTGTTCGCCCTGCTCGGGCCGAACGGCGCGGGCAAAACGACGACCGTCGAGATCCTGGAGGGGCACCGGCAGCGGACGGCGGGCGAAGCCGTCGTCCTCGGCGAGGACCCGGGCACCGCGGGCCGCGCGTGGCGCGCCCGCCTCGGCATCGTGTTGCAGACAGCGACCGACGCGGCGGAATTGACCGTCGCGGAGACCGTGCGGCACTTCGCGAAGTACTACCCGAACCCGCGGGATCCGGAAGAGGTGATCGACCAGGTCGGCCTCACCGCGAAGGCGGGCGCGCGGGTGAAGTCGTTGTCCGGCGGGCAACGCCGCCGCGTGGACGTCGCGCTCGGCATCGTCGGCCGTCCGGAATTGCTGTTCCTCGACGAGCCGACCACCGGTTTCGACCCCGAGGCGCGGCGGCAGTTCTGGGGGCTCATCGACGGGCTCGCCCACGAGGGCACCACGATCCTGCTGACCACGCACTATCTCGACGAGGTCGAAGCGCTGGCCGATCGCCTCGCAGTGATCGCGCGCGGTTCGGTCGTCGCGGAGGGGACGCCGGCGACGCTCGCCGGCCGGGAACGCGCCGAGGCCGTCGTGCGGTGGCAGGACGAACTCGGCAGTCACGAGGAACGCACGCAGTTCCCGACGAAGCTCGTCTCGCAACTCGCCGCCGACCGCGGGGAACTCGCCGGGCTCACCGTGACGCGCCCCAGCCTGGAAGACGTCTATCTCGACCTGATCGGGGAGCAACCATGACCGCGACCATGGCCGTGCCGGGCACGTTCCCCCTGGGCCTCGCCCGCGGCGCGCTCGAACTGCGGCAGTTCTTCCGCAACCGCGAGCAGGTGGTGTTCACCTTCTCGCTGCCCGCGGTGCTGATGATCCTGCTCGGCTCCATCCTCGACGGCCCGACCGCGCAGTCCGGGGTCTCGTCCGGACAGCTGCTCGCCGCCGGGATGATCGGCGCGGGCATCGTGTCGACGTCGTTCAACAGCGTCGGCATCGGCATCGCCGCGGACCGGGAAATCGGGGCGCTGAAACGCTTGCGCGGCACGCCGATGCCCGCGGCGGCCTATTTCGTCGGCAAAATGATCATGGTCGCGGCGACCAGCGTGGCACAGACCGTCCTGATGGCCGCGGTGGCGATGCTGATGTTCCGGCTGCACCTGCCGTCCGATCCGGCGAAGTGGCTGACCCTGGTCTGGGTGCTGCTGCTCGGGATCGTCTCCTCGACGCTGCTGGGCATCGCGATCAGCTCGGTCGCCCGTTCCGCGGCCGGAACCGTGGCGCTGGTGCAGCTGGTGTACTTGGTGCTGCAGTTCATTTCCGGGGTGTTCGTCACGCCGATCACGAACCTGCCGAGGATCATGGTCGACGTCGCGTCGTTCTTCCCGCTGAAATGGATCTGCCAGGGCTTCCGCTCGGTGTTCCTTCCGCCGGAGGCCGCGACCCAGGAAATGGCGGGGACATGGGAGCTTCCGAAGGTGGCGCTGGTGCTGGCGGTGTGGTGCGTGGTGGGCCTGGTGCTCGCGAGGGTGACGTTCCGGTGGACGAACGAAGCGAAGTGACCCAGGCCGACGCGTGGGAGCGGTCGTACTGGTCCTGGGAGGTGCTGTTCGCGGTCGCCTACGCGGCGACCGCGCTCCTGGTGCTCCTCAACGACGGTTCGGCGGCGGCGAAGAGCACCGCCGAGGCCGCGCTGGGCGCGATCGCCGTCGGATATCTGGCCGTGGGACGCCGCGTCGTGCACGGCGAGGACAACGGGACCGCCCGCGTCGTCGCGGCGGTGGCGCTGATCGCGTTGAGCGCCACCGCCATTCTCGCGACCACCACGGCGAGCTTCGTGCTGTTCCTCGCCTGCCCGCTGGTGTTCATGCTGCTGGAACTGCGCCCCGGGATCGTGGCGACGACGCTGCTGATCCTGCTCGAACCCGTCTCCGCGGTGCTGAACGGCGGCTGGGACAACCAGTTGCTGTCGGTCCTGCTGCCGATGACCGCGATCCTCATCGTCTTCAGCGTGCTGGCCGGGAAGTTCACCAGCGACGTCCTGCGGCAGAGCCGCGCCCGCGCAGAGCTGATTCGCGAACTGGAATCCAGCCAGGCCGAAGTCGCCCGGCTGTCCAGGGAAGCGGGCACCGCGGCGGAACGCGAACGGCTGGCACGGGAAATCCACGACACGCTCGCCCAAGGCTTCACCAGCATCATCACGCTGACCCAGGCGATCGAGTCCGAACTGGACACTGACCTGTCCGCGGTGCGCAAGCATCTCGCGCTCGCCGGACGCACGGCGCGCGAGAATCTCGCCGAGGCCCGCGCGATGGTCGCCGCGCTCGCACCGTCCGATTTGGCCGCTGGTTCGTTGCCGGAAGCCGTGCAGCGGCAGGCAGACCGGCTCGCCGAGGAAAGCGGCATTCCGGTGGAGTGCGAAGTGGACGATGCGCTGCCGCCACTGTCCACTGCGGTCGAAGTCGTGCTGCTGCGCGCGGTGCAAGAAGCGTTGTCCAACGTGCGCAAGCATTCGGGCGCGAGCCTCGTCCGCGTCCGGCTGTCCGCTGTGGACGGAGCGATCCGGTTGCGGGTGGCGGACAACGGATGCGGCTTCGCCCCGGACGTCGACGGAGCCGGATTCGGGTTGCGCGGCATGCGTTCGCGGGCCGAGCAGGTGGGCGGTGCCCTGGAAGTGCGGACCGGCGCGAACGGCGGCACCGAACTGGAACTGGAGGTGCCCGCGTGATCACGATCATGCTGGTCGACGACCATCCCGTGGTGCGCGAAGGACTGCGCGGCATGCTCGAAGCCGAGGACGACCTCACCGTGGTCGGCGAGGCGGGGTCCGGCGACGAGGCGGTGGCGCTCGACCGCGTGAAACAACCCGACGTCGTCCTGATGGACCTGCGCATGCCGGGCCTCGACGGCGTCGGCGCGATCCACGCGATCCTCAAGGAAACACCCGCGCGCCGGATCGTCGTGCTCACCACGTACGAAACCGACGCGGACATCCTGCGCGCGGTCGAGGCAGGCGCGGCCGGATACCTGCTGAAAGACGCGTCGCGCACCGAATTGGCCGGGGCGATCCGGGCCGCGCACCGCGGCGAGACCGTGCTGGCCCCGTCGGTCGCGGGCAAGCTCGTGCACCGGATGCGGAACCCGGAACCGGTGTCGCCGCTGTCCGCGCGCGAGGTGGAAGTGCTCCGGCTGGTCGCGAAGGGCCGCACCAACGCGGAAATCGGCCGTGAGCTGCACATCGGCGAGGCAACGGTGAAAACGCACCTGCTGCGGGTGTTCTCGAAGCTCGGCGTTTCCGACCGCACGGCGGCGGTGACGACGGCGCTGGACCGGCACCTGCTCGGCTGAGCCGAGGCTAGACAGTACAGGTACTGTACAGGTACCGTCCGCGGCATGGTGGAGCACGAAAGCCCGGACCAGCGACGGCGCGGCACGCTGAAGCGCCAGGAAATCGCCGGCGAACTGCGGTCGGAGATCCTCGCCGGCACGTACGGCAACGGCGCGCTGCTGCCCGGCGAGAACGAGCTGGCGCAGCGGTTCGGGGTCAGCCGCGGCACGATCCGCCGGGCGCTCGGCTCGCTCGCCGAGGAAGACCTGATCGACACGCAGACCGGGGTCGGCTCGTTCGTCACCTTCGACGGACGGCCGCTCGGCGCCGAATCGAGCTGGGGCCACGCGTTCGCGGTCATCGGCGCGGCGGTGCGCGCCGAGATCGTGCGCGCGCAGCTCGTCGTCGACCCCGAACTCGCCGCGTCGGTGTCGTCGGCGGGCATGGAATTCCTCGCGCTGGACCGGGTCCGCCGGCTGGCCGACGGCACCGCAGTCTCGCTGGAGCGCAGCCGCGTCCCCGCGCTCGGCCGGATCGCCGACGTGCCGGTCGAGGGCCTGGTCGACGACTCGCTGACCGCGACAATGGCCGAAGAGGGCCTGACCCCGGCCCGCGGCGAACAGTGGATCGCGGTGGCCCCGCTCGAATCCGCCGACGCCGAACTGCTCGGCAGGCGTCCGGACGAGGCGTTCCTGCACGCGGTGCGGATCTCCTGGGACGCGGACGGCCGGTTCGTCGAAAAGGTCACCAGCTGGCTCGACCCGAAACGGTTCCGGCTCCACACGACCTTCGGCGGGGCCCGGTGAGCGCGGCCGATCGCGCGCTCGGCGCGCTGGAAGGCCTCGCGTTCGGCGACGCGCTCGGGATGCCGACGCAGTCGATGTCCCGGCGGGAAATCCAGGAGGATTACGGGCCGATCCGCGGGTTCCTCGCCGCCGGTCCCCGGCAGAAGATCGCCGCGGGCATGCCCGCCGGGTCGGTCACCGACGACACCGAACAGGCGGTCTTGCTCGCCCAATTGCTGATCGAGGGTTCCGGACAGGTCGACGTGGCCGTGTTCGCCGAGCGGCTCCTGGACTGGGAAGCCGCCATGGCCGAACGCGGATCGCTCGATCTTCTCGGCCCCAGCACCAAATCCGCGCTGCAACGGCTGTCCGACGGCCTCCCCGCCGAGGAAGCCGGACGGTACGGGACGACGAACGGCGCGGCGATGCGGATCACCCCGCTCGGCATCGTGCGCTCGACCCGTTCGGTGCCGAAATTCGTCGACGCGGTCGAGGCGACCAGCGTCGCCACGCACAACACCTCGTTGGGCATCGCGAGTGCCGCGGCCGTCGGCGCCGCAGTGAGTGCCGGTGTCGACGGTGCCGACCTGGCCGAAGCGGTGGAGATCGCGATCGCCGCGGCCGACGAAGGCGCCCGGCGCGGACATTGGGCGGCAGGCGGCGAGATCGGCCCGCGGTTGCGCTGGGCAATCCCTTATCTCCAAACACTTCCCGCGTCCCGCCGGGCGGACGCGGTCGCCGAAGTGATCGGCACTTCGGTGGCGTCGCAGGAATCCGTCGTCGCCGCCTTCGCGCTCGCCGCGACGGCCGACGATCCCTGGGACACGCTTTGCGTCGCAGCCGGACTAGGCGGAGACACCGACACTGTCGCCGCGATGGCCGGCGCGATTCTCGGCGCGACGCACGGTACGGCGGTGTGGCCGGACCGGGAACGCGTCGTCCTGGACGAGGCGAACGACCTCGACCTCGCGCGCCTCGCCCGCGATCTGCTCGCGCTGCGCGCCTGACCCCTCCCCGAACCACCGACGATGTTGGGAATCCCGATGCGCACTCTTTCCGCCGTCGAACAACGCGGCATCGAGCCGGTGCCCGAGAACCAGCGGAACGGCAACCCGCTCCAGCTGTTCTGGGTGTGGTTCGCCGCGAACATCTCCATTCTCGGGCTGCCGCTCGGCGCGACGCTGGTCGCGATACAGGGCCTGGACATCTGGCAGGCGCTGATCGTCGCGGTGGTCGGCGCGGCGGGATCGTTCGCCGTGGTCGGGGTGATCTCCACGGCCGGACGCCGCGGCGGCGCGCCGAGCATGACGCTTTCGCGCGCGGTCTTCGGCCCGCGCGGCAACGCGGGCCCGACGTTCGTGTCGCTGCTTTCCCGGCTGGGCTGGGAAACGGTGAACACGACGACCGGGGCGTTCGTGCTGCTGTCGTTGTTCTCGTTGCTGTTCGGCAGTTCCGCGGACAGCAAGACCGTGCCGTTGCTGGCGCTGGCCGCCATCGCGCTCTTCGAGATCTGCACCCTGCTGGTGTCCGGGCTCGGGCACGCGGCGATCCTCGTCATCCAGAAGTGGGCCACGTGGATCTTCGGGGCGCTCAACATCGTCGTGGCGGTCGCGCTCGTCGCCACCGTCGACTGGTCCGCGGTCACCGCGATCCCCGGCGGGTCGTTCGGCGCGGTTCTCGTCGGCATCGGCACGATGGCCGCGGGGACCGGGATCGGCTGGGCGAACGCGGGCGCGGACATGGCGCGCTACCAGAAAACCAGTGCCAAGACGGCACATCTGGTCGCGGCGAGCGCGGCGGGCGCGGGCATCCCGCTCGTCGTCCTGATCGGCCTCGGCGCGCTGCTGAGCGCGGGCGACAAGGCACTGGCGACCGCGGGCGACCCGGTGGCCGCCATCCGGGACCTGCTGCCGTCGTGGATGGCCGTGCCGTACCTGATCGCCGCGTTCGGCGGGCTGCTGCTGTCGAACCACCTTTCGGTCTACTCGGCGGGGCTGACGACCCTCACGCTCGGCGTGCGCATCCCGCGCGTGTGGGCGGTGGCGGTCGACGTCGTCGTCACCTTCCTCGGGTCGATTTACTTCATGCTGATCGCGGATTCGTTCTACGGACCTTTCATCAGCTTCATCTCGTTGCTGGCCATCCCGATCACCGCGTGGCTCGCGGTGTTCCTGGCGGACCTGCTCAAGCGCCGCTGGTACGACGCGGAAGCGTTGCTGGACATGGGCCGCGGCGGTCGGTACTGGTACACCGGCGGCATCGAATGGCGCGCGGCCGGTTCCTGGCTCGCGGCAACAGTGTGCGGCTACGTGCTGCTCGCCGCCGGGCAGAGCGGGATCGCCTGGATCGTCGCGTTCGCCGTGGGAGCAGCGGGATATCTCGCGCTCGGCGGCGCCCGCGGCCGGCTGGACGCTCCCGCGCCGGCCGACGCGGAGCAGACCCGTGGCTGACCCCCGGCTCGTTTTCACCGGCAACGTCATCGTCGACCTCGTCCTGACCGTCGACGCGATCCCGGAACCCGGCGGCGACGTCGTCGCCTCCTCCAGCACGCTCACCGCGGGAGGCGGCTACAACACGATGATCGCCGCGCATCGGGACGGGTTGCCGGTGGTGTTCGGCGGGCAGTACGGCACTGGTCCGTTCGGCGACGTCGTGCGCTCCGCGCTGGCGTCGTCCGGGTTCGAGGTCGTGCAGCCCGGCCTCGCCGAAACCGACAGCGGCTACTGCGTCGCGATGGTCGACGCGACCGCGGAGCGCACCTTCGTCACCTCGGCCGGTGCGGAAGGCCGCCTGACCCGCGCCGATCTCGACCGGATCGCCGTGCGCCCGGCCGATCTGGTGTACGTCTCGGGATACAGCCTGGCCCACCGGAGCAACGCGGATGCGCTGCCGGGCTGGCTGGCGGATCTGCCCGCGCCGGTCCGCGTGCTGTTCGACCCGTCTCCGCTCATCGGCGACCTCGCTCCCGAGACGGTCGCCGCGGTGCTGGCGCGCACGGACATCCTCACCGCGAACGCCCGGGAAGCCCGCCTCCTGACCGGCCGCGAAGATCCCGCCTCGGCCGCGCCCGAACTGGCGAAACGGGTGCGCGGCCGAGCCGCGATCGTGCGCACCGGCGGCACCGGCTGCTGGGTCGCGACCGCGGAATCGCCGGGCTCGGCGACGAACGTGCCCGCCTACCCGGTCGCCGCCGTCGACACCAACGGCGCGGGCGACGCACACGGCGGGGTGCTCGCCGCGGCACTGGCGCGAGGAAACGACCTGACGCAGGCCGCCCGGCGCGCGAACGTGGCCGCGGCACTCGCCGTGACCCAGCGCGGACCGGCGACCGCGCCGACCACGGAGATGATCGACGAAGCACTCCGGCGCGCACGCTGACGGCCCTGCTGCCCGGCGGACCTGCCCGGGCAGAATGACGGCCATGCTCGACACCACCGAACTCGCCCTGTACCGACGGCTCGCACACGAGCAGTCCGTCAGTCGCGCCCCGTCCCTCGTCGCCGCCGTCGTCCGAGGCGGCGAGGTCGTCTGGTCCGGCGCCCGCGGCCGCGTCGGCGACCGGCGCCCGGACGACGACACGCAGTACCGGCTGGGGTCGATCACCAAAACGATGATCGCGACCGCGGTCATGCGGCTGCGCGACGAGGGCAAACTCGACCTGACCGACCCGCTGGAGCGGCACCTGCCGGGCACCGCGTTCGGTTCGGTCACCATCGCGCAACTGCTGTCGCACACCTCGGGCCTCACGTCGGAATCGCCCGGCCAATGGTGGGAACGCTCGCCCGGCGCGGACTGGGCGGCGCTCGTCTCGAGCCTGGAGAAGGACGCGACGAAGCTGCGTCCCGGCTCCAAATTCCACTACTCGAACGTCGGCTACGGCGTCCTCGGCGAACTGGTCGCCCGGCACCGCGAGCGGCCGTGGTTCGACGTCGTGCGCGACGAAATCCTTACCCCGCTGGGCATGAACCGCACGACGCCGCATCCGGAAGGCGCGCACGCCGAGGGATTCGCCGTGCACCCGTTCGCCGACGTGCTGCTGCCGGAGAAGTGGCCGGACGCCGGCGCGATGGCCCCGGCCGGCCAGCTCTGGTCCACCGTCACCGACCTCGGCCGCTGGACGTCGTTCCTCGGCGGCCACACCGGCGACGTGCTGTCCGCCGACACCGTCGACGAAATGCGGACGATGAACACCGTCGACGACACCGAGGTGTGGTCGACCGGGTTCGGCCTCGGCCTGATGGTCGTGCGCTACCAGGGCAGGCACCTGGCCGGGCACACCGGCTCGATGCCCGGCTTCCTCGCCGCGACGCTGGTCGACCCGCGCACCGGCACCGGCGCGCTGTGCCTCGCGAACTCGACCGGCGGCGTCGGCATCACCCAGCTCTGCCTCGACCTGATCACCACCGCCGACGACCTCGAGCCCGCGCTGCCCGACGAGTGGTTCCCGTCCACTGTGGACCCGGACCTGCTCGCGCTGACCGGGCTGTGGCACTGGGGCCCGTCGCCGTACTTCCTGCGCGTGCAGGGCGACGGCCTGATCTCGCTGAACCCCGCCGTCGGCGCCGGGCGCGCCTCCCGGTTCCGCCCCGAGGGCCCGGACACCTGGATCGGCCTGGACGGCTACTACGCGGGCGAAACGCTCACCGTCGGCCGCGACGCGGACGGGACGGCGAACCACCTGAACCTCGCGACGTTCATCTTCAGCCGCACGCCGTACGACCCGGCCGCGCCGATCCCCGGCGGGCTGGACGAGGGCGGATGGCGCTGATTCGTCCCGCTTCGGCCTGGACGCCGGATTCGTCGGCGTCCAGGCCGGGTACTCGCGGCGCGGCCCGCCCGCCGTTCAGCGCAGTCGCGTCCCACGGCCGTCCCAACGCCGCCAAGCCGAAGAGCGCAACCCGGGCGGCAACCGTGCGTTTCCGTCAGGATTCCACATGCCGGACACCCGCCAACCGCCGTTACCTGCGTTGTCCCGACCTGAGAGACTAAGCACATGACCGACGCTGAGTTGACGATCCCAGCAGACCTCAAGCCGGCCGACGGCCGCTTCGGCTGCGGACCCTCGAAGGTTCGCGAAGAGCAGCTCGCCGCCCTCGCCCGGTCCGGTTCCACCTACCTCGGCACGTCGCACCGGCAGAAGCCGGTCAAGTCGCTCGTCGGCCGCGTGCGCGCCGGGCTTTCCGAGCTGTTCTCCCTCCCGGACGGGTACGAGGTCATCCTCGGCAACGGCGGGACGACCGCCTTCTGGGACGCCGCCGCGTTCGGCCTCGTGCGCGAGCGCGCCCAGCACTTCACCTACGGCGAGTTCTCGTCGAAGTTCGCGACCGTGACGAACAAGGCCCCGTTCCTCGGCGAGTCGATCGTGGTGAAGGCCGACCCGGGCAGCGCGCCGGAGATCGCTTACTCCCACGGCGCGGACCTCGTCGGCTGGGCGCACAACGAGACCTCCACCGGCGTCGCGGTGCCGGTGCGGAGGCCCGAGGGCAGCGACGGCGCGCTGGTCGCGATCGACGCGACGTCCGGCGCCGGCGGCCTCCCGGTCAAGGCCGAGGACTTCGACGTCTACTACTTCGCGCCGCAGAAGTCGTTCGCTTCCGACGGCGGCCTGTGGATCGCGCTCGCCTCGCCCGCCGCGATCGAGCGGATCGGCGAGATCGGCGGCGGCGACCGCTGGATCCCCGAATTCCTGTCGCTCACCACCGCGCTCGACAACTCGCGCAAGGACCAGACCTACAACACCCCCGCCGTCGCCACGCTTTTCCTGCTCGCCGAGCAAATCGAGTGGATGAACGGCCAGGGCGGCCTCGACTGGACCACCTCGCGCACCAAGGAATCCTCGACCCGGCTGTACGAATGGGCCGAGAAAACCTCGTACACCACGCCGTTCGTGGCGAACCCGGAGCTGCGCTCGCAGGTCGTCGGCACGGTCGACTTCGCCGACGAGGTCGACGCGGCCGCGGTCGCGAAGGCGTTGCGCGCCAACGGGATCGTCGACACCGAGCCGTACCGGAAGCTGGGCCGCAACCAGCTGCGCGTCGGCCTGTTCCCGGCGATCGACCCGGACGATGTCACCAAGCTCACCCAGAGCATCGAATACGTCGTGGAACGGCTCGGCTGAATCCACAACGCGCCGAAAACGCCCAAACCGCCCCGCCAGCCACCCCGGCTCGCGGGGCGGTTCGCGTCGATGACCACTCGTTCGTGACGGACCGTGGTCGGCGTGTCACGGCGGTCGCCGATCTCCGCCGCCGCGAAAATGGCCGGGAAAGTGTCGTCGGATTGAGTTCGGATGGGTGAGGCGTCGGCGCGCCTCGCACGTCAAGCCGACGCGCCGTTCTAACGTGGGCACCCACAAAGGTGACACCGGGGAGGCGAGAAATGCGGGCGTTGCGGGTGGTCGGGCTGCACGAGGACGGGAAGTCCCTCGTGCTGGAGGACCCCGCGAGCCGTACCCGCTTCCTGCTCCCGGCCGACGAGAGACTGCGTGCGGCGGCGAGGGGGGACATAGCCCGGCTGGGCCAGATCGAGATCGAGTTGGAGAGCCAGATGCGGCCACGCGAGATCCAGGCGCGAATCCGCGCGGGCGAGTCCGTCGAGCAGGTCGCGAGCAGCGCGGGCGTCTCGACGCAGCGGGTGGAGCGATTCGCCTATCCGGTGCTGCTCGAACGGTCCCGCACGGCGGAACTCGCGCAGTCGGCGCACCCGGTCCGCGAGGACGGGCCCGACGTCCAGACGCTCGGCGAGGTCATCGCCTACGCGTTCGGCGTCCGCGGCCACGACTACAACCAGGCCGCCTGGGACGCGTGGCGCGGCGACGACGGCAAGTGGGTCGTCGTGCTGCGCTGGAAGGCGGGCCGCTCCGACAACCGCGCGCACTGGTCGTTCTCGCCCGGCGCGCACGGCGGCACGGTGCACGCGCTCGACGAAAACGCCGAGGTCCTGCTGAACCCGAACTCGTACGTCGCCCCGCGCACGGTCCGCGCGCTGGCCCCCGCTCGCGATTCGGTGGTGCAGCCGACCCTCGACGCCGTCGAGGAACCGCGCGCCATCGAGGGCCCGGACGACGGCGCCGAGGAGACCCGCGAGATCCCGCACGTCCCCGGCGAGTCCGACGGCGACGACGCCGAGCAGCCGCGCACGAAGGCGAAGAAGAACCATCCGATCGTGCCGTCGTGGGAAGACGTGCTGCTGGGAGTCCGCACCCAGCGCGGCTGACGCACTCCGGTTTTCCAGCGCCCCAATGCCACATTGGGGTTGCCTCCGCAGCGCGGCGAGCCCACCGGAAGCGGCAAGCGCCGGTCAGGGTCAGGTGTCCAGCAGAGCAGCCAGCTTCTTCGGCGCGACGTGCCGATAAGCCTCCCGCACGATCTGCTCCACCTCGCCCCAGTCGACGTCCACGTCCAGCCGTACGCCGAGCCATCCGTGCACCCCGACGTAGGGCGGCCGGAAGAACCGGTCCGGCTCGGTGCGCACCAGCTCCTCCTGCACCCCGGGCGGCGCGGGACACCAGAACGCGACTTTGTCGTCGTGGTGCCGGTCAGCGAACATCACGAACGTCTTGCGTCCCCGGACGAACCACGTCGGCTCGCCGTGGCTGAGCCGTTCGGTCGCTTCGGGCAGGGCGAGGCAGAGCGCGCGCAGCTTGTCGAGCGGGGCCATCGGGTCAGTATCCGGGAGTCAGAACACCGTGGCCAGCACACCGATCCACGCGAGCACCAGACCGCCGCCCGCGCCGTATACCGCCCAGCGCAAGATCGGCACCTTGCGGCCCAGCCACAGCGACGGTGCGACCCCGCCGGTGACCACCAGCGACGCGATCAGCGCCAGCCACGTGCTCGTCTCGCGCGCGAGCGTCCCGGCCAGCGCGAGCATCGCGACGATCACCACGGCGGCCGCGAACGCCGACACGGTAAGCCCAGTGGCCCACGGCGTCGGCTCCTCGGGAAGCGGTGGGCGCGCAGGCTGGTCCGGTCGCGGCGGCGGTTCGACCACCGTTTCCACGCCGGTCACCGGATCGACGAACCGCACCTGGGTGCCCATCACGGCGGCCAGTCGCGCGGCGAGCTGCCGTCCGCGTTGGGACACGACCGAACCGGCGACATCGACGTCGGAGTCGGAGCGCGCCACCGCCGACGCCACGCGCGCCCATTCGTGCAGTGCCTGGGCCAGGTCGGCACCGATCGCGAGGCGACGCGGGTCGACCTCCCGCGCGTGCTCGCCGCCCGGCCCGGCGAGCACCGCCTGCTCGCCGCGGATCCGCAGCTCCATGGGTGCCCCTCCCCGCAAGAAACGTGCCGGGGGTCACTCTAGTGGGGCGACCCCCGCGGAGACCTCGTGGAAGGCGATCGCCGCGGCCGTGGCGACATTCAGCGAGTCGACGCCGGACACCATCTCCACGCGGACCGCGACGTCCGCGGCCTCGATCGCCTCGTCCGTCAGTCCCGGTCCCTCCGCACCGAGCAGCAGCGCGATCGGTCCCGGCACCTTTTCGCGCAATCCGCGCAGCGGTACGGAATCCGCGCGCGGTGTGAGCGCGGCCACCGTGAAACCCCGTGCCCGCAGGACATCCAGGCCGCCGGGCCAGCTGTCGAAAGTCGCGAAGGGGACGCGCAGCACGTGTCCCATCGAAACGCGCACACTGCGCCGGTAAAGCGGATCCGAACAACCTGGACCGAGCAAAACCCCGCCGACGCCGAGCGCGGCGGCATTGCGGAACAGCGCGCCGAGATTTTCGTGATCGCCGACCCCTTCGAGCACGGCCAAAACCTGCGTGCCGTCCACGATTTGGGAAACCGTCGGCGGTTCCGGGCGGTCCGCGACCGCGAGCACGCCGCGATTGAGATGGAATCCGACCACGTCGGCCATCGTCTCCGCGGACGTCACGTACGCGGGCACGTCGACGCCGGCGAGTTCGTCTTCCAATTCCCGCAGCCGCCTCTCCACGCCGAGCAGCGCGCGCACCGGATAACGCGACGCGAGCAGCCGTCCGACCACGACGGTTCCCTCGGCGATCACCAGCCCGCGCCCGCCTGGGCGGTCCGGGCGACGGTCCGCTGTGGACAGGTCGCGGAAATCGTCGAGGCCCGGATGCGCCCGGTCCTCGGTGAAGATCAGTTGAGCCACATCGGACAGTCTCGCACCCGGCCGAACCCGTGCCCACTGGTCCGAACGCGCGGCCGGGTTAGGGCAAACGGCGTAGTTACGCGCAGGGTCAACCGCCGGTGACGGAGAGCACCAGTTTGGCCGCTAGCCCATGGCGACTCGCTGTGCGACGGTGGTCTGCCTGGCGTCCTAGCCGCCCAGACCACTGCGGACAGCAGCCAAGGAGCGCGTCGAACCATGGGTACGGATCTCTCGGCACATCCCGGCCGGCTCGATCGCGGACGGTACCGCCGGAAGGTCCAGCGCTGCCTGGACACCCTGGCGAGGATGCTCACCGACGGCAGTTTTTCCTTTCCCCGCAAGAACATCGGCCTCGAAGTCGAGCTGAATCTGGTGGACGGGCAACTGCGCCCGTCGATGACCAACTCGGTCGTGCTGGAGGCGCTCGACGACGCGTCGTTCACCACCGAACTCGGCCAGCACAACCTGGAACTCAACGTGCCGCCGCGCCCGCTCGCCGGGGATTCCGCGCTGCGGCTGGAAGAAGACCTGCACTCCTACCTGGCGAAAGCGCAGGAGAGCGCGGCGCACACCGGCTCGTCGGTGGCCATGATCGGCATTCTGCCGACGCTGGGGCCGGAACATTTCGATCAAAAGTGGCTTTCCCACAAAACGCGCTATTCGTCGCTGAACGACGAGATCTTCGCCGCCCGCGGCGAGCGGATCGCGCTCGCGATGGACGGCCCGGCGTTGCCCGGGGCACAGCCGGAGCGGCTGCGGCACTACGCGGAATCCATTCTTCCGGAGGCCGCCTGCACCTCGGTCCAATTGCACCTGCAGGTCGCCCCCGAGGAATTCGCGGCGCACTGGAACGCCGCGCAATGCCTGGCCGGCGTGCAGATCGCGCTCGCGTCGAACTCTCCTTTCCTGCTGGGCAAGGCGCTGTGGCACGAAACCCGGATCCCGTTGTTCCAGCAGGCCACCGACACCCGGCCGGAGGAACTGAAAAACCAGGGCGTCCGGCCGCGCGTGTGGTTCGGCGAACGGTGGATCACGTCGATCTTCGACCTCTTCGAGGAAAACGTCCGCTATTTCCCGGGTCTGCTGCCGGAGACGGACATCGAGGACCCGATCGAGGCGCTGGAATCCGGGCAGGCACCGAAGCTTTCCGAACTGCGGCTGCACAACGGAACGATTTGGCGGTGGAACCGGCCGGTGTACGACGTAGTCGACGGCCTGCCGCACTTGCGCGTGGAAAACCGCGTGCTGCCCGCCGGTCCGACGGTCGCCGACATCGTGGCCAACGCGGCGTTTTTCTACGGCGCCCAACGCGCGCTCGCGGAGCAGGACCGGCCGGTCTGGTCGCAGATGTCGTTCCAGGCCGCGGAAGAAAACCTGTACGAGGGCGCGCGCAAGGGTTTCGACGCGCAGCTGTACTGGCCCGGCATCGGCTGGATCCCGCCGGACGAACTGGCGCTGCGCGTGCTGCTGCCGCTGGCGCACGAGGGCCTTCGCCGTTCGGACGTCTCCGACGAGGCACGCGTGCGTTATCTCGGCATCATCGAACGCCGCTGCCTCGCCCGCCGCAACGGTGCGACCTGGCAGCGCGACTACGTGCTGCGCGCGCACGAACGCGGAGCCGACCGCGAAACCGCGCTCAACTGGATGCTGCGGCGGTACCTGGAGCTGTCGGAGAACGGCGAGCCGGTGCACACCTGGACGCTCGACGACTGAGCCGTTTCGCGCGGGTCCCCTAAAGTGTTTCGCACGGGAAGGGGGTGGCGCGCGTGCCGAAGGTGCTGGGCGGTTCGCTCGAAGCGCACCGCCGCGAAGTGCGGTCACGGGTGTTCGACGTCGTCCGCGCGCAGCTGTACGAACGCGGGTTCGACGCGATCACGCTCGCCGGGGTCGCCGCGGAGGCCGGGCTCGGCCGCACCGCGATCTACAACCACTTCCCGGACAAGGAAAGCCTGCTCGTCGCGTTCGTGGAGGACGAGGCCGCCCGGTACGTCGAGCGGCTGCGCGCGGCGGTGGACGCCGAACCGGACCCGGTCGCCCAGCTGGCCACATTCGTGCGGCTGCAGCTGCGCGTGCTGGCCGAACACCACCTTCCGCCGGGCACCGCGCTGGAGTCCGCGCTCGCGCCCGCGGCGTACCAGCGGATCAGCGCGCACGCCGACCCGATCATCGAACAGCTGCGTTCGGTGCTGCTCGCCGGAGTCGACGCGGGCAGCTGGCCCGCCCAGGACCTCGACGTGGTGGTCCCGATGATCACCGCCGCGCTCGGCAGCCGTCAGGTGATCGACGTGCCCGCCGACCAGCTGGAAGACGCCGTCGAAGCCGCCGTGCGGTTCGTGCGCCGAGCGGTCGGTTCGAGTGAAAACAGCTGATTTTAGGCTAGCCTAAGTACCAGTCGTGGCCTACAGTTCTTTCTGACAGCTTGTCAGAAAGATGCCCGGGAGGCCTTTGATGACGGTGACCGCGGACCTCGAAGCCAGCCCGTTCTCCGGACAGCTGCGCGCGTCCACGCGGGCGGTGCACGACAAGGCCAATCACTCCACGTACATGAACGCGCTGCTCGGCGGCGAGCTGACGCTGGCGGGCTACGCGGCGCTGGCCACCCAGTACTACTTCATCTACCAGGCGATCGAGCGGGCCGGCGACGCGATGGCCGACGACCCGGTCGGCGGCCAGTTCGTGTTCGAGGAACTGCGCCGGCTGCCCGCACTGGAACGCGACCTCGCCCGGCTGGTCGGTCCCGGCTGGCGCACCGAGATCGCCCCGCTCGCGTCCACCGAGGCCTACACCGCGCGGATCGCCGAGGCGGCACGCTGGTCCGGCGGGTTCGTGGCGCACCACTACACGCGCTACCTCGGCGACATCGCCGGCGGCCAGATCATCCGGCGGCTGCTCGAGAAGAAGTTCGACCTCGCCGAGGCGGGCACGCTCTTCTACCGCTTCGACGACATCGGCAGCGCCCCCGCGTTCCGCGACCGCTACCGCGCGAAGCTGGACGAAGCGCCGTGGAGCGAGGAAGACCGGGCCCGGGTGATCGACGAATCCGTGGTCGCGTTCGAGCACAACGTCGCGGTGTTCGACGAACTGGCCCTCGACCTCGCGCGGTACCGCGACCCGGCGGCATGAGCCGGGTCACAGCGAGTTGACCTCCACCTAGCTTGAAGTACGAGGCTCGGTTTCAGCAGGCTCCCGCACGGGAAGCCGCCTAGAAAACCGCGCGTCGATCAGAAGGAGGGCCCATGGCCCGGTACGAGCTGCCCGAACTCGATTACGACTACGGCGCCCTCGCGCCGTACATTTCGGGCGAGATCAACGAGCTGCACCACAGCAAGCACCACGCGACCTATGTCAAGGGTGCGAACGACACGCTGGACAAGCTCGCCGCCGCGCGCGAGGCGGGCGACTTCGGCTCGATCGTCGGCCTGGAGACGACGCTGGCGTTCAACCTGGCCGGGCACGCCAACCACGTCGTGTGGTGGAAGATCCTCTCCCCCGAGGGTGGGGACAAGCCGACCGGCGAGCTGGCCGCGGCGATCGACGAGGCGTTCGGCTCGTTCGACAAGTTCAAGGCCCAGTTCACCGCCGTGTCCACCACCATCCAGGGCAACGGCTGGGGCGCGCTGTCGTGGGACCCGATCGGCAAGACGCTGATCACCCAGCAGCTGCGCGACCACCACAACAACCTGATCCTGCCGACCGTGCCGATCCTGCTGGTCGACGTGTGGGAGCATGCGTTCTACCTCGACTACAAGAACGTGAAGCCGGACTACGTCAACGCCCTGTGGAACATCTTCAACTGGGCCGAGATCAGCAAGCGCTTCGACAACGCCGTCGCCGGCGGCAACGGCCTCCTGCTCAGCTGAGGCCCGCTGCGCACCCCGGGGCCCGGCCGGGAAACGGCCGGGCCCCGTTTTTTCGCTTGACCTGGAGTGCACTGGAGGTGTGAGAGTGGAACCCATGGACGTCGACGCCTACCTCGCTCGCCTCGACCTGCCGGTGCCTCCCGCGGCCGACCTGGCCGCGCTGCGCCTGCTGCAGGAGCGGCACCTGATGCACGTCCCGTTCGAGAACCTGAGCGTGCACCTCGGGGAACCCATCGACCTCACCGAAGAAGCACTCTTCGACAAGCTCGTGCGCCGTCGCCGCGGCGGATTCTGCTACGAGCTGAACGGTCTTTTCGCCGGCCTGCTGCGGGAGCTGGGCTTCACCGCGACGCTGCACGCGGCGCGCGTCTTCACCGACGCCGGCGTACCCGGTCCGCCGCTGGACCACGCCGCCATCCTCGTCCGGCTCGACGACGAGCAGTACCTGGTCGACGTCGGCTTCGGCAAGTTCAGCCGGCAGCCGCTGGCGCTGTCCGCGGTCGAACCGCAGAGCGACCCCGAGGGCGACTACCTCCTCCTGGACGCTCCGTACGGCGACGTGGACGTCCTGCGCGACGGCAAGCCCGAGTACCGCCTGGAGCGTCGGCGGCGGGAGCTGTCGGACTTCGCGCCGATGGCGTGGTGGCAGTCGACGTCGCCGAAGTCGCACTTCACGCAGACCCTCACCTGTTCCCGCCCGACCGCCCAAGGCCGCGTCACGCTGTCCGGCGACCGGCTGATCGAGACAGTGGACGGCGTGCGCCACGAGGTGCTGCTGCCGAACGACGAGGCCGTGCGGATGGCGTACCACGTGTACTTCGGCCTGCGGCTGCGCCGTCTTCCGATGCGGCCGGGCGAGCATCCGCTGGAGGCCCCGAAGCCGACCCCGCACGCTTCCTGACGCCCAACCCCGTGAACGGCCTTGCCCTCGCGGGGAAGAGCCCCGACCATGAACAGAGCCCCGCCTCCCGGGGTTCCCAGGTTGCGGGGCTCTGTCCGTTCCCGAACTGACTGCCGCTCCCACCACGAAGCGGACATGTATGAGGTTAGCCTAACCTCACCGACGACGGCAAGACCATCTCAGCGGAGACCTCAGTCTCACCCTCCGGAGTGACAACTTTCGGCGGTCCCAGCGCCTGCGAGCAGCCATTTCCGCAGGTCAGACCCGTTCCCGCGACAGGATCCGCAGGCCGTTGCCGAGCCGTCGCGGCATCCGGACGCCGCCGCGCCGGATCAGCACCACCGCGCACACCACCGCCGCGACCGCCGAAACCGCGCCGCCGATGTAGAACGGCGACCGGCCGCCGAACGCGTCGGCCATCCAACCGGTCATCGGCCCGCCGATCGGGTTGCCGCCGATCAGCACCAGCACGTAGATGCCCATCACGCGGCCGCGCATCTCCGGCGACACCGACGTCTGCACCAGCGCGTTCGCCGTGTTCAGGAAGGTGATCGTGGCGAACCCGAGCGGGATCAGCCCGATGCCGAAGGCCAGGTAGGTCGGCATGAACGCGGTGATGAACTCGAACGCGCCGAGCAGCGCCGCCGACACCAGCATCAGCCGTACCCGGGGGCGGCTCTTCACGCCCCGCCGCGCGGACGCGAGCGCGCCGGTGAAGGTGCCGACCGCGACGAGCGTCGAGAGCAGGCCGTAGCCGTCGGCCTGGGTGTGGAAGACGTTCGCGGCCACGATCGGCAGCGACGTGAAGTAGGTGATGCCGAACGTGCTGACGAAGAACATCAGGACCATGACGGTCACCAGGTCCGGCCGTCCGCGCACGTAGCGCAGGCCCTCCACCAGCTGGCCCTTGGCGCGCGGGATCGCCGGGCCGCGGAACAGCTTGGCCGGATTCATCAGCGCGAGCCCGGCGATCACCGCGAGCGTGCTCGCCGCGTTCGCGATGAACAGCCAGCCGGTGCCGACCCAGGTGATCGCGAACCCGGCGATGGCCGGTCCGACGATGCGGGCCATGTTGAAGATCGACGAGTTCAGCGCGACCGCGTTCGCCACCTGGTCGCGGCCGACCATCTCGGCGACGAACGACTGCCGCGTCGGCACCTCGATCGCCGAGGTCGTCCCGAGCATCACGCACAGCAGGTAGACGTGCCACAGCTGGGCGACGCCGGTCAGGTCGAGCACGCCGAGCAGCACGGCCTGCAGGCAGTTCACCGACTGGATCAGCATCAGCAGCCGCCGCTTGTCGACGCGGTCGGCGAGCACGCCCGCCCACAGCGACAGCAGCAGCGTCGGGATGAACTGCAGCGCGACCGCGACGCCGAGCGCCACCGGGTCGTTGCCGGACAGCGTGAACACCAGCCAGTCCTGGGCGATGCGCTGCATCCAGGTGCCGATGTTCGAGATGACCTGGCCGCTGAAGAACAGCCGGTAATTCCGGACGCGCAGCGACGAGAACATCGTGCGCCTGGTCTTGGTTTCCGCGGCGCCGGCGGGTTCCGGCGCGGAAGACGATTTCCCGGCCGGGACGGAACGGGGGCCGGGCGGAGCGGAACCGGACGGCGGCGGCGCCGTGTCCCGGGTAGCAGTGGATTGGGCCGGACATCCTGTTTCGCTACCCGTGGTCGTCACCTGTGCTAGTTCCCCGCCATCCTGTCGATGATCTCCGCGGCGCGGGAGAGCACTTCGAGCTCTTCCTCGCCGAGTTCGGCCAGTTGCCGGTCCAGCCACGCCTCCCGCACCGAGATGGCCTTGCGCACGAACGCGAGCCCGTCGTCGGACAGCTCGACGATGGCCTGACGGCCGTCAGTCGGGTGCGGCCTGCGCTCGACGAACCCCATCTCCTCGAGCGCGGCGATGACCCTCGTCATCGAGGGCGGCTGGACGCCTTCCTTCGCGGCGAGCTGACCGGGGGTCAGCGGACCGCATTTGTGCAGGGTGGACAACGCCGCGATCTGCGTGAGCGACACGTCGTCCGCCACCCGCTGTGCCCGGAGCCTGCGGTTGAGCCGCACCACCGCGAGACGCAAGCGGCTCGCCAGGGAACGCTCGTGCGGGTCGCCGGACATATAGTTAGCATACCTCACGACTTGAGGTTCCGGTTTACGCCGGTCAGCTGAGTGCGGCCTGGATCGGCCCGACCGCGAAGTACGCGACGAACGCCACCGCGATGACCCACATCAGCGGGTGCACCTTCCGGGCCTTGCCGGTGACCGCCTGGATCACGACGTAGCTGACGAATCCGGCGCCGATGCCGTTGGCGATCGAGTAGGTGAACGGCATGACCACGATCGTCAGGAACGCGGGCAGCGCGATCGTGAAATCGGTGAAGTCGATGTCGCGGACCTGCGCCATCATCAGCGCGCCGACCACGACCAGCGCCGGCGCGGCCGCCTCGACCGGCACCACCTGGTACAGCGGGGTCAGGAACATCGCGGCGATGAACAGCAGCCCGGTCACGACGTTCGCCAGCCCGGTCCGCGCGCCCTCCGCGATGCCGGACGCGGATTCCACGAACACCGTGTTCGAACTGGCCGAGCCGAACCCGCCGGCCGCACCCGCGAGGCCCTCGACGAACAGCGCCTTGCCGACGTTCGGCAGCTGGCCGTCCTTGCCGACCAGACCGGCTTCCTTGCCGAGGCCGGTCATCGTGCCCATGGCGTCGAAGAAGTCCGCGAGCACGAGGGTGAAGACCAGCAGCACCACGGTGATGATCGGCAGCCGGGTCCACGCGCCGAACGACACGTCGCCGACCAGCGACAGATCCGGGAGGCCGACGACCTTCTGCGGCAGCGCCGGGTAGCCGAGGTTCCAGCCCTTCGGGTCGGTGCCGTTGGACGGCCCGGCCTTCACGATCGCCTCGACCACGATCGCGAGCACCGTCGAGCCGAGCACGCCGATCAGGATCGCGCCCTTGACGCGCTTGGCCACGAGAACCGCGGTGAGCAGCAGCCCGACCACGAACACCGCGGTCGGCCACGAGGCGATCGAACCGCCGATGCCGAGCCCGACCGGCACCGTGGTGTGCGCGTCGTCCGGCAGCCGGCGCACGAACCCGGCGTCGACCAGGCCGATCAGGCAGATGAAAAGCCCGATGCCGACCGCGATCGCGGATTTGAGCGCGGGCGGCACGGCGCGGAACACCGCCGTGCGGAAGCCGGTGAGCACGAGCAGGACGATGATCACGCCCTCGATGACCACCAGGCCCATCGCCTCCGGCCAGCTCATCTGCGGCGCGATGGTGACCGCGAGCAGGCTGTTGATGCCGAGGCCGGTGGCGATGCCGAACGGATAGTTCGCGACCAGCCCCATCAGGATCGTCAGCACGCCGGCGACCAGCGCGGTCACCGCGGCGACCTGCGGGACCGGGAGGATGTGGCCGAGGACGTCCTTGTGCGCGGACGGGGTGTCGGCCGCGAAACTGCCGATGATCAGCGGGTTGAGTACCACGATGTAGGCCATCGTCACGAACGTGACCACGCCGCCGCGGATCTCCCGTCCCGTGCTCGACCCGCGTTCGCTGATCCGGAAGAAGCGGTCCAGTGTGGACCCGGCCCGTTCGCGCTGCTCCGCCATTTCCCCGCCTGTCTCGCTGTTTCCGTCCGGGTAAGCTCTGCCCTGTGGACGAACCGACCAGTGCCCCGGACGCTCCGGCCGCGTTGCGGCACACGCCGGACCTGCCGAAGCGGCTCACCGACCTGACGCCGGTGGTGATCGTAGGTACTGCGCTCTGGCTTGTCGCGCTCGTGGTGCTTTTCTTCACGAGCGGAGGCGTCTGGTTACAGACGTGTATCGCCGGGATCGCGCTCGGGTTCATCGGATTCGGGATTATTTTCTGGCAGCGCGCGGCGGCCCGGCGCGGGTCCAAGTCCGCGCAGCGGCTTTAACCGCGTCAGTTCAGCAGCGTGCGCGGCGCGGGGTCTTCCAGCAACGCCGTGATGCGATAGCGCTCCGCCCAGCGGTCGCTCGCCCACGCGAAGGCGCGCGCCAGCCCCTCGGACGTGTCCGCCGCGTGCAGCCGGTCGTCGGACCACCACGGCACCTCGGCCGTCTCGCCCTCGACCGACACGGTGAGCCGGTCGTGCAGCAGCACCCCGCCGTCCGGCAGCGCGATGCCGAGCTGGTCCACGGCGAGCGCGAGGGCGGGCAGGTCGGCCCACGCGACGTACTCGCCGGTGCTCTCGACCTCGGTTTTCAGACTGCTCGCGACCGGGACGTCGAGGAGTTCCGCCAACCGCTCGGGTTCGGCGGGCGCGACGAGGAGCTTCGCCGGGTCGAGCGCGGCCGCGACCCACGGGACGTCCAGCACCACGGCGTCTTCGACGACGCTCCCGTCCGCCGCGCGGACTCGGGCGGGCGCGTCGACGTCCGAGATGTCGATCGGCGCGGCCACGAGCGCCGCGTGGGCGCGAGCGATCAGGCCCGGAGTCGGCGTGCGGTCTGGATCGCCGAGCCGTTCGAGCAGATCGGTGACGTCTTCCGCGGTCTCCAGATCCAGTCCGGTGCGGACCCCCACCGCGCGAAGCAGGTCGTCGCTCAGCCCGAGGTCGGGCACCGGGTCGTACAGGCCGGCCAGCGCAGTCGCCGAGGCGAGCCGCCAAGAGCCGGGGGCTTCGCCGGCCAGCAGGGCGTAGCGCGCGAGCCACCAGCCCGCGTGCCCGTCCGGGCTGTGCAGTGCCTGCCAGGTTTCCGGACGGGACGCGATCAGCCGGAGCGCGTCCGGCCAGGCGTCGTCCGCGACGAGGTCGAGGTCCCGGATGGATACGACCGTCGTCGGCGGCTGCTCGAACGAATCCCACCACTGCTCTTCGTCCGGGAGGTGGTGGTCGGGCTCGTGCGGATCCTCGTCCCGCACGACCGCGAACGAGTCGAGCACCTTCGCCGCGACGAGGGTCTCGGTCGGCCAGTCCTCCGCGAATTCCTCGTCCAGCACGGAAAGCGCGCCGCCGGGTTCGAACACCTCGGGGTCGATCACGTCCAGCAACGGCGACGTCGGCAGCACCAGCTCGTCCGCGCGCCGCCAGCCGTCCTCCGCGGGCAGCGCCAGCGCGCCGATCCATTCCGGTGCCTGGTCGCCGCAGTCCGCGACCAGGCGGAGCACCGCACCGGCGAGGTTCATTCCGTCCAAACCGGACTGAACGTCGGCGACACTGTGCTCGACCGCGTACTGCAGTTGCTCCGCTTCGAGCAACTGACGCGCGTCCGCGTGCTTGGCCCCCAACAGTTCCAGGAGCTGATGCGCGGCACCTGGATGCACCAGCCGAAGACCGGGAACGTCCACATCGGACAGAAGTTCGCGGAGCTCGCTGCTGCCGTCGACGAGCAGCGCGCCCTTGACGCCCGGCAACGTCCGCCCGTCCGACAACGGAACCGGCAGGCCGTCGAGCTGATTCGCGCTGAGCGCGTGACTCTCGACCGCGACCGCCAGCTCCGCGTACAGCTTCTGCCACCAGCCGGGCTCGCGGTCGATGCCGGTCAGGACTTCGAGGACGTCGCCAATGCCGAGGATCTGCGCGGACACCGGCTTGAGCAGTCGCGGATTCGCTTGCACCAGGCCCGGAATGACGTCGGCGAGCAGGGGAGCCAGCCCGTCGACGTCGAGCACCCGGGCCTGCTGCCCGGAGACCTCCCGACCGTCCACAGTGGTCAACCAGGGCTCCTGCGCGAGCGCGGCGTAGACGAGGTCTTTCAACTGTGCGTCCACAGTGGACTGCGGGAAACCCGCGGCGGGAACCAGAATCGGCCGGTGCTCCGGCTTGACCGCCCGGACCAGCTCGACGTACTCGCTCGCCGCTTGCTCCAGCGCGCGAGTGAGCTCCGCGCCCGGAAGCACCCGGCGGCGAGACGGCTCCAGCGGCACCTCGGCAATCAACCGAGCCGGGAGCGAAAGGCCTTCGTCGGTCGGCGTCGGCGCGTGAAGCAGATCGTCCTCGAGCGGCTGCGGCACCCCGTCGGCGTCAACCGGGACCGCCCAGACTCCGTGCTTCAGCCAACGCCGTTGCCCGGTCGGCGACGTGATCTCGACGATCTCCTCGCCGCTTCGCGTCCACTTGCGACCGTCCACTTCGGCCTCAGCGAGCCACGGCAGCGCCAGCAGGAGATCTTCGATCTCGTTCGCCAGGCCGTCGAGCAAACCCTGTCCGGATTCCCGGAGCGGCAACCGCACTTCGGTGGCGAATCCGTCAGCCGGTTGCTCCGAGACGGGAAACGGCAGCCGCAGCACCGGAACGTCGCCGTTCCGACCGGACTCTTCCCGGGTGCGCTGCGCGGAAAACGCGACCCCGCCCGAGGTGGAAACCACGCGCGGCTCGTCGGTGACGGTCAGGACGGCCGCGAACCCGACCCCGAACCGGCCGACGGTCCCTTCCTTGGCCGACGCCCGCAACGACGAGAGCGATTCGACCCCGCGGGCGTCCAGCGGCACGCCGGTGTTGGCGAACCGCAGCTCACCGTCCACAACGGACACCCGGATGCGCCCGGGTTCGCCCGCGAGCTGCGCGGCGTCGGCGGCGTTCTGGGCCAATTCGACGAACAACCGGTCGCGATAAGCGCCGACGCGCAGGTCGCGTTCGGAGTTGGTGTCCTCGATGAAGCGGGTGGGCGAATCGCGCCAGGCGCTCAGCACCGCTTCCCGCAGCCGGACTGTCCCGAAAGGATCAGCCGCTCCCCCAGCGACTTCGTTCACCGGAGGACATCGCTCCCGTCGGCGTCACCCTGCTCCGGGGCGGTGCCTTCCTCGGCAGCCTCCGGCGCGACCGCCTCGACGACCACGTCGACCGCCGTGCCCGCCGCCGAAGCCTCGGCCACGTCCGCGACCGGCTCCTCGGCAACCGGCTGGGCCGTGTCCACGCTCGCCACCGGCTCCTCAGCACCCGACTCGACCACGTCCGCGCCCTCGACCGGATCCTCGGCAACGCGCTCGACCTCATCCGAAGCAACGTCCGCAGCCGCTTCCGCAGCCTCCTCGACCGCGACCTCGGCAGCCGTCTCCGGCTCCACCACCGCGACCTCAGCGGTTTCCTCCGCCGCCGCGGCCGCCGCCTCTTCGACCACCGCCGGGTCCGCGACCGCGCTCGGCTCCGGAGCCGGCTCCGGAGCGGGAGTGAAGTCGATCAGCGAATCGTCGTAAACCAGCTCCGCGACCGGAACCGAGGACGTCACCTCGACCCGCACCTCCGAATGCGCCCCGCACCCGTAAGCCACGTCCACGACGTGCCCGTCCGCGGGCGCGATGTCGTTGGTGCAGGCGCCGAAGGAGCCGCGCAGCGAACCCGCCAGCGGCACGAAGAACCCGCAGGTCCCGCAGGTCGCGGGCGCGCTCCGGGCCATGTCCGAACGCGGGCCGAACTCGCCGCTGTGCCAGCGGGCGGCCGCGTCCAGCCGGCCGTAGCGCGAGAGGACGTGCACCCGGCCGAGGCCGACTTCCATCGCCGCTTCCTCGACGGCCGGGTCGTCCGACTGGAGGTACGCGGGCGAAAGGCGCGGGTCGTCCTTGTCCGCCGGGAAGAGGTCGCCGACGCCGAGGTCGCCCGCGCGCACGCGCTGCTCCCACGGCACCCAGGCGGGCGCGACCAGGGCCTCCGGGCCCGGCTGCAGCACGAGCTCGCTCACCGTGACCGGCTCGTCCGGCCCGGCCACCGCGACGGTGACCGACCAGCGCCAGCCGCCGTAGCCCGGCACCGAGGCCTCGAAAAGGTGGCTCGCCGAGACCGCGTCCTCGCGTTCCACTCCGACGTGCTCGCCGACCTGGTCAGCGGGTGCTTCCGCCAGCACGGCCTCCCGCGCCACCTCGACGGCGTCCGCGAGCTTCCGGTGGAGAGAGCCGTCGTCCAGGGTCAACAGCAGCGTCATACCCCCAATTGTGCCGCACGCATCCGCGCCGCCCGTGCCAGGCTGTTCCTCGTGCGAACCCGGATCGTCTGGCCCCTGGTGGCCGCCGCCGTGCTCGGCGGATGCGCGGGCACCCAAGCCGTGCCCGCCCAGCCCGAACAGCTCGCCGTCCAGGTGCTCGGAACGCTGCCGCACGACTCGACGGCCTTCACCGAAGGGCTCGAGTACTCCGGCACGACGCTGTACGAGAGCCGCGGGCTCGAAGGCAAGTCCGCGCTCACCGCGGGTCCGGCCGGCGGAACGCCAGCCAAACAGGTGACGGTGCCGTCGCCGCTGTTCGCCGAGGGCATCACGGTGCTCGGGCCGAAGCTGTGGCAGCTGACCTGGCGCGACGGAATCGCGATCGAGCGCGACTCCCAGACGCTCGCCGAGCTGCGGCGGGTCCGCTACGACGGCGAGGGCTGGGGACTGTGCCACCAGCCCAACGGGCGGCTGGTGATGAGCAACGGGTCATCCAGCCTCACGTTCCGGGACCCGCAAACGTTTGCGGTCACCGGTTCCGTCGAGGTCGGCCAGGACCAGCTGAACGAACTGGAGTGCGTCGGCGACACCGTCTACGCGAACGTCTGGCAGACCGACACGATTCTGCGCATCGACGCCAACACCGGACGGATCACCGCGAAGATCGACGCCAGCGGGCTGCGCAAGCCCGCCCGGCCCGGCGAGGACGTGCTGAACGGCATCGCCGCCATCCCGGGCACCGACGAATTCCTCCTCACCGGGAAGCTGTGGCAGTCGTCGTTCCGCGTGAAGTTCGTCCCGGAAAATCAGCGAACCGGCACGTGAGCGGGCGGTGCGGGACCCCGATGAGGCAGGATTGAACCGTGGCCCTCTTCAGCTCGCGCTCCGGTTCCGACAGCCCCCTCGGCGGGCAGTCGGGCAAAGGCCGTGGGAAGAAGAAGCGCCGCTGGACTCCCGAGCCCGGCGCGGCACGGGCCCGCCAGTGGCGCGAGGCCCCGCCGACCCGGGTCGATCAGGCCGTTGACCAGCGCGTTCGCCAGGTTCCGCCGGAGTACGCGCCGGAGCCGCCGCGGGCCCGTCCGGAGCGCATCCCGCCCGAACCGCCGCGCGGCCGCCCGGCCGAACCGCCTCGCGCGTATCCCGGACGCAGCGCGTTCTACGACGACGTGCCGCCGTTCACGCCGAACGCCGACGAAGCGCCCACCGGTGCCGCCCCGATGGGACACCGTCCGCCTCCGCCGCCGCGCGGTGCCCGGCCGTACCCGCCGCGCGACCACCGCACCGAGCCCGTCCACCCGCGGCCGTACGAGGACCGGCCCGGCAGCGCCGGCTACGAGCACTACGACACCGGCGGCTACGCGGGCGAGCCTCGCGTCGACGATCTGCAGGACGAAGCGCTGAACACCACGGCCGTCCCCGGTGCCGGGTCGATTCCGAAGCTGCCGAAGAAGCTCACCGTCACGCGGGTCGCCGCGCTGCGCAGCCGTCAGCTGAGCGGACAGGCGATCGGCGCGTTCCAGCGCGCGACCAAGGCGGACGGCGCGGACAAGTCCGGCCTCACCTCGCTGATGTACGCGGTGATGCTGAACTACGCCAGCGACGCCGCGATGGCGATCGCGCTGGCCAACACGCTGTTCTTCGCCGCGACCAGCGGCGAGAGCAAGGGCAAGGTCGCGCTGTACCTGCTGATCACGATCGCGCCGTTCGCGCTCGTCGCGCCGGTGATCGGCCCGGCGCTGGACCGGATCCAGCGCGGCCGCCGGCTCGCGATGTGCGTGTCGTCGATCGGGCAGGGCCTGATGGCCGTGGTGATGGCGCTGCACTTCGACGACTGGCTGCTGTACCCGGCGGCGCTCGGGATGATGGTGCTGTCGAAGTCGTTCACCGTGCTGAAGGCGGCGGTCACGCCGCGCGTGGTGCCGCCGGAGATCACGCTGTCGAAGACCAACGCGCGGATCACCGTGTTCGGCCTGATCGCGGGCGGCGTGTTCGGCGCGCTGGCCAGCGGCGTGAGCAGCCTCACCAACTCCTCCGGCGCGCTGTGGTTCACCGCCGCGATCTGCGTGGCCGCGGCCGTGCAGTCGATGCGGATCCCGTCCTGGGTCGAGGTGACCGAGGGCGAGGTCCCGACGTCGCTGTCCGCGCGGCCGGAGCCGAAGCAGAAGCGGCGGCGCCAGCCGATGGGACGGCACATCGTCGTTGCCTTGTGGGGCAACGGTTCCGTCCGCGTGCTGACCGGGTTCCTGATGATGTTCGCCGCCTTCGCGGTGAAGGCACAGACCGAACACGCCGGGCACAGCCCGTTCGTGCAGCTGCTGTTGCTGGGCATCATCGGCGCGGCGGCCGGCGTCGGCGGATTCGTCGGCAACGCGCTGGGTTCGCGGCTGCACTTCGGTTCGGCGGACCAGGTGATCGTCGCCTGCGTGGCGGCGTGCGTCGTGACCACGCTGGTCGCGACCCTGCTGCCCGGCCTCGCCACGGCGGCCATCGTCGGTCTCATCGGCGCGACGGCCAGCGCGCTGGCGAAGATCAGCCTCGACGCGGTGATCCAGGAAGATCTGCCGGAGCAGTCGCGCGCGTCGGCGTTCGGGCGTTCCGAGACGGTGCTGCAGCTGTCGTGGTGCATGGGCGGCGCGGTCGGGCTGCTGCTGCCGCCGACGTACTGGATCGGCTTCCTGGTCGTGACGCTCTTGCTGGCGGTCGGCCTGACGCAGACCTTCCTGGTGCAGCGCGGCGGTTCGCTCCTGCCCGGGCTCGGCGGCAATCGCCCGTTGCGCCCGGAGCCGACCGGCAGCTTCCCCGCCCCCGGGCCCGCGCGAGGCCGCCGGTAATCTCGGGCCATGCGACGTTCCCGGGTGGTGGCCGTGCTCGCGGCCGGTGGTTTCGCGGTGGCCGGCTGTTCCGCGCCGGGCCCGGCCGAGGTGACTTTCTACGCCGACGGGCACACGATCAACGTCGCGCCGATCGGCAACTGCGACATCAAATCCGGCGTGTGCGCGGCCAATCCCGGCGCGACCGGCAAGCTCAAGGTGCGCCCGGGCCGGTCGGTGCAGATCTCGGTGCCGAAGGAAATCGCCGAGACGCCGTGGAAGGTCACCGTGCAGTACGTGAACGGCAAGGGCGAGCCCCAGCCGCTCAAGGAGGACATCATCACCTCCCGCGACCGCTACGCCTACACCGCGACCCCGCCCGCGAAGGACGACCAGATCGTGGTGGTCGAGATCGCGCAGGCGTCGGTGGTCAGCCGCACCGGCGACCCGAACGACGCCGAGGCGGTCACGACGGCGCTGTGGTCGCTGCAGGTCCAGCCTGCTTGAGTCTTCGAAAAGCCGCGAAGGGCTCCGCGCCGGGATTCCCGCGCGGAGCCCTTCACTGTTTTTCAAGCGGTGGCATCGCCGATCACGGGTCGAGGTCGCGCGCGACCGCCCGCATGATCTCCGCGATCTGCTTGGTGTTCTTGCGATCCGGGTACCGGTTGCGCCGCAGGTCCGGCTGGACCTTCAGCTCCAGCAGCTTGATCATGTCCTCGACGAGGCCGTGCAGCTCCTCCGCGGGACGGCGGCGCGCCTCGGCGACCGACGGCGGCGGGTCCAGCAGCCGGACGGAGAGCGCCTGCGGTCCGCGCCTGCCGTCGGCCACGCCGAACTCGAGCCGCTGCCCGGCTTTCAGGCCCTCCACGCCGTGGGGCAGCGCGGCCTTGCGGATGTAGACGTCCGCACCGCCGTCTTGCGTGACGAAGCCGAACCCCTTCTCCGCGTCGTACCACTTGACCTTGCCGGTCGGCACTTCCCTCACCAGTCCTTCTGCTGTGCAGGTCACGACGAACGCGCCCCGAGCGATCTCGAGGCGCGCGTCCGACAAGCGTATCTCGCCACAGGCGCTGGGGAGAAGCGGATAGTCCCGTTACTCTCACCCCCCATGGAGAACAAAGCGAAGCAGACCGGCAAACCGATCCTCATGCGGCTCGGCATCGGCCTGTTCGCCATCGGCATGCTCGCGGTGGCGACGGTGTTCGTGCTGTTCGCCGCCGGGCTCGAGAACCTGCCGGTGTGGCTCAGCGCGGCCGCCGGGGTGATCACGCCGCTCGGCCTGCTGCTCGGGCTGATCGCGCTGATCCAGGAAGCCCGCGCCGGAAAGCACGGCTGAGCAGCGGTTACACCGCGGTCTCCACGAACGTCCTGGCAAACCACTCGGGGAACTCGACCAGCGAGTCGAACACCACGTCCGCGCCCTCGGCGGCCAGTTCCTCGCGGGTGCACGGCCCGGTCGCCACGGCCACGGACACCGCGCTGGCCGCTCGCGCGCCCCGCACGTCGCCGAGGTGGTCGCCGACGTACGCCCGCGCGTCGTGTTCCAGCAGGGCCGCCGCCTTCTGCGTGGACCACAGCTCGCCCACCAGCGCGTCGACCCGCATGCCCAGCGCGTCGAGGTGCATCTGCGCGTTGGGCCCGTACTTCCCGGTGACCACGAGCGTCCGCCCGCCCGCCGCCCGGACCGCGTGCAGCGCCTCGGCCGCGCCGGGCAGCGCGACCGTGCTCGGCACGACCGTCTCCGGGTACAGCTCGCGGAACTGCCAGATCAGCTCGGGGATCCGGTCCTCGGGCGCGCCGAAGTCGCGCAGCGCCTGATCGAGCGGCGGACCGAGGTTCGAGGCGAACGCCTCCCCGTCGAACGGCAGCCCGGACTTCTTGCCCAGCGCGTTCATCGCCGCGACCATGCCCGGCCGCGGGTCGATCAATGTCATGTCGAGGTCGAACCCCACCGTGATGCCCACGGCCCACACGGTAGCCGTCCGCACCGACAATTCCTCTCCCGTTGCTGTACACGTGGACCATCCAGGTAAAGGTTCTTGACACAGATTCAGCCTGTGTCAAGCTGGCGGTGTGACCAGCTTCACCGAGCGGACCAAGGCGACGCTTCGCGAGACGCTGCTGGACGCGGCCGCGGATCTCCTTCCCGACCGCGGCCATCAGGGCCTCCGGATGGCCGACGTCGCCGCGAAAGCCGGGGTCAGCAGGCAGACGGTCTACAACGAGTTCGGCAGCAAGGCGGCGCTCACGCAGGCCGTCGCGCTGCGCGTCGCGGCGGAATTCCTCGACGGCATCCGCTGCCGGTTCGAGGACGCCGAGAGTTTGCTCACGGGGATCCGCGGCGCGGTCGTCTACACCATCGAACACGCCAGGGAGAACCGGCTGATCGCGGCGGCGCTCGGCACCGAGGCAGGCGAGGATCTGCTGCCCTTGCTGACCTCGCGCGGCGAGCCGATCCTCACCGCGTCGGCCGAACTCGCGACGCAGCAGTACCTCGCGCTCGAACCCCGGCTCACCCCGGAATCCGCCGCGCTGCTCGCCGAAACGGTGGTCCGGCTGTCGCTCAGCCACCTGGTGCTGCCGACGCATTCCGCACCCGAGGCCGCGGAGTCGATCCTCGCGGTGCTCGCCCCCGCCATCGACCGATTCGTCCACAATGGAGTGAAACGAGAGGGCCAGTCATGACCGAGACGCTTCCGGAGCTGCGCAGCGGATTCTCGTCCCTGCGCAAGGGCGGCCTGAACTGGGACTCGTTCCCGTTGCGGCTGTTCGTCAAGGGGAACAAGAAATTCTGGAACCCGGCGGACCTCGATTTCAGCAAGGAACGCGAGGGCTGGGACAGCCTGACGCCCGAACAGCAGCGCTCGACCACCTACCTGGTGGCGCAGTTCATCGCGGGCGAGGAGGCGGTGACCGAGGACATCCAGCCGTTCATGCGCGCGATGTCGGCCACCGGCCGGTTCGGCGACGAGATGTACCTGACGCAGTTCTGTTTCGAGGAAGCCAAACACGTCGAGGTCTTCCGCCGCTGGATGGACGCGGTCGGACTGGACGACGACCTGCACTCCTACGTCGCGGAAAACCCGCACTACCGCAAGCTTTTCTACGAGGAACTGCCGCAGTCGCTGCGCGCGCTGGAGGACGATCCCAGCCCGCTCAACCAGATCCGCGCGAGCGTGACGTACAACCACGTGATCGAAGGCAGCCTCGCGCTCACCGGGTACTACTCGTGGCAGCTGATCTGCACGCAGAACCAGATCCTGCCGGGAATGCAGGAATTGGTGCGCCACATCGGCGACGACGAACGCCGCCACATGGCGTGGGGCACCTTTACTTGCCGCAGGCACGTGGCCGCGGACGACGCGATGTGGGACGCGGTGCAGGAACGCATGGGCGAACTGCTGCCGCACGCGCTCGGGATGATCCAGTGGGTGCAGGACCAGTTCGAGGAAGTCCCGTTCGACAACGATCCGGAAGAGTTGCTCCAGTACGCCGCTGACCGTGCCCAGCGCCGCCTCGGGGCGATCGAATCCGCACGAGGCACGCCGGTCGAGCAGATCGACCTCGACTACTCGCCTGAGCAGCTTGAGGAAACGTTCGGAGAGGAAGACGAAAAGGCGCTCGCCGAAGCCGCCGCAGCCGCCTCCGCCTGACCTCCTCGTGAGTGTTTATGCCGGTTAGAACCGGCATAAACACTCACGAGGTTCACGCGTGCTTCTGCGCCGCCGCCTGCTCCAGCCCCAGCAAAGTCACCGACTGCTGCCGCATCTCCACCTTGCGCACCTTCCCCGTCACCGTCATCGGGAATTCCTCGACCACGTGGATGTAGCGCGGGATCTTGTAATGCGCCAGCTTCCCCTGGCAGAACTCGCGCACCGACTCGACGGTCAGCGGTTCCGCGCCCTCGCGCATCCGGATCCAGGCCATCAATTCCTCGCCGTACTTGACGTCCGGCACGCCGATCACCTGCGCGTCCAGCACGTCGGGATGCGTGTAGAGGAATTCCTCGATCTCGCGCGGGTAGATGTTCTCGCCGCCGCGGATCACCATGTCCTTGATCCGGCCGGTGATGTTGAGGTAGCCCTCGTCGTCCATGATCGCCAGGTCGCCGGTGTGCATCCAGCGCGCGGCGTCGATCGCCTCGGCGGTCTTTTCCGGTTCCTCCCAATAGCCGAGCATCACCGAATAGCCGCGGGTGCACAGTTCGCCGGGAGTGCCGCGCGGCACGGTCAGCCCGGTTTCCGGATCGACCACTTTGGACTCCAGATGCGGGCCGACCCGGCCGA
The DNA here is from genome assembly GCF_002796545.1 of Amycolatopsis sp. AA4. GTDB lineage: Bacteria > Actinomycetota > Actinomycetes > Mycobacteriales > Pseudonocardiaceae > Amycolatopsis. The sequence goes on from NZ_CP024894.1 coordinate 7,618,082, forward strand.
CCGTGGACACCCGGCGTTCCACCGAATCGTCGGCGCGGGTCTGCGTGGACACCGGCGACGTCTCGGTCATGCCGTAGCAAATGGACACCTCGGTCATCCCCATCCGGTCGATGACCTGCTTCATCACCTCGACCGGGCACGGCGAGCCGGCCATGATGCCGGTGCGCAGCGAGCCGAGGTCGAACGTCTCGAACTCGGGGTGGTTCAGCTCGGCGATGAACATCGTCGGCACGCCGTACAGCGACGTGCAGCGTTCGGCGGCGACCGCGGCGAGCGTGGCCTTCGGGTCGAACGCCGGGGCCGGGATGACCATGCACGCGCCGTGGCTGGTGCACGCGAGATTGCCCATCACCATGCCGAAGCAGTGGTAGAAGGGCACCGGGATGCAGACCCGGTCCTCCTCGGTGTAATTGCACAGCTCGCCGACGAAATAGCCGTTGTTGAGGATGTTGTGGTGGCTGAGCGTCGCGCCCTTGGGGAAGCCGGTGGTGCCGCTCGTGTACTGGATGTTGATCGGATCGTCCGCGGACAGCCCGGCCTGCAGCTGCGCGAGCCGCGCCGGGTCGCCGCCGCGGCCGGATTCCATCAGGTCGGTCCACGACGAGGTGCCGAGCAGCACGACCGCTTCCAGGCCGGGGCAGTCCGGCCGGACCTCCTCGATCATCGCGGCGTAGTCGGACGTCTTGAACTTGTCCGCGGCCACCAGCAGCCGGATGCCTGCCTGGTTGAGCACGTATTTCAGCTCGTGCGAGCGGTAGGCCGGGTTGATGTTGACCAGGATCGCGCCGATTTTCGCCGTCGCGTACTGGAGGAACGTCCACTCCGCCCGGTTCGGCGACCAGATGCCGACGCGGTCGCCCTTGCCGATGCCCGACGCCAGCAGCCCGTGCGCGAGGGTGTCGACCTCGGCGGCGAGTTCGCGGTAGGTCCAGCGGGCGCCCGCCTCGCGGTCGACGAGCGCGTCCCGGTCGCCGAAAGCGGCTACCGTGCGGTCGAAATTGTCCCCGATCGTGTCGCCGAGCAGGGGGACGCTGGAGGTCCCGGAGGCGTAGCTGGGCAGTGCGGGCGCGTCAGGCATCGGTGCCTCCCGTGGCGGTCTTCTTCGACGAGCCCGAGTCTAAGCTCGATTTCGGACCTTTCCGCCACCCTAGTTATGGGGTGCGCTCGCACGAGCGGCTGATCGTCGTGCCCGTTCCGCTACCCTCGGTGCGGGTTGTCGCGTGCACGAGGGGACGGGGACGTTGCCGGAGGAATTCTCCCTGGGCTGGACCGAGACCGACGTGGCGGTGCGGCGCACCGGACTGCCCGCGTCGTGGCATCCGTTCGAGATCCGCAGCGCGGGCGCGACGATGACCGAGCACCGCCGCCTGGCCGACGAAGCCTGGGACGCGCTGCGCGGCCGCGGCCTCGCCGACGCGGAGAAACTGGACCGGGACGTCGAAGCGACTCTGCGCGCCTGGACCAAGCCGGACGTGCTGATCATCGTGCGCGCGGCCGAACCGCCGTCCGGGGTGGTGCTGTACCGCGCGTGCATCGGCGAGGGCCTCGGCGTGTTCTCGGAGCAGGTCGACGACGGGCTCCGCTTCCGCCAGGTCCGGCCGGAGCGGCTGGTCGACCTGGTGCTGAGCATGTTCCCGCCCTATCCCGCGATGCCCGTTCCCCCGGTCGCGATCACCCGGCCCCCGCCCGCGAAACGCAACGCCGAGCCTCCCGCGCCCTCGCGCCAGGATCGCGACGCGCTGGCCGGGTACTCGCAATGGCCGCTGCACCGGCACGGAACCGTGGAGCTTTCGCTGCGGCCGGGCCGAGGCACGCTCCGCCCGGTCTCGACGGCGACGTTCGTGGACACCGACGGCGGCCGGTACCTGACGTTCTCGGAACCGTTGCCCGACGGCGGATTCCGGCTGCACTTCACCCCTTCGACCGGCACGCACCTGCGCAAGTGGCTGCTGGAGACCATCGAAGAGGGCGTGCGCTGAGAATTCAGGGCTAATCCCCGATGCCCTCGCCCGCCCGGCGCGGCAAGATCGGGTTCATGGACCCGAGTGCCCACACCGAATTCCATCTCGTCGACGCCTTCACCGACCGGGCCTTCGCCGGCAACCCGGCCGGCGTCGTCGTGCTTGACCAGCCCGCGGACGCCGCGTGGATGCAGCAGGTCGCGGCGGAGATGAAGCACTCCGAGACCGCCTTCGTGGTCAACTCCGGCGAGGGAGCGAAATCGCTGCGCTGGTTCACCCCGACCGCCGAGGTCGCGCTCTGCGGGCACGCCACCATCGCGGTCACGCATGTCCTTGGCGGGCACCAGGTTTACGACACGCTCAGCGGCCGGTTGACCTGCACCAAGGCCGACGGCTGGATCGAGATGGACTTCCCCGCCGACCCGCCCGTCGAGACCGGCGAAGACCTGTCCCACCTCCTCAAAGCGCCCGCGAAGTTCACCGGGCGGGCGCGCGAGAACCTCTTCGCGGTGCTGGACAGCGTCGAAGCGGTCCGCGACGCGGAGCCGGACCTCGACGCCCTCCGCGCCACCTGGACCGGACGGCTCATCCTCACCGCGGCGGGCGACGACTTCGTCAGCCGGTTCTTCGGCCCCGGTGTCGGCGTGGACGAGGACCCGGTCACCGGTTCCGCACACTGCTCGCTGGCCCCGTACTGGGCAGGGCAACTGGGCAAAACCGCCCTCGTCGGACACCAGCTCTCCGCCCGAGGCGGAACCGTACGCACCGAAGTCCGCGACGATCGAGTGCTGCTGCGCGGCCAGGCCGTCACCGTAGTGAGCGGGGAGTTGTACGTCTGATGCGACTGATCCTCAACGTGATCTGGCTCGTGCTCGCCGGTTTCTGGATGGCGCTGGGCTACCTGCTGGCCGGGGTCGTCTGCTGCGTCCTGATCGTCACGATCCCCTTCGGCATCGCGTCGTTCCGGATCGCGAACTACGCGCTGTGGCCGTTCGGCCGCACGGTCGTCGACCGCCGCGAGGCCGGAGTGGGCTCGTTCGTCGGCAACGTGATCTGGTTCCTGGTCGCCGGCCTGTGGCTCAGCATCGGCCACTTGATCACCGGGGCCCTGCAGTGCCTCACGATCATCGGCATCCCGCTGGGGCTGGCGAACTTCAAGATGATCCCGATCTCGCTGATGCCGCTGGGCAAGGAGATCGTGGACTCCTGAGGGCCAGTCACCGGCTCGTCTCTTCGCCGGGGTCGCGCCGGTCGGACTCCGGGCGCGAGTTCAGCGGCGTGCGGATCGTCAGCTTCGCGTTCAGGGCTCCGCTTCGCGCGCAATTGATGAAGGCGAGCCGGTCGGACTCCATGGCGTCCCGGGCGCGGCGCCACGAGGCGAGGTCCGCGACCTCGCCTTTCCGGAAGGCCTGCTGAACGAGGAAGAACGTCTCGTCCATCTGCGCGGCGGCGCGGACGAGACGGTCGTCGCCGAACAGCCACAGGCCGGACAACGCCTGGTTCCAGGCCACCCAGTCGATCGGCTCAGTGCTGCCCTCCCACCGGTGCAGGAAGGCTCGCTGGACGCGCGTCGCTTCTCGAAGGATGTCCCGGCACGCGTCGGTGAGCTTGTCGCGCGCCCAGTGCCGCCTTTGAGTCCGAGTCGTCGCCACGACTCCGGCGAACACACCGATCAGCGCGATCAAAGAGCCAGCCGCGCTCGACGTCGCGATCTGCCACACCGGCACGACCTCCAGCCTCCGGCACCTTCCGTTCCCGGACCAGCCGATTCCCCCGAACGCCACCGAACAATATTTTTGTCTTGACAATTCAATCCATCGGCAGCAGGCTAAGCCGCATGACCAACACTCGAAAGCTGATCCTCGGTTTCTACGTCTCGCTCGACGGCAAGAGCGCCGACGCCGACAACGGCATCCGGGACGTCCTGATGTCCATCGACGACCCCGAGCAGGAGAAGTACTTCGTCGACGAGCTATGGGAGACCGGCGCCTTCCTCATGGGCCGCAATACCTACGAGGCCATGGCAGGCTTCTGGCCCACCTCCGACCATCCCTCGGCCAAGGCGATGAACGCGATTCCCAAGGTCGTGTTCTCCAGCTCCCTCACCGAAGCCGACTGGGCCGAGACGCGGATCGTCAGCGGGGACCTCGCCGAGGAGATCGCGAAGCTCAAGGCCGAGCCCGGCAAGGATCTCGTCGCCGCGGGCGGCACCGCGTTTCTGCACTCGCTGATCAAGCTCGACGTCGTGGACGAGTACCGGCTTTGGGTGCTCCCCGCGGTCACCGGCAAGGGCGCGCCGCTGTTCCCGCAGCTCGACGAGGCGCGGCGGCTGCGCCTGGTGAAGAGCACCGCCTTCCCGTCCGGAATCCTCGAGCTGCGGTACGCCTAGTCCTCCGGCTCGAAGGGCAGCTTCACCACGAGACACGGTCCGCCGACGAACAGGCCGCCGTCGATGCCCAGCGCCTTTCCCCCGGCGTAGAGGTACGGGCCTTCGATCTGCGTCGGGTGGATGCCCAGCTGGTCGGCGATCACGCTGTGCCCGTGGACGATCCGCGAACCGCCCAGCGCGTCGAGGAGCCGGTCGGCGTTCTCCTCGCCGTCGGGACCGCGGAAGGCGTACCGGGTGGTCATCCGCCGCCACACGTCCCACCAGTCCTCGATGTTGCTGCCGGAGAGGATGTCGCGGGCGGTGGCGTTGATCGAGTCGAGATCCTCGCCCCAGTCGAGGTACTCGAGAGTGTCCGAGTGCAGCAGCAGATGGTCCGCGTCGACCGCGACCAGCGGGCGGGCGGTGAGCCATTCGATGTGCTCGGGGGTGAGCCGGTCCTGGTCCGACAGCAGGCCGCCGTTGATCTCCCAGCTGCGCGCGAAACTGCGCGGCCCGAAGTCGGACGGCACCGGGCGGTCGCCGAAGTGGTACATCCCCAGCAGCAGGATCTCGTGGTTGCCGAGCAGCATCTGCACCGAGCCGCCCGCTTCGGCCGCCTGGTCCTGCAGCTGGCGCACGAGGTCGATCACCCCGACGCCGTCCGGGCCGCGGTCGGTGAAGTCGCCGAGGAACCACAGCCGGTCGTCGACGCCGGCCCAGTTGCCGTCGCTGTCGACCAGGCCCTCGGCGCGCAGTGCGTCAACCAGGGCGTCCCGGTGCCCGTGGACGTCGCCCACCACATAGACGCTCATTGTTCGACGATATGCCCTGTTCCCGGGCGGTGGGCGGTCAGCCTTCGCCGAACGGGTCGAGCGTTCGCCCGATCAGGTCGGCGACCGAGCCGATCACCTTCGTCGGCCGGTACGGGTAGTTCTCCACCGATTCCTCGTTCGAGATGCCGGTGAGCACCAGAATGGTCTGCAGTCCGGCCTCGATCCCGGAGTGCACGTCGGTGTCCATCCGGTCGCCGATCATGAGCGTCGACTCCGAATGCGCGCCCAGCCGGCGCAGCGCGGACCGCATCATCAGCGGGTTCGGCTTGCCGACGTAGTACGGCGAGCGGCCGGTGGCCCGTTCGATCAACGCCGCGACGGACCCGGTGGCCGGCATCGAGCCCTCGATGCTCGGGCCGGTCGCGTCCGGGTTGGTCGCGATGAACTTCGCGCCGCCCTCGATCAGCCGGATCGCGCGGGTGATGGCGCTGAAGCTGTACGTGCGCGTCTCGCCGAGCACGACGTAGTCCGGGTCGCTTTCGGTCAGCACGTAGCCGACCTCGTGCAGCGCCGTGGTGAGCCCCGCTTCGCCGATCACGAACGCCGAGCCGTTCGGCCGCTGCGACGCGAGGAACTTCGCGGTCGCCAGCGCCGAGGTCCAGATCGACTCCTCGGGGATGTCCAGTCCGGTCCGCAGCAGCCGCGCCCGCAAGTCGCGCGGGGTGTAGATCGAGTTATTGGTGAGCACGAGAAAGTCGATATCGTTGTTCCGCAGTTCGGCGAGGAACTCGTCCGCCCCCGGGACGAGGTGTTCCTCCCTGACCAGCACACCGTCCATGTCGGAGAGATACGTCCACCGGCCTTCGCTCATGCGCGAAAACCTATCACGCGCGCGAGAGACCTGCGGCATACGACGAAAACGGCTACAGTGGAAATTGCCGGTAACGCGAGGGGAGTCGCGCGACCGGTCACCGAGGGGGTTCGGGGGAATCTTTTCCGTCAGCACCGGCGTATTCGCCGTGGCGCAATTCTTCCTGCCCCTTGTCTTGAAGGGGGAACAACCGCATGACTGACATTGCCGACCGGCCTGCCGTCGCGGACCCGATCACCGGGCCGAACTGGGGGCTCGCCAAATTCCTTGACCCGCTGCCGGTTCCGCCGGTGCTGCGGCCGCCGTGGTGGGGCCAGGACATGATCACCATTCCGATGGTGGCCAAGCGGCAGCGACTGCACTCGCAATTGCCGCCGAGCGACTTGTGGACCTACGCGGGACATTTCCCGGGGCCGACAATCGAAGTGCGCAGCGGCAAACAACTGCGGATTTCGTGGTCGAATGAAATAGAGGGAAAGGTCCCGTTGGTCGCCGTTCAGGGACCGGTGGGCGACGGCCCGGCCAGCCGGCCGGGCCGCGAGCTCGACCGGCCCGGCTACTCGATCGTCGACGGCGTCGCGGACCTGCCCGCCTGGACCGTCGTGCACCTGCACGGCGCCCGCACCAACGCGGGCAACGACGGCTGGGCGCACAATGCCGGCCTCCAGGGCACGTCGCAGCTCGTCGAGTACCAGAACCGGCAGCAGGCGATGCCGCTCTGGTACCACGACCACGCGATGGCGATCACCCGGTTCAACGTCCACACGGGCCTGGCCGGGATGTACCTGATCCGCGACGACGAGGAGGACGAACTGGGCCTGCCCGGCGGCGACCGCGAACTGCCGCTGATCCTGGCCGACCGCAACCTCGACACCGACCCGGAGACCGGCAGGCTCACCGGGCAGCTGCTGTACAAATTCCCGTACGTGCCGAACGGGCCGATGATCCCGTTCTCCGGTCCGTTCACGCTGGTCAACGGCGTGATCTGGCCGCACCTCGACGTCAGCGCGCGGTGGTACCGCTTCCGGCTGCTCAACTCGGCCAACGAGCGGTTCTACACGCTGAACCTGGTCGACGAGAACAACGTGCCGCAGAACGACGCGGTCCGCCTGATCGGCACCGACGGCGGATTGCTGCCGGCGCCCGCACCGCTGCCGTCCGGCGGACTGACCGTCGCGCCCGCCGAGCGCTTCGACGTGCTGATCGATTTCAGCCGGTTCCCGGGACGGAAACTCAAGCTGCGCAACGCCGATCCGGGCCTCGGCGGGGTCGAACCGGACGTCCTGGAGTTCCGGGTGGAAAGCCGCGCGCGGCACGATTCGTTCGAGCTGCCCGAAAAGCTCTCGACGTCCTACGTCCGGATCAAGCACGGTTCGACGCTGCCGGAGGACCACGCCCACGTCTGGGTCGCGCTGCTGCTCAACGCGAGCGGGCATCCGGAGATGTGGGACCTCGAAGAGGTCGACGCCGATCCGGGCGGCAAGGGGGTCATCCAGCTGAAGGACCCGGCGGGCGGGCTGAAGACGTTCCGGATGATCGGGCGGCTCTTCGACGACACCACGGGCATCTTCCTCGACCACGACAAGTGGGCGGTGTGGAACATCGTGCACGTCGCGAAAGACGGGCCGGCGCACCCGTTCCACATTCACCTGACCGAATTCCAGGCGCTCTTCCGGCGTCGCTTCGCCACGACGTTCGACCCGGTCGCCGAGCGCACGACCAAGGCGATCGAGGGCTTCACCGAGATCCCGCTGGAGAAGTACGAGGAGGGGTGGAAGGACACGATCATCGTGAACCCCGGCGAGTGGGTGAGCGTCGCCGGCCAGTTCGGCGGCGGCACCGGCGAATTCATGTACCACTGCCACATCCTCGACCACGAGGACGAGGGCATGATGCGGCCGTTCGTCGTGCACCCGCCCGAGGTGGCGAAGTTCCACGTCCACCCGGGCGGCGGCCACCACCACGACGGCTGACCGGGACCGGGCCGGGCGCCGTGAGGGGGGATGCTCGGCTCAGGAGGCCGCGGCCGGATGCACCGCGACGGTCGCGGCCTTCACCGATAGCTCCACCGCCGAACCGGGCTCCAGCGCGAGTTCCGCGACGGCGGCCGGGGTGAGGTCGGCGGTCAGGCCGTGTGCCCAGCCGTCGCCCTCGGTTCGGACGCGGATCACCGGACCGTGCGGTTCCAGTGCCGCGACGACGGCGTCGATCGTGTTGCGCGGGCTGCCGTGGTGCTCGCCGTCGTGCGGGTAAACCGCGACTGCGTTCGGCGCGAACACCGCGACCGCCCCCTCGCCCACCACCGTGTCGGGCGTCAGCAACCCCGTCACCACTTCACCGGCGGGCGTGCGCAATCCGTCCTCCACCGCCACGCCGGACACCAGGTTCAACCCGGCGATCCGCGCGGTGAACGGCGTCCGCGGCGCGGCGAGCACCTCCCGCGTCGGGCCGCGTTCGACGATCCGGCCGCCGTTCATCACCGCTACGTGATCGGCCAGCGCCAACGCGTCCAGCGGGTCGTGCGTGACCAGCACAGTCGTCGGGCCGTCGCGCAGCACCCGGCGCAGCAGACCGCGGATCGCCGGGGCCGAGTCGACGTCGAGCGCGGCGAACGGTTCGTCCAGCAGCAGCAGATCCGGCGCGGACGCCAGCGCTCGCGCGATCGCCACCCGCTGCTGCTGCCCGCCGGACAGCTGGCTCGGCCGCCGGTTCGCGAACTCCGCCGCGTCCACTTCGGCCAGCCACCGCGCGGCGATCGCCCGCGCCTCCGCCCGGCCGGCACCGGTCGAACGCGGCGAGAACGCGACGTTGTCCATTGCGGACAGATGCGGGAAGAGCAGCGCGTCCTGGGACAGCAGGCCGATCCGCCGTTCGTGCGGCGGAAGGTCGACGCCGTTCCCGGCCAGCCGCCGGTCAGCGAGCGTGACGTCGGCCGAGGTCACCGACAGCAGACCGGCGAGGCCACCGAGCACAGTGGACTTTCCGGAGCCGTTGGGACCGAGCAGCGCGAGCACGGTGCCGCCGGGCACGGTGAACTCGACGTCGAGCGAGAACTCGCCGCGGGTCAGCGCCAGTTTCGCGGAAAGCGTCACCGCAGCCCGCCTTCCCACGACCGCGGCCGCGCGAACGCGATGACCAGGACGGCGACCACGATGAGCAGCAACGCGAGCGCGACCGCGCTGTCGATGTCCACTTCGGCCTGCGTGTAGACCTCGAGCGGCAGCGTCCGGGTCACGCCTTCCAGGCTGCCCGCGAACGTGATGGTCGCGCCGAACTCCCCCAGCGCGCGAGCGAAGCTCAGCACGACGCCGGAGCCCAGCGCGGGCAGCAGCAACGGCAGCGTCACCCGGCGGAACACCGTCCACGGGCGCGCGCCGAGGGTCGAGGCGACCTGCTCGTACCGGTCACCGGAGCCGCGCAGCGCGCCCTCCAGGCTGACGACGAGAAACGGCATCGCCACGAACGTCTGCGCGATGACCACCGCGGCCGTCGTGAACGGCACCTGCTCGCCGGTCAGCCAGGTGATCAAGATGCCGAGGAAACCCTTGCGGCCCAGCAGGTACAGCAAGGCCAGTCCGCCGACCACCGGCGGCAGCACGAGCGGCAGCAGCACGATCGACCGCAGCATCCGCACGCCCGGCACCCGGGAGCGGGCCAGCACGACCGCGAGCGGAACGCCGAGCACCACACAGGCCACTGTGGACAGTGCGGCGGTCGCCAGGGACAGCTTGAGCGCGTTCAGCGACGACGGGGTGACCAGCAGCGACGGCAGGCGGGTCAGATCGGACCGCACCAGGAGGCCGACCACCGGCAGCACCACGAGCGCGAGCGCCGCCGCGGCGGGGAACCAGAGGACGAGCGGAACCCGGGCGTGCGGCGGCCGGGTCTCGGCCGCCGCGCCCGCCTTACTTGCCAGGGCCAAACCCGATCTTGGCCAGTTCGGCCTTGCCCTGCTCCCCGAGGACGAAGTCGGTGAACTGCTTCGCCAGCGCCGCCTGCGGAGCGTTCTTGACCACCGCGATCGGGTACTGGTTCACCGCGCCCGACGACTCCGGGAAGTCGACCTTGTCCACCTTGCCCGCCGCCGACGTCGCGTCCGTGACGTACACCAGCCCGGCGTCGGCGTCGCCCGACTGGACCTTGGCCAGCACCTGCTTGACGTTCGTCTCCTCGCTGACCGGCTTGAGCGCGGTCTTGGTGGTCTGCTCGACCTTCTGCGTGGCCGAACCGCACGGCACCTGCTGCGCGCAGACGACCACGTTCAGGCCCGGCTTGGTCAGGTCGGCGAAGGTCTTGATCCCCTTCGGGTTGCCCTTGGCCACGGCGATCGCGAGCTTGTTGGTGGCGAACACCGTCGGCTGGCCGTCGATGACGCCGTCCTGCACGGCCTTGTCCATGTTCTTCTGGTCCGCCGAGGCGAACACGTCGGCCTTGGCCCCGTTGTCCAGCTTCTGCACGAGCGCGGAGGAACCCTCGTAGTCGAAGGTGATCTTTACGCCCGGGTGCGCGGCCTCGAACTGCTTGCCCAGCGCGTTGAACGACTCGGTGAGCGAGGCCGCGGCGAACACGGTCAGCGTGCCGCTCGCGCCGCCCGCCGGGGCGGGAGCGGACGCGGAACCCGCGCCCGGGTTCGAGCTGGGCTGGTCGCCGGAGCTGCAGGCACTGGCGAACAGCGCGAGCGTCGCGGCGCCGACGAGGGCGAGCTTCTTCATCTGGATCCTTCCGGGGTTTCCACCACGACGGTGGTCGCCTTGACCACGGCGACCGCGAGCACGCCCGGGCGCAGCCCGAGCTCGCGGACCGCCTCGGTGCTCATCAGTGACACCACTCGGTGCGCCCCGCACTGCAGTTCGACCTGCGCCATCACCTTGTCGGCGACGACCTCGGTGACGAGCCCGACGAAGCGGTTGCGGGCGGAGCGGCCGACCGCCGACGGGTCGTCCGGTTCGCTGGCCTGCGCCCGGGCGAACCCGGCGAGCTGCGCGCCGTCGACGACCTTGCGGCCGGCGGCGTCGTCCGTCGCGGTCAGCTGACCCGCGCGAACCCACCGGCGGACGGTGTCGTCACTGACGCCGAGGAGCCGAGCGGCCTCGGACAACCGAAATTGCGGCATGGCCGGAACATTATCCCCGCAGATGCGGAAAAGCTATGCGGGCCGCGCATTTTCGCGTAACGCTTCGAGCATTGCGAACTGATAACGCCCGAGGACTTTCCGTTCTGCGGAACTGAACTCCGCGAGCACCTCGGCAAGGCGGCGCGCGACCCGCGCGGAGACGGCGTCGAGCCGTTCCCGGCCGGCCCCGGTGATCGTCACGAGCACCTTCCGGCGGTCGGTCCGGTCGCGTTCGCGGAGCACCAGACCGGCCTTCTCCAGCCGGTCGAGCACGCCGGTCACCGCACCCGTCGACAAGCCGGTGAGCTGCCCGATTCGGCCTGGCGTAAGGGAATCCGCGCTCTGTCCGGCGAGTTCGAGAGCCTGCAGTTCGGTCGCCGAAAGCCCTTCGAGGGCGGCGTCGCGAGCGTGCCGGAGGACGAGGTGCGTGCGCAGCTGAGCCGCCAGCGCGGCGAAGTGAGTCAGCTCACTATTCGTCTCAGCGGTGCTCACCGAGTGCCTCCACATCGGAACCGAGGGTGGTTTCCAGGTTTTTCGCAAGACTGCCTTTTCAGACGCCGCAAGCTATCCTGAGAGTAATGACAGCAGTACATCTCGGGTTTCCTCGCGTCCCCGGCAACCGAGGTCCGTCCGGCACGCCCCGGCCCGAGCACCCCGGTCTTGTCGATTCCTTCGGCCGCGTCGCGACCGACCTGCGGGTCTCCCTCACCGACCGGTGCAATCTGCGCTGCACGTACTGCATGCCGGCCGAGGGCCTCGACTGGATGCCGAGCGAGCAGGTGCTCTCCGACGACGAACTGGTCCGGCTGATGCGGATCGCGGTCGAGATGCTCGGCGTCACCGACATCCGGCTGACCGGCGGCGAACCGCTGCTGCGCCCGGGGCTGGAGCACATCGTCGAGCGGATCACCGCGCTCGAACCGCGCCCCCGGGTGTCCATGACCACCAACGGGATCGGGCTGGCCAAACGCGCCCCCGGTCTCGTCGCGGCCGGGCTCGACCGGATCAACGTGTCGCTGGACACGATCGACCGCGAGCGCTTCGCCGAGCTGACCCGCCGCGACCGGCTGCCGCACGTGCTGGCCGGGCTCGCCGCCGCCCGCGACGCCGGGCTGTCGCCGGTCAAAATCAACTCCGTGCTGATGCGCGGGTACAACGAGCACGAGGCGGTTCCGCTGCTGCGGTTCTGCCTCGAAGAGGGCTACCACCTGCGGTTCATCGAGCAGATGCCGCTGGACGCGCAGCACGGCTGGAACCGCCGCGACATGATCACCGCCGAGGAGATCCTCGCGATGCTCGGCGAGGCCTTCACGCTCTCCCCGTTCCCGGCCCCGCGCGGCGGCGCCCCCGCCGAACGCTGGCTGGTCGACGGAGGACCGGGCGACGTGGGCGTGATCGCGTCGGTGACCAGGCCGTTCTGCTCCGCCTGCGAGCGCACCCGGCTGACCGCCGACGGCGCCGTCCGCTCCTGTCTCTTCTCGAACGACGAGACGGACCTGCGTTCCCTCGTGCGCGCGGGCGCGCGCGATGAGGAGGTGGCGGACGCGTGGCGGGCGACGATGTGGCGCAAGCTCGCGGGCCACGAGATCAACGAGGCCGGCTTCGCGCAGCCGATCCGGCCGATGAGCGCGATCGGCGGTTGAGCGATGACCTCTCCCTCTGTGCCCGCTTCTCCGGTGACGGTCGTCGTCCGGTACTTCGCCTCGGCGCGGGCCGCGGCGGGCACCGAGGAGGAGAAGGTGGAGCTGGCGGCGGGCGCGACGGTGGCCGACGCCGTCCAGGCGCTGCGCGAGCTGCACCCCGGGCAACTTTCCCGTGTTCTCGACGCGGCGAGCTTCCTGGTCAACGAGGTGGCGGTCCGCGATCGCGGCCGCGCGCTCAGTGACGGGGCCCATCTGGACGTCCTCCCGCCGTTCGCCGGCGGATGAGCCGCCGGAAAGGCCCCGTTCACCCGGCTGAGCGCCGCGTGCACGGCCGGAGCGGCGGTTTCCGGTCGATTGGTCCGGACCACGACGAATGGCGGCACTGGCGCGCTGAGCGGTCAACGCGCTTTATCCCTACTCTCCGAAGCGTTTCGCTCACGGCTTATTTGCGCAGCTCAAAGAACCACTCGGCGGGCAGTGGCCGACAGTTGACGAGTGGTTTAGAGTGCTCGCCCTTATCTGCTGCGAATGGCCCCTTGACGCCTTATCGACGTGACCCAAGCCTCACGATCCGTGAAATATCTCGGCAAGAAAACGGGCAGATAACGACGCTCTGACCAGCGCAAACAGGCGGATCGAGACAGGTTGCGTGCCGTTACTGTGACGTAGGTCACACCCCGAATGATTTCCGATCACGCTCGGAATTACGTACCGTCGCTTTTCGGTTGGCCCCGACCGACCAAGCAACACCGGGAATCCGTAGCGCCCAGCTCTGTCCAACGGATCCCCGGACCCATACCCCGAGCGAAAGCATTTCCGGACAGAGACGAGGGGACGAAGACGGCGCGTCGTGCGACGTCCGCGTCAGCCGCCCGGCAACGGGCGGACGGGCTCCCAACCCGACCCGCAGCATCGAGCTCGTAGGCGCAGGAATCGAGAAGTTTTCAGATGTCTTACCGAGGCAAGCACCGCAAGATGTCCGCCGCCACCCGCACCATTGCCCGTGTCGCAGTCGCGGGTATCGCGGTCGGCGCCCCCCTCGCGATCGCCGCGACCCCCGCGTCGGCGACGAACTGGGACGCCATCGCGCAGTGCGAGAGCGGCGGCAACTGGAACACCAACACCGGAAACGGCTACTACGGTGGTCTCCAGTTCACCCAGAGCACCTGGAAGGCCTACGGCGGCACCGGCAGCCCGCAGGGCGCGTCGCGCGAGCAGCAGATCGCCGTCGCCGAGCGCGTGATGCAGGGCCAGGGCCCCGGCGCGTGGCCGGTGTGCAGCAAGAAGGCCGGCAGCTCGGCCTCCGCGCACAAGGCGACCCCGAAGAAGAGCACCGCCACCAAGAAGGCGACCCCGAAGAGCGACGCCCCGAAGAAGGTGGCCCAGCCGGTCGCCGCGCTGGTGGCGAACTCCAACCCGAACGGCGACTACACCGTCAAGGCTGGCGACACGCTCTCGAAGATCGCCAAGGAGAACAACATCCAGGGCGGCTACCAGAAGCTGCAGGACCTGAACAAGCAGTACGTGTCGAACCCGAACTTCATCGTGGTCGGCCAGAAGCTCGCCACCAAGTGAACCCTGGCCTCCTCGTGAGGCTGGTTCCGGCGCAGCGACTGCTGTGACAGAACGCCCGAAGGGCCCCACCGCGTCAATCCCCTGGCGGTGGGGCCCTTCGTCGTCTCCGGGCTCTACGTCTCCGCACGCCCTCCCCACGCGTCGCCAGATCGCTCACCGCCTCGGCGAGCACGTCGCCGGGGCACAGAACGCCCGAAGAGGCCCCACCGCGTCAATCCCTCGCGATGGGCCTTTCGTCGTCTCCAGGCTGCTGAACAGCGCTCACGGGGTCAGGGCGAGTTGACCCACTCGTCCGTGCCGTCGGTGAAGTGCTGGTGCTTCCACACCGGAAGCCGCGCCTTCACCTCGTCCACCAGCTCCGCGCACGCCGTAAAAGCCTGGCCGCGGTGCTCGGCGGCGACCGCGCAGGCAAGCGCCACGTCCCCGATCGTCAGCGCGCCGACCCGATGGCTCACCGCCACCGCCCGTACGCCCTTCCAGCGCGCCGCCAGGTCGTTGACCACCTCGGCGAGCACGTCGCGGGCCGTCGGGTGGCCCTCGTAGGTCAGATCGCGCACGCCCTTGCCGCCGTCGTGGTCGCGGACCACTCCGGAGAACGTGACCACGGCGCCCGCCGCGTCGTCCTCCACCAGTCGCGCGTGTTCCTCGACCGACAGCGGCTGGTCGCTCACGTCCGCGCGCAGGATCCGGACCGCGGGACCCGACGGCTCGCGCGGGTGGTCTCCACCGGCCAGCTGGTCCACCGCGTGCTCGAGAATGTCCTCCAGCACCCGCAGACCGTCCTTCACGCCGCCGCTCGACCCGGGAAGGTTCACGACGAGGGTCCGGCCCGCGATCCCGGCCACGCCGCGCGACAGCACCGCGGTGGGCACCTTCGGCAGTCCGGCCGCGCGGATCGCGTCCGCGACGCCGGGCAGCTCGTAGTCCAGCACCGCGCGGGTGACGTCCGGGGTCCGGTCGGTCGGCGAGATGCCGGTGCCGCCGGTCGTGAGGATCACCTGGACGCCGTCGGCCACCGCGGCCCGCAGGGCGACGCCCACCGGGTCGCCGTCCTCGACGACGACCGGCGGCGGCACGTCGTAGCCCCGTCCGGCCAGCCAGGCGACGAGCACCGGGCCGGTCTTGTCCTCGTAGACGCCTCGCGCGGCGCGGTTGGACGCGACGATGACGCGCGCGGTCTTGGTCATGGCCGCTCCCAGGTCCCGGTCTTGCCGCCGTCCTTGCGGAGCAGCCGCACGTTGTCGAGCGTCGCGGCCGGATCGACGGCCTTGATCATGTCGTGCAGCGTCAGCCCGGCGACCGCGACGGCGGTGAGCGCCTCCATCTCGACCCCGGTGACGTCCTTGGTCTTGGCCGTCGCACTGATGTGCACGGCGGTTTCGGCCAGTTCGAACTCCACCTTGACCCCGGACAGCGCGATCTGGTGGCACAGCGGGATCAGCTCGGGCACCCGCTTGGCGCCCATGATCCCGGCGATCCGCGCGGTCGCCAGCGCGTCGCCCTTGGGAAGGCCGTTGGCCGAAAGCAGGCCGACGACCTCCGCCGTGGTGTGGACGGTCCCGCCGGCCAGCGCGGTGCGCGCGGACGCGGTCTTGCCGGAGACGTCGACCATCCGGGCCGCCCCGGACTCGTCGACATGGCTGAGTTCACTCACGCCCGCGAGGCTACTGCGCAACTCCGCCCAAAGTCCGTGAAGGGCTCCTTCAGGGAATCTGATTCCCTCAAGGAGCCCTTCACGGACGGAGCCTGGGTCAGCTGGCGCGTTCGGCGCGGACGGCGTTGCGCACCGCTTCCGCGACCGCCGGGGCCACCGCGCTGTCGAACACGCTCGGCACGATGAACGACGCGTTGAGCTTGCCGTTGTCCACCACGTCGGCGATCGCGTCGGAGGCGGCCAGCAGCATGTTGTCGTCGATGTTGTGCGCGGCGGCGTCGAGCAGGCCGCGGAAGACGCCCGGGAACGCCAGGACGTTGTTGATCTGGTTCGGGAAGTCGCTGCGGCCGGTGGCGACGACCGCGGCGTGCTTCTGGGCTTCCAGCGGGTCGATCTCCGGGTCCGGGTTGGCCAGCGCGAACACGACCGCGTCGTCGTTCATCTTGGCGACCTGCTCCGCGCCGAAGAGGTTCGGGGCCGAGACGCCGATGAAGACGTCCGCGCCGACCAGCGCGTCGTGCAGGGTGCCGGACTTGCCGTCCTTGTTGGTGTGCTCGGCGATCCAGGTCAGGTTGTCGTCGAGGTTGCCGCGCTCGGGGTAGACGATGCCGTCGATGTCGGCGGCCACGATGTCGCCCGGGTTCTTGCGCAGCAGCAGCCGGATGATCGCGGAACCGGCCGCGCCGACGCCGCTGACCACGATCTTGCAGTCCTCGATGTTCTTCCCGACCACGCGCAGCGCGTTGCGCAGCGCGGCGACCACGACGATCGCGGTGCCGTGCTGGTCGTCGTGGAAGACCGGGATGTCCAGCTGCTCGCGCAGCCGCTTCTCGATCTCGAAGCAGCGCGGCGCGGCGATGTCCTCGAGGTTGATGCCCGCGTACACCGGCGCGAGCGCCTTCGCGATCATGATGATCTCTTCGGTGTCCTGGGTGTCCAGGCAGACTGGCCACGCGTCGACGCCGGCGAACTTCTTGAACAGCGCCGCCTTGCCCTCCATCACCGGGAGCGCGGCGGCCGGGCCGATGTTGCCGAGGCCGAGCACGGCCGAACCGTCGGTGAGCACCGCGACGGTGTTGCGCTTGATCGTCAGCCGGCGCGCGTCCTCGGGGTTCGCGGCGATCGCCTGGCACACGCGGGCGACCCCCGGCGTGTACGCGCGGGACAGGTCATCACGGTTGCGGAGCGCGACCTTGGGGCTGACCTCGATCTTGCCGCCGAGGTGGATCAGGAACGTCCGGTCCGAGACCTTGCGCACCTGGACGCCGGGCAGCGAATCGAGCGCCTGCGTGATGTCCTGCGCGTGGTTTTCCGACAGCGCGTTGGCGCTGATGTCGACCACGATCATGTCCGCGTGCGATTCGACGACGTCGAACGCCGTCAGCACGCCGCCGACGCGGCCGACCGCGGTGGTGAGATCGCCCGCCGCCGTGGACGAGGCCGGGGCCTCGACCCGGACGGTGATCGAATACCCGGGACCGGGAACCGGCATGACACGTACTCCCCGCAGGTGGTGTGGGTTCGGACGGCTCGAATCTAGTCCGGTGACCCGCGCCACCCCACCCCAACCGGGTGACTGACCAGTAACTTCAGGCCCGGGGCGCCGCGGCTCGCGGCGCTCCCGGACGCGGTCCGCAGGTCAGCGGTTGATCTCGGTCTCCGGGTGCACGTAAGGCACCTGCTCGAGCGGGAAGGCCAGGTCGCCGAACGGCGAAAGCGCTCCCTGCCGGTCCGAGGACAGCTCGGTGACCGGGTGCTCGCCCGGCTCGCCCGGCCACGTCGGGTCGATGCCCTTGCTCTTGTCGCCCTTCGCCACTGCTTCCTCCGAGGCCCTCGTCCGGCAAACTCGCACACAGTCTGCCCGAACACTCCTCGTCCGCGCGCACCCGCCCGGTATCCTGGGTTTCTATGCCCGCGACCTCTCTGGCGGACTGGCTGCGTGCGGAGTCCGACGACGCACTCGCCGAACTGCTGCGCACGCGTCGCGATCTGTCCACCCCTCCTCCGTCCGACACCACCGTGCTCGCCACCCGCGCGGGCACCCCGGGGTCGGTCGCCCGCGCCTGCGAGGACCTCGACACGTTCACCCTCGCGGTGATGGACGCGCTCCTGGTCGCCGGGGCCGACGCCGAGCCGACGCCGGTGTCCGCGGTGACCGCGCTGGTCGGCCGGGACATCAGCGAACCGCTCGCCCGGCTGCGCGCCCGGGCGCTCGTCTGGGGCACCGACGAGGAGCTGCGAGTGCCGCCCGCGGCCCGCGACGCACTCGGGCCGTTCCCCGCCGGGCTCGGCGCGCCTTCGCCCGCGCTGGCCGCCACCGACCTCGACGCGCGGCTCGCGGAGGTCGGCGACGACGAGCGGGCCGTGCTCACCGCGTTGGCCGCCGGGCCGCCGATCGGCCGCACCCGCGACGCGAGCTTCGACGTCGGGCTGTCCGACGCGGCCACGCCGGTGCAGAAGCTGCTCGCGCGCGGCCTGCTGCTGCGCCGCGACGACCAGACCGTCGAGCTGCCCCGCGAACTCGGCCTGCTGCTGCGCGGCGGACTCGCCTTCGAACCGGACACGCTCGTCGAGCCCGAGCTGCCCGTCCATCCACATCGGACGGACACAGTGGACAAAACCGCGGCCGGCGAAGCGATGGAGCTGCTGCGGCAGACGGAATCCCTGCTGCGGATGTGGTCGGATTCGCCGCCGCCGGTACTCAAGGCGGGCGGGCTCGGCGTCCGCGAACTGAAGAAGGTCGCGAAGGACCTCGAAGCCGACGAGACCCGCGCGACGCTGCTCGTGGAGCTGGTCGTCGGCGCGGGACTCGTTGCGGACAGCGAAAACACCGCCCCGGAATACGTGCCCACCATGCTCACCGACAGCTGGCTCGCGTCGCCTTCGGTGCAGCGGTGGATGACGCTCGCGCAGGCATGGCTGGAACTTCCGCGGCTGCCCGGTCTCGCCGGCGGCCGCGACGCGAAGGACAAGCCGATCGCGCCGTTGTCCGAGGAGTTGCGACGTCCGCTCGCGCCGGTCGCACGGCACCGCGTGCTTTCCGCGCTGGCCGAGCTGAATCCGGGCGCTGGCGTGAAAAGCGTCGACGAACTGGTGGCAATGCTGGCCTGGCGCGCGCCCCGGCGAGGCGGTCGGCTGCGCGATGAAGCCGTCCGCTGGACGATGGCCGAAGCGACCGCGCTGGGTCTCGTCGGCCTCGGCGCTCTCTCCACTGCTACGCGGCTCCTGCTGGAGGACGATCGCTCCGGCGCGGTCGAGGCAATGCACGACGCGCTGCCCGCGCCGGTCGACCACGTGCTGGTGCAAGCGGACCTGACGGTCGTCGCGCCGGGTCCGCTGGAGCCGGAGCTGGCGGCGGACATGGCCGCGGTCGCGGACGTCGAATCCGCTGGCCACGCAACGGTTTACCGGATCACCGAGCCTTCGGTGCGGCGCGCGCTCGACACCGGACGGACCGCGGACGAGCTGCACGCGATGTTCCGCAACAAGTCCGCGACCCCGGTGCCGCAAGGCCTCACGTACCTGATCGACGACGTCGCCCGCCGCCACGGCCGTCTCCGCGGCGGTACCGCGGGTTCGTTCCTGCGCTGCGACGACGAGGCGTTGCTCGCCGAAGTACTCGCGCATCCGGTGGCCGCGGAATACGACCTGCGCCTGATCGCGCCGACGGTGCTGATCAGCTCCGCACCGTTGGCCGAAGTACTGGAAGCCTTGCGCGGCGCGGGTTTCGCCCCCGCGGCGGAAGGACCGGACGGCCGGGTGGTCGACCTGCGCCCCACCGGCCGCCGGCTGCCTGCCCGCACCCGCGCGGCCCGCGCCCGGCCGGGCGAACAGGCAGTGTTGACCGACGAGCAGGCGACGCGGATCGTCTCGAATCTCCGCGCCGGAGACCAAGCTTCGGCCCGCCGCCGGGGCTCAACGGTGCGCGCGCCAGGCGGCGGAGGCGCGGACACGACGGCAACGCTCGACCTGCTGTCCCGCGCGACCCTCGAACAACGCGAGGTGTGGATCGGCTTCGTCGACTCGCGCGGCACGGCGAGCCAGCGCGTGGTGCGCCCGCTGCGCGTCGGCGGCGGGGTGCTGGAGGGCGCGAACCACGAGCGGTATCCGTTGCACCGCATCACTTCCGCCGCGTTGGTCGAGGACTGAGGCCTCCCCAATGTGGCATTGGGTGCATCCCACGCACCCAAAGTGGCATTCGGTGCGTTCAGCGCACCCAAAGTGGCGTTCGGTGCGTTGAGCGCACCCAAAGTGGCATTGGGGCGGCTGCGGGCCAGCGCCGCGTGACCGGAGGCAGCGCGGCACCAGCGGTCAGAGGTTGCGCAGCCCCTGCAGCACTCGCTCCATGAACTCCCGCGACGAGCGGTCCCCCAGCACCAGATCGGTCTGGTGCAGCATGACGAGCCCGATGTCCGCCATGTCGCCCACCAAGACCTTCACCACTCCGAGCGGCAGGCGCAGGTGCGCGGCGATCTCCGCGACCGACCGGGTGTCCAGGCACAGGTCGCAGATCCGCCGGTGCTCGATCGAGCGCACCCCGCGGTAGCGGCGGCCCTCGTCGCTGGTGGAGACCAGTGCTTCGAGCGCGAGATTGTGGTCCGAGTGCGTGCGGCCGCGGGTGCGCGCGTACGGGCGCACGCGCGATTTCGTCGGCTGGGCGGGCGGTTCCGGCTGCGCGGGCTCCTCGTTGGCCCAGAACCGGTCCAATTCGGACACTCCGGAGGCCGGACCCGGATCGGCGTACGAGTCCGCCGGAGGTTCTTCGGGCAGCGCGTGCCTGCTGCGGGCGGCTTGTTCGACGTGCTCCCGCTGGTACGCCGAACCTTCCGGCACCACGCGGTCGTCCGGGCCGGGCGAACCGGCGTACTCGTCGAACGAGTACGGGTCATGCGCCGCGGGGCGGGCAGGCGGGGGCGGCTCTTCCCAGCGGTGGCTGGCCTGGGGCTCTTCCCAGTAACCGGATTCGCCGTCCTCGACCCATTCGTAGCCGTCGTCCCAGCTCTCCGCCGGAGCCGGAGCCGGAGCCGGAGCAGGAACGGGAGGCGGGGCCACCGGGCGCGGGACGACCGCCTGCTGCACCGGACGCGGCGCGGGCGCGGGTGCGGGCACCGGACGTGGCGCGGGCTCCGGACGCTGCGCATGCCGCGAAGAAGGCGGAGGCGGGGTGGCCCGAGGCTGTCGATGCGGCAACCGGAGGGTCAGCGAACTCAGCTCGTACCGGCTCGGCGAGTCGAACGACTCCCGTTCCGTGCCTTTGTGGAGGGCGTCCCAGGCGCCCGTGTCCTGGTCTCCGAAACCCGAGATCTTCATCGGCTACCCCAGCACCCCGCCGCCCTGCAGCTGTGCGCGCAGTTCCGGCGTGATCTGCTCGCCGACCCGCTCGACCAGCAGGGTCATCTCGTACGCGACCGTCCCGATGTCGCACGTCGGCGCGGCGAGCACGGCGAGACAGGACCCGTCCGAGACCGACATCAGGAACAGGTACCCGCGTTCCATCTCGACCACGGTCTGGTTCACGCCGCCCGCCTCGAAGCACCGCGCCGCGCCCTGGGTCAGGCTGATCAGGCCGGACGCCACCGCCGAGAGCTGCTCGGCGCGTTCCTGCGGCAACCCCTCCGAAGGCGCGAGCATCAGTCCGTCCGCCGACACCAGCACCGCGTGCGCCGCACCCGGGACCCGGCGCACGAAATCCGAGATCAGCCAGCTGAACGTGCCCTGGTCCGCTGGCCGGTCGGAATCGGTCACTGCCCCTCCAAGCTCCTCGAACGCTGCCGGACGCCCGTTCGCCGCCCTCGGGCCATCCTCGCCCGGCCGCGGTGAAGTCGTCGTTCCAGCGTATTCACGCACCCGGTCGTGTCGAGCGTGTGCCCGGGCACGGTACGTGTCTGCCGGATGTAACGTCGCGCGAACGCATGCACAACCACGCATTCGCGGGTCACTCGGTGGTGGCGGCGGCCACCGTGCGCAGCGGGATGTCCGTGCAGGTCACCGCCGGTCCGACGCCCCGATCAGGGGCGGCCGGCCTCGGCCGCGAGGGGGCGGGACCACTCAGGCCGCCCCTCTCGGAGACACCACTCCCCGAAGCGGGTGAAGCCCGTGGAGTTCACTCCAACGGCCGCACCCGAGCCGGGGGGTAACGGGAATCGGACGCCTCCTTCGCAGCCGGCGACGGGGACCGAAGCGGGACTAGCCCGCCCGCAAAGCCGTGTCGTGCGCGATCGCGTGCTGCACGACGGAGATCAGCACCTGCTTCGCCGACTCCCGCTCCCGCGCGTCGCACGCCATGATCGGCACCGACGGCGAGATGGTGAGCGCGTGCCGCACGTCCTCGATCTGGTGGTGCAGCAGCCGGTCGAAGCAGTTGATCGCCACGACGTAGGGCAGCTTCCGGTTCTCGAAGAAGTCGATGGACGGGAACGCGTCCGCGAGCCGCCGCGTGTCCACGAGCACGACCGCGCCGATCGCGCCCACCGCGAGGTCGTCCCACATGAACCAGAACCGGTGCTGGCCCGGCGTGCCGAACACGTACAGCACCAGGTCGGAGTCGAGCGAGATCCGGCCGAAGTCCATGGCCACCGTGGTGGTCGACTTGTTCGGCGTGGCCGACACGTCGTCGTGGCCCACGCTGGCCTCGGTCATCATGGCCTCGGTGGTCAGCGGGTCGATCTCGGAGATCGCCCCGACCAGAGTCGTCTTGCCCGAACCGAACCCACCCGCGACCACGATCTTGGCCGACGAGGTCGGACCCGTATGCGGTGTGTTCGCGTCGGAGTCAAATTCTCCGAAGCCCACTGAGCACCCTTTCCATGAACTCGATACTGGGGCGGTCGCCCGAATTCGTGCTGCTGCTCGTGTGCACGAGCACCAGGCCGAGGCCCGCCACGTCACCAATCAGCACCCGCACCACGCCGAGCGGCAGCCGCAGCAGCGCGGCCACCTCGGCGACCGACCGGGTGTCGAGGCACAGGTCGCAGATCGACCGGTGCTCCGGCACGCGGACGCGGTCGAGCACCCTGCCCTGCTCGCTCGTCGACACCAGCGCCTCGATCGCGAGGTCGTAGGTCGGTTTCGTGCGTCCCCGGGTGCGGAAGTAAGGCCGGACCAGCCCGGAGGTCTCCACCTCGGCGGGCTCGTCCGCGTATTCCCCGGCCGCCTGCAGCGGCAGCGCCGCGGCCAGGTCGTTCGACGGCGAACTCGGGGGCCCGGGCGACCGGTCGCGTTCGGCGCTGAACGCGGCGAACTCGGCCGAGTCGTACAGCGGCCCGCTCGCGCCGCCGAACAGCTCCGAACCCGGTCCGCCGAGCAACCGCTCGCGGTACCCGGGCACCGCGGTGATGCCCGGCTGCTGCCCGGCGTTGGAATCGGTCAGCCAGTTCGGCGGTTCGCGCACCGGCTCCGAATCCGCGGCGTGGACGTCCCTCGAACGCCATTCGCGGTCGACCCGGTCCCGGAAGGACTTCCAGTCCTCCCGGCTCTGATCCCGATCGCCCCAGCCGCCGGTGTGCTCGTCACCGAGCCGGCCGTCGCCGCGCAAGCGCCCGTCGTCCACGGTTTACTCCTGTAGTCCTAGGTCCGCCTAGCGACGGACCGCAGCGCCCTGCAGTTGTGCCCGCATCTCCGGTGTCAGCTGCTGGCCGACCCGTTCGACCAGCAGAGTCATCTCGTACACCACCAAGCCGATGTCGCTTTCCGGCGAGCCCAGCACCGCGAGGCACGAGCCGTCGGACACCGACATCAGGAAGAGGAATCCGTTCGCCATCTCGACCACGGTCTGCGCGACCGGGCCGCCCTCGAACACCTTCGCCGCCCCGCGCGCGAGGCTGGTCAGCCCCGAGGCGACGGCCGCCAATTGGTCCGCCCGGTCCTTCGGCAGCCCGCGCGAAGACGCGAGCAGCAGACCGTCGGCCGAGACGACCACCGCGTGCGCCGCACCGGGCACCCGGTGGACGAAGTCCGTGATCAGCCACGCGAAGCTGCTCGCCGCGCTGCCGCCGGCCTGCCTGCCGTTCGGCTGCACCGAGCCGCCTCCCGGCTGCACTCCCGCCCGTGTCACTCTCGCTCCTCACTGCTGTCGCTCACATACCCGGCCCCGGTGACGCGAACCCCGTCGTCGTCGAGCCGGGCTTCCGGCGGCCGCTCCTTCAGCGCGTGCCTGCCGGACTTGTACCCACGCTGGAAGCTTGCCATCCGGCTGCGGGCAGCCGTCGCCGAGCGGGTGATCGCACCCGTTCCGGGCATTCCGGCGGTCGCGTCGGTGAAGGAGTTCTGCTGCTGCGCCGGTTCCGGCGCGTTGCCGATCGAGCCGGGGACCAGGTACGCGTTGGGCACGCGCTTGGGCAGCCCGGCGGGCGTGATCTCCTCGTTCTTGGATTCGAGCAGCGACTGCGCCGCCTGCCAGCCCTCGTCGGAGACGCTGTGCCAGCTGTCGTCCTCCGGTTCGTCGGAACCGGGGTAGAGCGGCGTCGATTCGAGCTTCTCGGGCACCCGCTCCCGCGGTTCCGCCGGGGCTTCTTCCTGCTCGGCGGCGGGGGCCTCGGCGGCTTCCGGCTCCGGCGACGAGGACTGCGCCGTCGCGGGCTCGCTGTCCTCGCCTTCGCTGAACCAGCGCGACAGCACCGACTGGTAGATCGGCAGCCGCCGGGTGGGCACGTCGTCCTCGAGCGCTGCGGAACCGTCCGGCTCGGCGGGCGGCGGTTCCTTCGGGGATTCCGGCGCGACGTACTTCGGCTCCCGCTTCGGCAGCACCAGCGGCGGGAATTCGGTCTGCGCCAGGCTCGCGCCCTCGCCGTACGATTCGCGCGTGAGCGGCGCGAGGTCCTCCGCGGTCGGCCACGCCGGCGCTTCCGAAGCGGGCGTCGCCGGGCTGAGGAACGGACCGGCCGCCCGGTTGCCCGCGACGAGGTCGTCGAGGCTGATCGGCTGGTCGAGCGGGACCAGGCCGCCGTTCTCGGACGCTCCGGCCGAACCCGTCGAGCCCAGCGCCTCGGTCAGCTCGGCGGACGAGGGCGGCGGCGCGAGCGGAAGCGGGTTCGAGGGCTCCGGGTCGCGGTTGACCGGCGGGAGGCTCGGGTGCGAGACCTCGTTGCGGTTCGGCGGCGGCGGAGTGTTCCGCATCGTCGGCGAAACGGTCCGGACCTGGGTCAGCAGCTCGGCCGGGACCACGACGCGGGCGATCACGCCGCCCTCGATGTCCTCGTTCTCCCGCAGCCGCACCTCGATGCCGTGCCGCTGGGCCAGCCGCGCGACCACGTACAGACCCATCCGCCGGGTCACCGACACGTCCAGGTCCGGCGGGTCGGCGAGGCGCTCGTTGACCTCGGCGAGGCGTTCCTCGCTCATCCCGACGCCGTGGTCGGTGACCTGGATCGCCAGCGCCTTCTTGCGCGTGATGACCGCGCGGACGGTGATCTTGGTTTCCGGTTCGGAGAAATAGGTCGCGTTGTCGAGCAGTTCCGCGAGCACGTGCACGAGGTCGTGGATCGCGAGGCCCTGCACCGCCACCTCGGGCACGATGCCGATCTCGATGCGGGCGTACTGCTCGATCTCCGACACCGCCGCGCCGATGACGTCGGCCGCCGGCACCGGCTTGGGCACCGACTTCGCGAGGCCCGCGCCCGAAAGCACCAGCAGCGATTCGCCGTTCCGGCGCAACCGGGTCGCCAGGTGGTCGAGTTCGAACAGGCTCGCGAGATGGTCCGGGTCCTGCTCGTCGGCCTCGAGCCGGTCGATCACGCCGAGCTGGCGTTCCACCAGCCGCTGCGACCGCCGGGAGAGGTTCACGAAGATGCCGTTGACGTTCTCGCGCAGCAGTGCCTGTTCGGCGGCCATCTTGACCGCCTGCTCGTGCACCACGTCGAACGAGCGCGCCACTTCGCCGATCTCGTCGCGGGTGAGGACCGGGACCGGGTCGACCGCCTTCTTCGACGCGTTGACCGGGTCCGGGTCGTCCAGGATGGCCTGCACGGTTTCCGGCAGCCGGGTGTAGGCGACGTCCAGCGCGGTCTTCCGCAGCACCCGCAGCGGGCGCAGCATCAGGCGGGCGATGACGAGCATCAGCATCAGCGCGGCGACCAGCGCGGCGAGGACGATGACGCCGCCGACCCACGCGGACCGCACCGCGTTGCTGGCCATTTCGTCGGCCTGCGCGCGCAGCTGGGTCAGCAGGTTGACCTCGACCGCGCGCAGTTTGTCGGCGGCGACGGTGGAGTCCTGGCCGAGCTTGGTGCCGTCGAGGTTGAGCGGCTGGCCGCCCTGCGCGAAGGAAAACGCCTGTGTCTGCAACCGCCGACGCTCGTCGACCTCGGGGCCGGAGTAGGTGTCGTTGTAAAGCTGGACCTGGTCGCCGGTGGCGTTGGCCAGGAACGCGGTGATCGACGCGTCGCCGCTGGCCTCGGCGGCCCGGGTCTCGTCGATCAGGTTGCCCGGGAAGCCGTCGCGGAACGCGGCGATCTGCAGCGCGGAGTCGCCGCGGAGGATGAACTCCTTCGCCTCGCTGATCGACTGCGTGCTCGTGCCGAGGCGGAGCAGGTCGCGGTTGGTGGTCGCGGTGGAGACCTCGCGGCCGAGCTGGATCAGCGAGTCGAGCACCGAAGAATAGGTGTCGAGGACCGCGCGGTCGGAGTAGGCCGACGTGGTCATCGCCGCGCGCAGCGGGCGCAGCGCGTCGAGGCGCTGGAGGCCGTGCGCGTACCGGTCGCTCGCCGCCTGGTCCTCGTTGTCGAGGTTGACCGCGGCGTTGCGCAGGTCGTCGACGTCGCGGTCGACCTTGGCCATCTGCGCGTCGAGGCCGGTCTGGCGCAGCGGGTCCCCGGACGAGATCCGGACCACGGCCAGCGCGCGCTCGCGCTGCAGGTCGTGCACCACCGCGGTGACCTTCTCGGCGAAGGCGACCTGGTTGGCGGTGTGGTTGAGGTCGACCGCCGACCGGACGTCGTCGACCACGCGCAGCACGCCGAGCACCAGCGCGGTGACCGTGGGGATGAGGAGAATGAGCGCGAGCTTGGACCGCAACCGCCAGTTGCCGAGCGCGAGCCAGGACCGCTGCTGCGCGGTCCCCGCGTTCTCCTGAGCGGAGGCCTCCCCTGCCCCCGCGGTGTCTTCGTTCGGCACCGCCGCACCACCGTCCGGGCCCGAGGGGCCCGTTGATTCCGAACCTGCCGTGCTCGTGGCCACTACGCGCACGCTCCCGGCAGGTCATCCGCCACCTGAGTGGTCTGGACCGCGCCCCGGACCGTTACACCCTTTCGAGTGAAAAGATCGACTTCGAGATGCGACTGCCCGTCGCCTCGGGCGCGGAATCGGTTCAGGTCTGGCATGACGTTCGGTCCCCGCACGTGGTCGATCTCTTAGTCCGTTCGGCCGAGGCCACCCCCCGCCGGCTTGTCGCCGGCGTGCGCGGAGAGCCTTTTCCCAAGTCCGGGCTCTCACTACATCGGTGGTCCACACCTCACATTGCAGGAGCAGAGGGTAGCGAACGCTTGGCCCATTTGTAACCCTCCAGAAGTTGCCCGGAGAGCACCCAGGCAGCGGATCAAGGCCCATCGGGCACCCACGGCACGTTCACATACCCCGCCATACCAGCGGATTCGATCACCTGATCGAGTGACCAGTGCCACTTCTGAATCGTATATGAACACCCATTGTGAGTGATCGTCCTGTTTCTCTACAGTAGCCGCGTGACTCCGGACAATGAGCCACCTTCCCCCCGCGTCCATCCCAGACGCGGGCCCATTTGCTAGGAGCGACCTTGTTTGATGAAGCGGTGAGCAGCCGGCGCGGCTACGGCAGGCGCGGGTTCCTGTCTCTCGCGATGGCGGGCGGCGTGGCCTTGACCGCCAGCGGGTGCGGCCTGCTGGGCGGATCGGACGATTCGGGCGGCTCGAAGGGCGGCTCCGGGGTCGAGAAGGCCAAGATCAAGGTCTCGATCATGCCGACGATCGACGTGGCGCCGTTCCACCTCGCGGTCCAGAACGGCTACTTCAAGAACGAGGGTCTCGAGGTCGAGGCCGTCGACGCCGCCAGCGGTGACGCGTCGCTGCAGAAGCTGCAGGCGGGCGAGGTCGACATCGCCTACGCGAGCTACACGCCGTTCTTCATCGCCAAGAGCAAGGGCGCCGCGGACATCAAGCTCGTCGCCGACGCTTCCTCGGCCGGCCCGAAGAGCACCGAGGTCGTGGCCATGCCGAACAGCAACATCAAGAGCGTGCACGACCTGGCGGGCAAGAAGATCGGGATCACCGCCACCAACACGATCTGCGACACCCTGACCAAGTCGGTCATGCGCGACAACGGCGTGAACTTCACCGACGTGAAGTGGGTTTCGCTGCGGTTCCCGGACATCGGCCCCGCGGTCAAGCGCGGCGACATCGACGCGGGCTTCCTGACCGAGCCGTTCATCACGCAGTCGGCGAAGGTCAACGGGACGGTCGAGGTCATCGACACCGCTTCCGGCGGCACCAAGGACTTCCCGACCGCGGGCTACGGCTCGCTCGGCAAGTTCACCGACGCCAACCCGAAGACCGTCGCCGCGTTCCAGCGCGCGATGCTGCGCGCCACCAAGGAAGCGTCCGACCGCTCCAAGATCGAGCCGCTGATGATCCAGTACTCGAAGGTGGACGAGGCGACCGCGAAGATCACGAACCTGCTGACCTTCCAGTCCACTTTGGACGCGCGACGCATCCAGCGCGTGCCGGACCTGCTGCAGCAGTTCGGTTCCATCCAGTCGAAGATCGACGTGCAGTCGATGATCGTCCCGCAGGCGAACGCGTCCTGACGTGCGCCTCGTCCGGAACCTGACCGGCCTGCTCGGCTTCCTCCTGATCTGGGAGGCCGTCGTGCGGGCCGGTCTGATCGACCAGAACGACCTTCCCCCGCCGAGCGTCGTGTTCGCCCGGATCGGCGAACTGCTCGGCGACGTCGAATTCGTCCGCGACGTGATCGCCTCGGTGCTCGCGTGGATGATCGCGCTGCTCATCTCGATCGCCATCGCGGTTCCCGCGGGGCTTTTGCTCGGCAGCATCCCGTGGCTGCGCGACGCGACCAAGGCGATCGTCGAATTCCTGCGGCCGATCCCTTCGGTGGCCTTGATTCCGCTGGTGCTGATCGTCGTCGGCGGCGGCCCGGAAGCGAAGATCACGCTCGCCGTGTACGCGGCGGTGTGGCCGATCCTCTTCAACACCATTTACGCGCTGGCCGAGATCGACCCGCTGCTGCTGGAAACCGCGCGCACGTACGGAACTCCGCGCGCTCGCGTGCTGACCTCGGTCGCGCTGCCGCACGCCGCGCCGTTCGTGTTCACCGGGATCCGGCTGTCCGCGGCGATTTCGCTGATTCTCGTGATCAGCACGGAATTCCTGGCCGGGGCGAAACTCGGCATCGGGCAGTTCGTCCTCGAGGCCAGTTCCGGACCGGGCCGGATGGACCTGGTGCTCGCCGGGACGGTCATCGCCGGGATCCTCGGCTTCCTCGTCAACGAGGGCCTGGAACGACTGGGGCATCGGCTGTTCCGCTGGAGCAGCGCCGTCGAAGGAGCCGCCGCGTGAGCGTGGTCGAGAAGCCGTCCACCGTGACGCGCCGGATGAGCCGCGGCCTCGGCGGGTTCGCCCGCAAGTGGCTGCTGTTCGCGATCGTGGTGGTGCTGTGGGAGATCGCGACCCGGCTGAGCGAAAGCGTGTTCTTCCCGCCGCCGTCGAAAATCGCCGCCGCGGCGGCGAAACTGTGGTTCTCCGGGCCTGCCTCGCAGGTGTTCCTCGGCGACCCGGTGTTCGACCACATCCTGCCGAGCCTCGGCCGGGTGCTCGGCGGCTGGCTGCTGGCGGTGGTGATCGGCGTGGCGCTCGGCACCGCGCTGGGCCGCTCGCGCACCGGAATGGATTACGTGGGGCCGCTGTTCGCGTTCTTCCGCGCCATCCCGCCGCCCGCGCTGGTGCCGGTGTTCATCATCCTGTTCGGCATCGGGCCGGGCATGCAGACCGCGACCATTATTTTCGGTTCGCTGTGGCCGGTTCTGATGAACACCGTGGACGGAGTCCGGTCGGTCGACAAGGTCAAGGTGGAGACGGCGCGCGCGTTCCGCACGCCGAAGCGGTACTGGATCGGGCTGGTCGTGCTGCCCTCGGCGCTGCCGAAGATCTTCGCCGGGCTCCGGCTGTCGCTTTCGATCGCGCTGATCCTGATGGCGATCTCCGAACTGGTGGGGGCGCTCAACGGCATCGGCTACGCGCTGCTCGCCGCCCAGCGCTCGTACGACTTCGACCAGATGTGGGCGTGGATCGTGCTGCTGGGCATCCTCGGGTACGGGTTCAACGCCGCGCTGCTCGGCCTCGAACGCCGGGTGCTCGGCTGGCAGCCCGGCCGGAACTAGGAAGGTTTCCCGTTATGTCGACCATGCTCGAGGTCTCCGGCCTCAGCCACCGCTACGGCAGCGGCGAGTCCGCGCACGTCGCGGTCAACGAACTGTCGTTCACGGTGGAGTCCGGACAGCTGGCGTGCATCGTCGGCCCGTCCGGCTGCGGCAAGTCCACCCTGCTGCGCGCGATCGCCGGCCTGATCCCGCCGACCGCGGGCACGGTGAGCCTGCACGGCGACCGCGTCACCTCGGTGCCGGACGATCTCGCCGTGGTGTTCCAGGACTACAGCCGTTCCCTGTTCCCGTGGCTGTCGGTCGCGAAGAACGTCGAATTCCCGCTGCGCTGGAGCAAACTCGACAAGGCGACCCGGCGCGCCCGGGCCGCCGAGGCCCTCGAAGCGGTCGGCCTGTCCGCCGCGGTGAACAAGTACCCGTGGCAGCTGTCGGGCGGCATGCAGCAGCGGGTGTCGATCGCCCGCGCGCTGGCGAGCCGCCCGGCGCTGCTGCTGATGGACGAGCCGTTCGCGTCGGTGGACGCCCAGACGCGGTTCGAACTGGAAGACCTGCTGCGCCGGGTCCAGGTCGAACAGGGCACGACGGTGCTGCTCGTGACGCACGACATCGACGAGAGCGTGTACCTGGGCGACCGGGTGCTGGTCCTGTCGAAGTCGCCCGCGCGGATCGTGGCGGATCTGCCGGTGGACCTGCCCGCCCAGCGGGACCAGATCACCACGCGGGAATCAGCGGAATTCGTCTCGCTGCGCGGCGAAGTGGCTCGGCTGCTGCACGGCCCGGCGGTCCAGGCGGCGGCTGATCTGGCGGAGCAGGAGGCGGCGGAGGCGGCTGCTTCGGAAGCGACGGACACTGTCGTTTCGGAGAAGAAGTAGTCACAGCTTCGGGAACCGCACCGAGACGTCCGCGAGAGCGTCGAGGGTTCTGGAATCAACTTGTCCGGCAACGGTTTCCGTCTCGGCGACCACCATCGGCCGTCCGTCCACTCTGGACTGGAAGTGGTGCCCGGAGAACTTCACGCCGTCGAGGCCGAGCAGGGCAGGGCCTGGGGGGTTTGATGTCCCCGCTGCCCTGCACCTCCTCGACCTTCTCGCAGCCTTCGGCGTCGCTCTTCTTCGGAAACCACACGCGGGCAACGGAAATCACCGCGGCGTTGCCGTGCCCGTCGCCGACGGCGAAGAGATTTCGGTCCAATGAGGTGCAGCGGTGCTCCGCGAGGCAGTCGCGGACGCCGTCGGTGGAGTTCCGCAGGCAGTCGATCTCGTGTTTGGCCGTGTGCTTGAGCTGTTTGAGCTTGAACCGGCTGAAGGTCTCGTCCTCGCGACCGCGTTTCGCGGACTTCTTGCCCTCGGCCGCGCTGGAGCCCACACTCGCGGCACCGCCGATCCCGGCTGCGGTGCCGCCTCCGACG
Source organism: Amycolatopsis sp. AA4 (assembly GCF_002796545.1). Lineage (GTDB taxonomy): Bacteria > Actinomycetota > Actinomycetes > Mycobacteriales > Pseudonocardiaceae > Amycolatopsis. The sequence goes on from NZ_CP024894.1 coordinate 7,649,810, forward strand.
GCGGCGACGATCGCCACCGGGTTCCCCCGTTCAGCCCTTGGCGCGCGAATCCGGCCCAGTCTCGTCCGGACCGATCTCCGGCAACGTCCGCACCCCCAGCACGTTGGCCCCCACCAGCTTCCGGGTCGCCAGGTTTCCCATCGGCATGAACGTGCTCGCCTGCACGTCCCGCCACATTCGCTCGAACGGCAGCGCCTTCGTGTAAGCCATGCCGCCCAGCGCGTCGACCAGGCGCTGCATTACCTGGACCGCGTTGTTCGCCGCCGTGTACTTCACGATCGCGCTGCGGGCCACGCCGTCCTGGATGTCTCCGGTGAACAGGCGGCGGCTCGTCACCTCGTCGGCCTGGCGGTAGATCAGCGCGCGCGAACTTTCCAGCAGGATCTGGCATTCGCCGATCACGTCCTGCAGCACCGGATCCTCGGCCTTGCCGCGCTGGATCAGCGTTCGCACGGTCCAGTCCAGCGCACCCGCCGCGATTCCCGTGTAAACCGCCGAGAACGCGGGCATCGCCCAGGCCCACACGGTTTCCAGCACTCGCGAGTCGAGGTGTTTCACCGGCAGCGAATGCACGACCGCGGCGTCCTCGACGAACACCTTGTCGAATTCGACGTCGTTGCTCTGGGTGCCGCGCATGCCCATGGTGTTCCACGTCTGGTGGATCGTCACGCCCGGCTGGTCCAGCGCGATCTGGCACAGCAGCAGCCGCGGGCCGCCGTCGGCTGCCTCGTAGCGGGCGGTGGTCGAGCAGTGCGTGGCGACCGCCGAGTTGGTCGCGAAGCTCTTGCGGCCGGTCAGTTCGAAGCCGCCTTCGACGCGGACCGCGCGGGTTTTCGCGTCCGTCAGGTCGTTGCGCAGACCCGTTTCGCTGGTGATCGACGCCCAGACCAGTTCGCCGTCGACCGCTTTGCGCAGCAGTTGCTCCAGCCGGGGAGCCTTCGTGCGCCGCCACACGCTCGCCCACTGTCCCAGCGGCGACAGGTGCATCGTGAACGCCAGCGCGGTCGCGCCGTCGCCTATCGCGAGCCGTTCCAGCACCGGCAGGATTTCCGGCAGCCCGGCGCCGAAGCCGCCGAGTTCTTCCGGGACCGACAGCCGGAGGAAGCCCGCCTCCCGCAGGTCGTCGTAGTTCTGGTGCGGGAAGGTGTTGTCCCGGTCGTGCTCGGCCGCGCGCTCGGCGAAAATGTCCGCGAGCTTGGCGGCTCGGTCGACGAGGACCTGCTGCTCAGGCGTCAGGAGAGGCTGCACCCGGCCATCAAAACAGCGTCCCGGATCTTGGTCAATCAGCCATTGTCCGCAGTCGCCCCCGGTCCACAAGACACGCGCGAGCGCCTGCCCCGGCAACCGGGACAGGCGCTCGCGAAAGCGGTGCTCAGCCGATCAAGGTGGACAGTCCGGAGCCGTTGAACGAGCCCCAGCCAGTCGTCTGGTCGTAGCCCTTGCCCGCGGAGAAGCCGGTGGTGCCGTTGAAGGTGTTGTTGCCGGTGGTCACGTCGTGGAAACCGGAACCGTACGAGGAACCGTTGCCGATGCTGTAGAACTTCGGGTTCAGGTTGCCGAGGCCGCCCTTGTGGACCTGGTTCTGCAGCGCGGCGAAGCCCGCCCACAGCGGAGCCGCGCCCGAGGTGCCCCACACGTTCCCGGTCTGTCCGCCGGAGATGATCGTGTAGGCCGAACCCTGCGCCGCGTCACCCGCGACGTCCGGGACCTTGCGCTTGGTCGTGCTCTGCTTGGACTGCCACGACGGCGCGGCGAAGAGCGTCGAGATGCCACCGCCGCCGGCCCCGCCCGTGGCACCGTCGTTCCACGTCGTCTCGCTGCTGTAGCCGTTCGTCGAGGTCACCGACAGCTGCGTGCCGCCGACGCCGGAGACGTTCGGGCTCGACGCCGGGAAGTCCACGGCCTGCGCCTTGCTGCCGGTCTGGCGGGCGCAGTCGGTGGTGCCGTCGTCGCCCGCGGCGGCGAAGTAGCTGATGCCCTCGGCGGTGCCGGTCGCGATCGCCTTGTCGACGCTGTTGGCCGCGGCCGAGCCCTCCGCCGCCTCGCAGGAGCCCCACGAGATCGAGACGACGCTGACCTGCTTGTCCGACGCGATCTTCTGGTACATCGCCAGCTCGCCCGCGTTGGAGTTCGGTGCCTCGTACACGTAGTCGTTGGCCGGGGCGGCGAGCGCGTGCACGACCTCGATGTCCAGGTCGACCTCGGTCTGGCCGTCGCCGGGGCTGGCGTCGTAGTTGGCTCCGTTGACCGAAACCGTGTTGACCGTGCCCGCCTTGAGGCCGTACTTGGTGTCGTACGCGGTGATGTCGGACTTCTTGTAGCCGTCGAACTCCACGAAGCCGACGTTCACTCCCGCGCCGGTGGCGGACATGCCGCTGGTGCCGTACGCGGTTTTGAGGACGGCCGGAGTCACCGGCTTGACCGTGCGCGGCGCCGCCGCCGGTTTCGCGTGGTGCTTCACCGCGTGGTTGTCGAGGCCGACGACCGAATCGACCACCGCGGACACCGACGCGGGCAGTTCCGGCGCGGAGTCGTTCGCGTAGAACTTCCGGCCGGTGACGGTGTCGGTGTAATTGCCGAGCCGCGTATGGAAGGCGGATTCCAGCTGGCCGGCAGTCGCCGAGAAGGTGATCGCCTGGCGGTTTCCGGAAACCTCAATGCCCTGCGCACCGCTGCGCTTGAGGAAATTCACCGCCTGCTCCGCTTCGGCCTGCGTTGGGCCGAATGCCGCAGTGAATTGCTCCGGAGAGAGGAAATGGCGGTACTGCGGCGACGCCGGGTCCTGCACGTCGGCGAGGAACCGGGCCAGCGCCTGCTGGTTGTGCAGCTTGAGGGACAGGGCGGCGGGAATCTGCTGCTCAGCGGCGACATCGCCGGACCGCGCGCTGGCGGCGAGCGGGGCGGCGTTGCCGGAAAGGGCGACCAGCGGATCGGCGTTCGCGACGCCGGCCACGGACAGGCACAGCAACGCCGGCAGCGGAACCGCGGCGGCGACGAGCTTGCGCAAGCGCATGAGAATTCCTCTCGAGAGGCGGGGACCGGGCCGGCTAAATCGCGGTACCGACCCGTATCCCGACCCTAAAAAACCGTTCGAAACAAAGAAACCTACTTTTGGCTGTCCTTATCGCGGGTTGGTTTGTTTTCCACTTGCACGATTTATGACTGATTACCGCCGCGATGTCCCGCCGAATCCGGAAACCATCGGACGTCGGAAGACGGAAGCCCCGGACATTCCGGACCGCTTGCGCGCACACCCGCACTGTGCTCGTCAAGCAAAAAAGGGAACCTTGCCGGAATCGGAATTCCCGGCGAGGTTCCCTTCTCGAATGGACTAGCGGGTCAGCCTTTGACGAGTTCGGCCCATTCGCGCACGGCCGCCGCGTCCACCGGAGCGTCCCACCCGGACGGACGCACCGCGCCGCCGACGTGGAAGCCGCGCACGCCGCCGGCCCGCAGCAAATGCACCTGCTGCGCCCGCAGGCCGCCGCCGACCAGCAGCGTGGGGCCGTCGGTCCGCCGCGCCAGCTGCTGCAGCACCGACAGTCCACTCGCGACACCGTTCGCGTGCCCCGCCGCGAGCACAGTGTCGCAGCCAAGCTCGGCCAGCACGTCGTACGCGGCGATCGGGTCGCGCGAACGGTCGATGGCGCGGTGGAACGTCCACGGCCGTCCGTCGATCTCCTTCAGCAGCGCGCGGCACGCTTCGGCGTCGACCTCGCCGTCCTCGGTCAGGAAGCCGAACACGAACTCCCGCGCGCCCGCGGACACCAGCCGGGCCGCCGAAGCGCACAGCTCGTCGATCGCGCGGGCGTCGAAAGTGTTCTCCGCGCGCAGCATCACGCGCACCGGCAAATCAGTGGCCGCGAGCACCTCGCGCACCGTCGCCTCGCTCGGGGTGAGCCCGTCGCTGGCCATGTCGGAGACCAGTTCGAGCCGGTCCGCTCCGCCCTCTTGCGCCCGCTCCGCGTCCCGCGCGCCCAGCGCGATCACTTCCAGCAGGGCGGTGTTCGAACTCATGCCTCATCCGTTTCGATCCAGTGGCGGGGTGTCTTCCCCCCTGGCGTGCCTGCCGCGCCGGAAGCCGCCTTGCAGGCTCGTCATCCGGGCGCGCACCGCGTCGGGGGAAAGCGAGAGTATCGGCCGCGGCTCCGCCTCCGCGGCGGGGCCGTCCGCCACGTCGGCGACCCGCAGGAACGGCCAGGTGTCCTCGGCCCCGTCCTCTTGTTCCAGGTGCTCCGGAGTCGGCCATTCGGGGGCGGCCGCCGCGTCCGGGTCTTCGGTCGGAAACTCCGGCGGCGCTTCGTAGGCGTGCCGCGGTTCGACGATCTCCGGCTCGCTCTCCTGCTCCGGCTCCGGCTCTGGTTCGGGCTCGAAGGCGGGCACCTCCGGCATCGGCGCGACCACCCGCGGCTCCGGCGCCACCGGCTCCTCCGCAGGAGCCGAGAGATCGAACCAGCGCGACAGCACGTCGCGGTACGCGGGCATCCGGTCCGTCGGCGCGTCGATCTCCAGATGCGACCGCGAAGACTCGACCGGCCACGACGCCGCCTCCTCGACCACCGGCGCCCGCCGCAGCGGACCCGCGTCCTCGAGCGTCGGCGCGACCAGCTCGACGGGTTCCTCCGGCTCCTCGGCCGGGGCCAGCGGCGCGAGCGGGGCCAGCAGCTCCGGCTCCGGCGCGGGTTCCGGTTCGACCGGCGCGGGCGGCTGCGGCAGCGGCGGGGCCTCGGTGATCAGCGCCGCCGGAACGACGACCGTCGCGGTGAGACCGCGTCCCTCGGCCGGGCTCAGCTTCACCGCGATGGCGTGCCGTTCGGCCAGTGTCGCGACCACGAACAGGCCCATCCGCCGCGACACCTCGACGTCGACCTCCGGCGGATGCGCCAGCCGCGCGTTGGTGCGGTCGATCTCCGCCTGCGGCATGCCCGCGCCGCGGTCGGTGATCTCGATCCGCCACGCCCCGTCCGGCGTCCGCGCGCTCTCCACGGTGACCGGCGCCTGCGGCCCGGAATACCGGGTGGCGTTCTCCAGCAGCTCGGACACCACGTGCACCAGGTCGTTGACCGCGTCGCCGCGCACCGCGAGCGCCGGCGCCGGGCCGATCTCGATCCGCTGGTAATCCTCCACTTCGGACAGTGCGGCCCCGATGATCTCGTCGGCCACCACCGGTCCGGTGTCCTCGCGCACCAGGTCGGTGCCGGACAGCACCAGCAGGTTCTCGCTGTTGCGCCGCATCCGGGTGGCGAGGTGGTCGAGTTCGAACAGGCCGCCGAGGGTCTCCGGGTCCTGTTCGCCCGCCTCCATCCGGTCGAGCACGGACAGCTGCCGCTCTACCAGGTCCTGGCTGCGCTGCGACAGGTTGACGAACATCGCGTTCACGTTCTCGCGCAGCATCGCCTGCTCGGCGGCCAGCCGGACCGCCTCGCCGTGCACCGCGTCGAAGGCCCGCGCGACCTGCCCGACCTCCTCGCGCGTGAAGATCGGCACCGGCGCGACCGCGGCCCGGTGCCGCAGATTCTCGGGTGCCGGATCGGGCTCGGTGAGCAGCCGCTGCACGGCCTCGGGCAGCCGATGGTCGGCGACCTCCAGCGCGGTGCGGCGCAGGATCCGCAACGGCCGCAGCAGCGAGCGCGCGATCACCACCGACAGGACACCGGCGACCAACAGGACACCGATGACGATTCCGCCGTCCCAGATCGTCGACGCACGGGCGCTGGCGGCCCGCGCGTCAGTTTTCTCCTGGAGCTGGACGAGCAGCGCCTGCTGGACCTGGTGGGCGAGATTGACCGTGTACGTCGACGCGGTGTCCCACTGGTCCGCGTCCAGACCGGACAGCGGCTGGTTGTTCTCGGTGCGCGTGAGCGCCGACTCGACCATGTCGTTGCCGATGTCGACGACGATGCCGATCACCGTGTCCGAGTACATCCGCTGCTCGTCCGGCGTGGCGAAGGTGCGGTAGTCGCTGCGCGCGGCGGCCAGTTCGGCCTCCGCGCCGAGCAGCGCGCGCGTCCGGTCCCGGTTGAGCGTGCCCTGCGCGATCGCCTCGGACATGACCGCGCGCTTGACCGACATCTGGTCCTTGATCCGCGCGAGCGCGTTGCCGGCCAGCCGCAGCCGGGCCAGGTCGGGTTCGGTGACGTCCGCCGCAGCGGTGTCGCTGATGTCGAGCAGGCCGGAGATCAGCTCGCTGTACGAACGAAGCACCGCGTCGGCCGGATACGCCGAGTGTTCGGCCGAGTACCGGAGGCCACCGAGGACCCGCAACCGGTCGTCGCTCTGCTGCAGATCGCCCGCCGCGGAGTCGTCCAGCCGCGGCTTGCTGTCGGCGAGCGACCGCTCGAACGCGCCGATCGCCAGGTCGACGCGGGTGCGCTGGCCGACGAGCACGTCGGTCGGGCCCTTGCGGTCGCCCGCGACGAACCGGACCGTGACGTCGCGCTCCCGCTGCAGCTGGTGCACGACCTCGGCGACCGTCGAGTCGACCCGGCAGCGCGCGGCGAACTCGGCGAGCTGGCGGGCGTCGCGCAGGTCGCTGTTGACCCGCAGGCCGACCAGCACGACCACGGCGAGCGCGGGGATCAGCAGGACGACGAACAGCTTGGTGCGCAGCCGCCAGTTCCGCAGCCGCCACCGGCCGCCGACCGGACGCGAGGCAGCCGGATCCGCCGCGTCACCCGAACGGGGACGGTCGTCGCGACGGGTCACCTGTGCTTCCTTTTCCACCGCGGGAACCTCTGCCCACGGACGTCCTCGGGCTCCGGCCGGAAACTACCGCTCGGTAGTTCCCGGCGAAAAAGATCGGGAAGCCACCCTGGCGGGGGCACCGCCCTGCGGGCGATCGTATGGGCAGCGGCCCATACGATCCAGCACGAGGCAGAGATTCTCCCGGCAGGGGATGGCGAGTGAAAGCGACCGGTCTGAGGTTTGCGCTGGTGGCGACGTTGTTCGCACTCAGCGGCTGCTCCGTGTTCGGATCCAGTGACGCCGGACAAGCGCAACCGCCGGAACGCGCGACGCTGCGGGTCGGCGTCGCGAACCCGATCGACACCGCCCCGCTGCGGATCGCGGTCGCGGCGGGAAAGTTCCGCCAGGCCGGGCTGAACGTCCAACTGGTGGAACTCGGCGACGGCGACGGCGTGGAAAAACTGAAGTCCGGTCAGGTCGATGTGACGTTCGGCAGCGACGTGTCGCTGTTCCGCGCCGCCGGGTCCGGCACTGCGCTGCAATTGCAAGGCGAGGCGTACACCTTCGGCCGCACGACCATCGCGCTCGTCACGCTGCCCGGCTCCGACTACTCCGAACCGACCGCGAAGAAATCGCCGACCGTCGCCGTGGACTCCCCCGACGACATCGGCGCGCTCACCGCGCGGGCGGTCCTCGGCACGGCGGGCGTCGACAAAGCGAAGATTCGCTTCGTGACCCGCCCGTTCGGGCAGATGCCCGCCGCGCTGCAGTCCGGCGACGCGGACGCGGCGCTGATGGTCGAGCCGTACATCACCCGCGCGGAGAAGGAACTGGGCGCGCAGATCCTCGCCGACGGCTCGACCGGCGCGACCCTCGACTTCCCGGCCTCGGGCTACGCCGCGACCGGCCAGTTCGCCGCCGCGAACCCGCGCACGCTGACGGCGTTCCGGAACGTCCTCACCCAGGCCCAGCTCGCCGCGTCCGATTCGGCGAAGGTGCGCGACGCGCTGCCGACGTTCTCCGACATCGACCAGACCACCGCCGCGCTGATCTCGCTCGGCAGCTACCCGACCACGCTGTCGGCGACCCGGCTGCAGCGCGTGGCCGATCTCATGCACAGCTCCGGGCAGCTCGCCAACCGGCTGGACGTGGCGGCGATGCTGCCGAACGCCTTGTAGCGCTCAGATGCTCGCCCCGGTGGGCTGCAGGCAGATCGTGCGCACCGGCGGCCCGACGTAGACGAGCGACAGGTCCTTGTCGCCGCAGCTCGACGCCGACTTCGTGCCGTCGTGCACGACCGCGCGCGCTTCCGCCTTGGGATCGTCGCAGGCGACCTTGCCGACCTTCGACTCGTCCGACACGTCGCGCACGCACTCGCCGGACACGACGTTCAGCGCGAGGCACAGCGTCTGGGTCGGCCTGCTGCTGGTGGTGGCAGTGCGGGCCGACAGGTACAGCTCGAAGCGCACGTAGTCTTCGCCGCGGCAGGAGGAGCGGCCCTTGACGACGGTGTCGACGCGGTAGGTGGCGGCCCGCTCGGAGCAGTCCGCCCCGGTGTAGGTCTGCGTCTCCGAGCCCAGCGACGAGAGGTAGAGGCAGCTGCCCGCGACGGGCGGCCCGGTCGAGCGCACGACCGCGGCGAACCCGAACGCGCTGAGCGTCCCGAGCCCGAGCGCCACGACGACGAGCACGGCGAAGAGCGCCTTCTGCTTGCCCGACACCCGTTTCGGACCGCCCTGCACCGGCTGCCGCGGGGGCGGCTGATACGGGTTCGCGGCCGGCGGCACGCCGAACGGTGGTGTGGTCACTGGGTCCCCTCCCGCGGCTTCGTCCCGTCATCTTGGCATCCCCGGGCCGCGGTCCGGGAGGGAACGTATAAAGGAGAGGTGACTGATGGCCCCCTGATCGTCCAGTCCGACAAAACCGTGCTGCTCGAGGTCGACAATCCGCGTGCCGACGACGCGCGGATCGCGATCGCGCCGTTCGCCGAACTGGAACGCGCGCCCGAACACGTGCACACCTACCGGATCACGCCGCTCGCGCTGTGGAACGCGCGCGCGGCCGGACACGACGCGGAACAGGTGGTGGACGCGCTCACCACGTACTCGCGCTTCCCGGTGCCGCAGCCGCTCCTGATCGACGTCGTGGACGTGATGGGCCGGTTCGGGCGGCTGCAGATCGCCAACCACCCGGCGCACGGCCTGGTCATGACCACCACCGACCGCGCGGTCCTCGAAGAGGTCTCGCGCAACAAGAAGATCAGCCCGATGCTGGGCGCGCGGATCGACGACGACACGGTGATCGTGCACCCGTCCGAACGCGGGCGGCTCAAGCAGGCGCTGCTGAAGGTCGGCTGGCCCGCCGAGGACCTCGCCGGGTACGTGGACGGCGAAGCACACCCGATCGACCTCGCCGAGGACGACTGGCACCTGCGCGACTACCAGCGGAAAGCGGCGGAAGCGTTCTGGGCGGGCGGGTCCGGCGTCGTCGTGCTGCCGTGCGGCGCGGGCAAAACGCTGGTCGGCGCGGCCGCGATGGCGCACGCCAAGGCGACCACGCTGATCCTGGTCACCAACACCGTCGCCGGGCGGCAGTGGAAGCGCGAGCTGGTCGCGCGCACGTCGCTCACCGAGGACGAGATCGGCGAGTACTCCGGGGAGAAGAAGGAGATCCGGCCGGTCACCATCGCGACGTACCAGGTCGTCACGCGCAAGACCAAGGGCGAGTACCGGCACCTGGAGCTGTTCGATTCGCGCGACTGGGGCCTGGTCGTCTACGACGAGGTGCACCTGCTGCCCGCACCGGTGTTCCGGATGACCGCGGACCTGCAGTCGCGGCGGCGGCTCGGCTTGACCGCCACGCTGGTGCGCGAGGACGGCCGCGAGGGCGACGTATTCTCGCTGATCGGCCCGAAGCGGTACGACGTGCCGTGGCGCGACATCGAGGCGCAGGGCTGGATCGCGCCCGCGGAATGCACCGAGGTGCGGGTGACGCTGACCGAGAACGAACGCCTGCAGTACGCCACCGCGGACTCCGACGAGCGGTACAAGCTCGCGGCCACGGCGATGACGAAAATCCCGGTGATCCGGTCCATTGTGGACAAGCATCCCGGCGAACCGACCCTGGTGATCGGCGCGTACCTCGACCAGCTCGAGATGCTGGGCGCGGAACTGGAGGCCCCGGTCATCCAGGGGGCGACGAAGAACAAGGAGCGCGAGGAACTGTTCGACAAGTTCCGCCGCGGCGAATTGCGCACGCTGGTGGTGTCGAAGGTGGCCAACTTCTCGATCGACCTGCCGGAAGCGTCGGTGGCGATCCAGGTTTCGGGCACATTCGGTTCGCGCCAGGAGGAAGCGCAACGCCTGGGCCGGCTCTTGCGTCCGAAGGGCGACGGACGGCAGGCGCACTTCTACTCGATCGTCTCGCGGGACACAGTGGACACGGAGTACGCCGCGCACCGGCAGCGTTTCCTTGCCGAGCAGGGCTACGCGTACCACATCGTCGACGCGGAAGACCTGCGTCGACCGCTGTGAATTACGAACCGAGGCAACGGAGAACGGCCAGCACGCGTCGGCTGTAGCCCTTTGCTAGCGGCAGGTCGAGCTTGTCGAAGATCGCGTTCGCGTGTTTCTCCACGGCGCTTTTGCGGTCCGCGTGCGACGTGTGGGCGACCAGCCTGCGCACCACCTCCGAATCGAGAAAGTCGCCGACCTGCGCGACCCGATCCTTGAGCCAGATACCCGACGCGGCCGCCGTCACCGCCGATGAGCCTGACGAGGCCTTCCCGGAGCAAGGTCGCGTCCCCAGCCAGGATCCCTCGCACGGCGGCTTCACCCGCACTGTGGTTGGTCCGTTTCGGGACTCTGTACGGAGAACCCACGATCCATCGCCGCCACTCGCCTCGCCAACCCGGATAACCCACCACTCGCGCCGACTCGTTGCCCCCGCCGCGGTCGACGAGGCCGGTTTCCTGCTGCTGACGACGGCGGGCAGCCTGGGCGTTCGTCGCGGCCAGCTACCTGCTCGGCGAGCTGGTCACCAGTGGACCGCCACACGTCCCTCGTACTCGCTGCGGTGGCGATCGCCGTCGGTCTGTTCGTTGTGATCCGGATGCGCCGCGTCTCCCCGCGCTGCCTCTTTCTGCCCCTCGACCTGGACTTTCTTGAGGTTCACTCGAACGGATGAGCGAGTGCCGCCCTGGAAATTGTCGGTGGTTCGAACTACTGTTCGATATGCAGGCACCGAACACCAGTTCGAGGGGAAGCTCATGACGATCGCACCGTTCCGCCCCGGCGTCGGGGCACCGCCGGTCCAGACCTTGCCGCCCGGGCGCTGGCACGGGCGGATCTGGGTGTCGGAAGAGCCGCTCACGCGGCCGCAGCGGTACTTGAGCTGCGTCGCGGAGTTCGAGCGGTCCGGGCTGTGGCCCGTGCTGATCCCGCCCGACCAGCGCTTCGCCGCCCGAGGCGAAGACTGGCTGGACGACCGCGGCCGCCTCGCACCGGCCGGCCACCGCGTCGCGAACGCCGACCCCGCCGAGGTCCTGGCCCGCTGGTGGGACGGCTCCTGCTGCGACGGAGCCTGCCTGCGCCCGTTCGACACCCGCTTCCCCGGTCTGGCGAAACGCTCGCACCGCCGCTCGGACCCCCTGGCCGAAGCAGGCAACACCGGCTCGATCCTTGCCGCCCGCACCCCGCACCGCCTGGGCCTCGTCCAAGCCGACCGCCCCGCCGACGTCCCCGCCCTCATCGGCTGGACGGGAATGATCAAGTCGACAGACCAGGTCGCGGAGCTGTCGGCAGTCCTGCGCAGCTGGGAAGACCGCTTCGGCGCGACCCTCGTGACGCTGGGCTTCGACTCCCTCGAACTGTCTGTTTCCGCCCCACCCCGCACCCACGCCAGGGCACTGACGGTGGCGGCCGAACACCGAGCCTTCAGCCTCCCGACGTACCTCACGCAGCCGGGAAACCTGCGCGAGTACGCGACGTCCCTGGTGCAGTCACGCCGATGGAGGTTCTCGTGGGCATGAGGGAGTAAGGGGATGGCTGGACCGGGCAGTCCCGTCGCCCCGGCTCGCTCCGCGGGGGATCGGGACAGACCCGGCGGGTCTCACCCAAGCAGGGCTGCAGGCACGCGAGGCAAACGCGACCGGAGCGAGGCTGCGGCCTGGTTCGGCGGACCCTGCCGGAGCGCGGCTGCGGCCCGGTGCAGCGAACCCGGCCGGGGCAGGACTGCTGCCCGGTTCAGCAAACCCGACCGGCGTACGACTGCAGACCGGTGCCGCAAACTTGACCCGAGCACGACTGCAGACTGAAGCAAACCGGACTGGGACGGGATTGCAGGCTGAGTCGGCGCGCCACCGCCGGCTTCGGCGCCGCCGTCCGCCTCCGCACCGACATCAGCGCCGCCCCGGGGCCGACATCCGCCGCTTTCCATTTCAGGTTCTCGCGTCGCCCATTCCTCTCCCCGTCCCCTCCAAGCCCCGTCCCGACGACCAGGCAACGGAGTCCGCGCTATGAGACCCACGTCCCTTCGTCCAGGACACGTGTCCCGATTCTTAGCTCGGCTGTCCCAAAAACAGCCGCGCGGACGGGTTTACCGCAACCGTCCAGGTGGGAATCCTCGGCGGCGAAAGGCGGTGAGCAAGATCGGCCAGATCCGAATAGGCACGTCCGGCTGGCGATACCCGCCGTGGCGCGGCGCGTTCTATCCCTCCGGCCTGCCGCAACGGCGCGAGCTCGAGCACCTCTCCCGCCAGATGAACGCCGTCGAGCTCAACGGATCCTTCTATTCCCTCCAGCGCCCGGAGCGATACCGCGGCTGGCACGCCGAAACGCCGGCCGGGTTCCTGTTCGCGGTCAAGGGCGGCCGGTTCATCACGCACCTCAAACAACTGCGCGACGTCGAAACCGCGCTCGCGAACTTCTACGCGTCCGGCGTCCTAGCCCTCACCGACAAACTGGGCCCGTTCCTCTGGCAACTCCCGCCGCGACTCACCTTCGACCCCGATCGAGTCTCGACGTTCCTCGGCCAACTCCCCCGCACCACCGGCGAAGCAGCCGCTCTCGGCGCGAAGCACGACGACAAACTCAAGTCCCCACCGTTCCTCGAACCAGGACCCGACCGGCCAGTGCGCCACGCGCTCGAAGTGCGCCACCCAAGCTTCACCACCACCGAAGCGCTGGACTTGCTCAAGAAACACCGAGTAGCCCTGGTGACCTCGGACGCCGCCGCGCCGTGGCCGTACCGAGAGGACCAGACCACTGACTTCAGCTACGTCCGGCTGCACGGTTCGGACGAGCTCTACACCAGCAATTACTCCGACTCCGCCCTGCGCGACTGGGCCGCGAAAATCACCGAATGGCACGACGGCGGCCGCCGCGACGTGCACGTCTACTTCGACAACGACAGCAAAGTCGCGGCCCCGCACAACGCCGTCACGCTCGCCCGCCTCCTCGACCTCCCCGTCGAAACCGACCGACCACAGTGAGCGGACAGTGAGCGCTCTTCGATTGAGTAGCGCTACGGGCCGCCGGTGGTCTACGTGCTGCCGCTGGGGGTCGGCACGCGGACCACCGCGCCCCGCTGCCCTCCGACGGCCGGCGGCAACCCTTCCGCCAAACGGCCGAAGGTCCCCTGCTTGCCAGGTTCGGCCGCGTCAAGGCCCGACCTCGCCTACCTCCGGTTCCGGCGACCTTGGGCCACAGCGAACGCGACCACCCTCGACAGAATCGATCGGCCCAACCAATTTTCCGCCGATGCGGCTCGACCGCAGCTGACCCGCAGCAAGCGGGCCGACTGTGCGTATCCGGGCCGTAGCTGAGTGGTCTAGCCCAACTGGCCGCCGAACCTCCCAGCCCTGACTCCCCTGCCACAGCAACCTTGTCGACTGCGCCCCGCACCCGGCCAGCGCCAGGACGGATCAGCCGTTTCAGCAGCCAGACTGAGCGCGTCACCAGCAGTCACCCCGCCGCAGCCGTGCGGCCGTACGGATATCCCGACACCACGACGGCGCGGCACCACGGCATCACGGCATCACGGCATCACGGCGGCACGGCGGCACGGGTGCGGCACCACGGCGGCACGGCGCAGCAGTGCAGTGCGGCAGTGCAGTGCGGCGGTGCAGTGCGGCAGTGCTGCAATGTGGCATCGCGGCGGCGCGGTGCGGCGGCGCGTTACGGCGCAGCGGCGCGGCACCACGGCGGTGCAGCGTCGCAGCACGTGGCGGTATGGCGGTATGGCGCACTGCAGCACCGCACCACTGCAGCCGAACCTACCCCCGCACCAACCCAGCCAACTGTGCCCGCACCCGGTCCGCATCCGGGTGATCCAACCGCGTCAACAACCGAACCGCGCGCAACCAGCAGTCCCGCGCCGCGGCGGTGCGGCCGTATCGCAGGTGTGCGGTGCCCAGTTCCGAGAGCACATCCGCGGCCTCATACTCCTCATCCATCGCGAAGAACATGTCCACCGCCTCGGACAGGCACTCGATTCCCTCCACATGCCGACCCAAACCGAGCAAGGCGCGGGCTCGGGCGGCCAGCGAGAAGCGGCCCTGCGGCAGATCGTCCGGCGGGACCAGGGCCAGCGCCTCGTCCGCGAGCGACAGCGCCTGCGGGTAGTCCCCCATCATCGCGCACAGATCGCCCAGCGCGCGCAAAACGTTCGCCTCCACCGAGGTGAATCCCAGTTCCCTCGTGATTTCCAGCGACCGCAGGCCGTGCCGGTAAGCTTCCGGGAAATCTTCGATGTCCTGCGCGGTCATCGCTAGGTTGTAGCGCGCCCGAGCCTCCCCGGGAAGCGAGCCCAGTTCCAGCTGCACCGCCAGCGCTTGCTCCAGATATTCGCGCGCCAGCACGTAATTCCGGGCGACTCCCTCGATCACGCCCAGTCCATTGAGGATCGCCGCTTCCCCGTGCCGCTCACCGGATTTCCGCGCGGCTCGCAGGCCGATCTCGAAGACGTGTCGCCATTCGTCGACGCGGGCGCGTCCGGCGAAGTAGGTGAACAGCGACCACGCCAAGCGCCAGCATTGCGCGTACCTGCCGATCCGGAACGCCCACTGGACGACCGAGAGCAAGTTTCCGTGTTCCTCGACGAACCAGGCCAGCGCCTGGTGAAAGTCGGAAAACTCGGCCGCGTTTTCGGCGGGGATCGGGCCGATTTCGTCCATCAGCTGGCGCGGGCGCATGGCCAGAGCCGCGTTCCGCGCCGACGCGATGCACCAGTCGAGCAGGCGTTCGCTGGCTGCCGCGCGATCGGCGGCGGTGTCCTCCTGCTCCGACAATTCGGTGGCATAGGCGCGAATCAGGTCGTGGAACTGGTACCGGCCCGGCTTCGGCTGGGTGAGCAGGTGCGCGGAAACGAGCGTGTCGAGAGCGCCGCGAGTGTCCTTTTCGGACCATCCGTTGAGCGCGACTGCCATCCCCAGCGACAAATCCGGGCCGACCGACAGCGCCAGCAACCGCAGCAGACGGGCCGCCGAGGGGCACAAAACTCGGTAAGAATAGGAGAAGACTGTGCGGATGTTGGTTTCGTCGCCGTCGCCGAGGTCGAAGGTGCTCAATCGGCCGGCGTCCGAGGGCAGGGCGGCCACGAACTCGTCCAGCGGGAGCCGCGGGAACTGTGCGGCGCGTACGGCGAGGATTCGGATCGCCAGCGGGAGTCCGCCGCAATACTCCACGAAACGGCCAGCCGCGAGCGGATCCTCGTGCACTCGTTCGACGCCGATGGCCGAAGCGAGCAGTTCCACCGCCTCTTCGCTGTCCAATTCGGACAGAGCGATCCGCCGGGCGCCGTGGGTCGCGACCAGTCCGCGTAGTTGCCAGCGGCTCGTCACCACGACCAGGCATCCCGGGCCGGGCAGCAAATAGCGCACTTGCTCGGTGCTGTTCGCGTTGTCCAGCACGATCAACAGCCGTCGGCCGGTGGTGTAGGTGCGCCAGGTCGCCGCGCGTTCGTCCAAACCGGACGGGATCCGGTCGGCGGGCACGCCCAGCGCGATGAGCATCGTCTCCAGCGCGGCGATCGGCGACACCGGTGCGCCTGGGCCGTAGCCGCGCAGGTCCAGAAATACCTGACCGCCGGTGAAACGGTCGGCGATCTGGTGTGCGAAGTGGACGGACAGGGTCGTTTTGCCTTGTCCGCCCATGCCTTCCACCGACGCGATCGGGGTGGAAGTGCCGTCGTCGAGAGCTTCTGGCAGTAGTGCACGCAGGGCTTTCAGGTCCGCGGCTCGACCGGCGAAAGCACCCAGATCAGCCGGAAGCTGGTGCGGGATATGGGGCTCCAGAGGAGTCCGGAACCGCGTGGCCTCGTCGCCGCCCAGCACTAGCCGGTGGGCGCGCTGCAGGCCGGCACCGGGATCCAGGCCCAGTTCCTCGGCGAGCAATCCGCTGATCCGCCGGTACACGTCCAGCGCCTCGGCTTGCCGTCCGGAGCGAAGCAACGCGTACATCAGCTGCTCGTGCGGGCGTTCCCGCAACGGATGTTCGCGCGTCAGCCGTTCCAGTTCGGGCACGACAGTCTCGTACTCGCCGACCGTCAGCAGCGTCTCGGCCCACTGCTCGCGCACCCGCGTGCGCTCCTCGGCGAGCTGCCCGACCTCGTCCCGGTGCAGTGCGTCCGATTCCACGTTCTGCAGCGCCGAACCCCGCCACTGGCCTAGCGCGTCCTCGAAATAGCCCGCCGCCCGGCGGTGTTCGCCTCGTTCCGCCGCGCTGCGGCCCCGCGCCGCGAACTGGCGGAACCGACCAAGATCCACCGCGTTCTCGTCGACTTCCAACAGATAGCCGCCGCGTTCGGTGCGGATCGCCGCTCCGTCGCCGAGCGCCCGGCGCAGCCGCAGCACATACGTCTGCAGCGCACCCTTGGATCGACGCTGGTCGTCGCCCCACAGCCAGTGGCTGAGCACGTCGACCGACACGAGCCGGTTGGCTCGCAGCAGCAGTCCGGCGAGCACGATCAACGGGCGGCTGCCGCCCAGCGGCACCACCTGGTCCCCGGCCAGCACCTCGGCCGGGCCGAGCACCCGGAAGTCGAGGCCGTCCACACGTTCCATTGTGGCGTTGAGACGGCGTCGGCGGCACCTCGGTTCCCGCCCCCGCGGCGGTGGCATGATCGGCAGTCATGCAGGTTTACGCGCTCCCGCTGCACACCCGGTTCCGGGACATCACCATCCGTGAAGGGCTGTTGCTCCGCGGTGCCGCCGGCTGGGGAGAGTTCTGCCCGTTCGCGGACTACTCGGACACCGAGAGCGTCCCCTGGCTCGCCGCCGCGCTCGAAGCGAGCGAAGAAGGCTGGCCCGAGCCGGTCCGCGACCGCATCGAGGTGAACACGACGGTCCCCATCGTGTCGCCCGAACGCGCGCACGAACTGGTCCGCGCGTCCGGTTGCCGCACGGCGAAGGTCAAAGTGGCGGACAAACGCGCGACGCTGGCCGAGGACTGCGCGCGCATCGAAGCGGTGCGCGACGCGCTGGGTCCGTCCGGCGCGGTCCGGGTCGACGCCAATACGGCGTGGGACGTCGACACCGCCGTGCACGCCCTGGCGGAACTGGACCGCGCGGCCGGTGGACTGGAGTACGCCGAACAGCCGTGTCCCACGATCGACGACCTGGCCGCTGTCCGACGCCGGGTGTCGGTGCGGATCGCGGCCGACGAGTCGATCCGCCGCGCGGAAGACCCGCTGAAGGTCGCCGTCGCCGGAGCTGCCGACATCGCCGTGCTCAAGGTCGCCCCGCTCGGCGGGGTGCGGCGGGCGCTGGAAGTCGCGGAGGCGTGCGGACTCCCGTGCGTGGTGTCGTCGGCGGTCGAGACGAGCGTCGGGCTGGCTGCCGGACTCGCCCTCGCCGGAGCCTTGCCGGAGCTGGATTTCGCGTGCGGCCTCGGCACGATGTCGTTGCTGCGCGGGGATGTCTGCACCGCCACACTGTCCCCTGTGGACGGTTACCTGCCAGTGCTTCGGCAAGCACCGGAACCCGACGACTACGCCGAATTCGCCGCGTCCCCCGAGGTGACCGCGGCTTGGCTGGACCGGTTCGAGCGGGTCCGGAAGATCAGCGGATAAGGGAGACTTCAGGGTCGCGGCCCGGGGCGATCCCGGATGTGCGGCGGGCTCCCGGCGCGGAGTATTGCTGGCATGACGAACAACATGCAGGCCGCACCGGCCAAGAAGATCTTCCGCAGCCGCTCCGACCGCATGCTCACCGGCGTGTGCGGCGGATGGGCCGACTACCTCAACGTCGACCCGTCGATGGTGCGCATCGCCGCGGTCGCCGGGGCCGTGCTCTCGGCCGGGCTGGTCCTCCCGGTCTACGCCGCCGCCGCGGTGCTGACTCCCGAAGACTGAGCCCGGGCGTGCTGCCCCGGAAACGGGCGAAGCCCGGCCCACCTCGAAGGTGAACCGGGCTTCGCCGGACAAGCAGCCGAACTCAGAAGTCCATGCCACCCATGCCGCCGGACGGGTCGGCCGGAGCGGCAGCAGCCTTCTCCGGCTTGTCCGCGACGACAGCCTCGGTGGTCAGGAACAGCGCCGCGATGGAAGCGGCGTTCTGCAGCGCGGAGCGGGTGACCTTCGTCGGGTCCGGCACGCCGGCCGCGAGCAGGTCCTCGTACTCGCCGGTGGCGGCGTTCAGGCCGTGGCCCTGCGGGAGGGACTTGACCTTCTCCGCCACGACGCCGCCCTCGAGACCGGCGTTGATCGCGATCTGCTTGAGCGGAGCCTCGACGGCGACCTTGACGATGTTCGCGCCAGTGGCCTCGTCACCGGTCAGCTTCAGGCCCGCGAAAGCGGCCTCGGCGGCCTGGATCAGGGCCACGCCACCGCCGGCGACGATGCCCTCTTCCACGGCGGCCTTGGCGTTGCGCACCGCGTCCTCGATGCGGTGCTTGCGCTCCTTCAGCTCGACCTCGGTCGCGGCGCCGGCCTTGATGACGGCCACGCCGCCGGCCAGCTTCGCGAGCCGCTCCTGCAGCTTCTCGCGGTCGTAGTCCGAGTCGGAGTTCTCGATCTCCGCGCGGATCTGGTTGACGCGACCCTGGATCTGGTCGGCGTCGCCCGCGCCCTCGACGATGGTGGTCTCGTCGCGGGTGATGACGGCCTTGCGGGCGCGGCCCAGCAGCGACAGGTCCGCGTTCTCCAGCTTGAGGCCGACGTCCTCGGAGATGACCTGGCCGCCGGTCAGGATCGCGATGTCCTGCAGGATCGCCTTGCGGCGGTCGCCGAAGCCCGGGGCCTTGACGGCGACGGACTTGAAGGTGCCGCGGATCTTGTTGACGACCAGGGTCGCCAGGGCTTCGCCCTCGACGTCCTCGGCGATGATCAGGAGCGGCTTGCCGGACTGGATGACCTTCTCCAGCAGCGGCAGGACGTCCTTGACGTTGGAGATCTTGGAACCGAAGAGCAGGACGTACGGGTCCTCCAGCTCGGCTTCCTGGCGCTCCGGGTCGGTCACGAAGTAACCGGACACGTAACCCTTGTCGAAGCGCATGCCCTCGGTGAGCTCCAGCTCGAGCCCGAAGGTGTTGCTCTCCTCGACGGTGACGACGCCTTCCTTGCCGACCTTGTCCAGCGCCTCGGCGATCAGCTCGCCGATGGTGCGGTCAGCGGCCGAGATCGAGGCGGTAGCAGCGATCTGCTCCTTGGTCTCGATCTGGACGGCGGCCTTGTGCAGCTGCTCGGTGATGGCCTCGACGGCCGCCTCGATGCCGCGCTTCAGCGAGATCGGGTCGGCGCCGGCCGCGACGTTGCGCAGGCCCTCGCGCACGAGCGCCTGGGCGAGCACGGTGGCGGTGGTGGTGCCGTCGCCCGCGACGTCGTCGGTCTTCTTGGCAACTTCCTTGACGAGCTCGGCCCCGATCTTCTCCCACGGGTCCTCGAGCTCGATCTCCTTGGCGATGGAGACACCGTCGTTGGTGATCGTCGGCGCGCCCCACTTCTTTTCGAGCACGACGTTCCGGCCCCGCGGGCCGAGGGTCACCTTGACGGCTTCGGCGAGGGTGTTCAAGCCGCGCTCAAGACCGCGGCGGGCGTCCTCGTCGAACGCGATCAGTTTGGCCATTGCGGTGTGGTCCTCCGGTATTGGGCGCCACCGCCGCGCTGTCTCCAGCGGCGGCAGCAGGACACGTCCTCGGCCAGGCTCGGTGCCCGCGACGGACGACTGACCGGTGGGTCAGCCTCACCGTCCCGACCTTCAGGCAGGCGGTCGGTGACCGCTCGCCTAGCACTCGACGGCGTCGAGTGCCAATGCCGTGTTTAGCACTCTCCGGGGTCGAGTGCAAGGAGCGCAGGTCAGGGTTGGTGCCACGGTGGACCAGGTCGACCCGGTCAGTGGCTCGGCTGGATGTGGATCGACGACGGCGGCGGGCGCAGCGACGACGGTCCGCCCGACTTCGAGCCGCCCGGACCGACCGGGATGTTGGGAGCGGACGACGCCGGACCGGTGCCGCCGTTGCCGTTGTCGTCGCCGCCGAAGAGGAAGATCGCGCCGACGACCAGGCCGGCCACGACGAGCACCCCCAGCGCGATCCACAGCCACTTCAGGCCGCCGCTCTTGGGCTGCTTTTCGAACGCGCCCGCGCCGCCTGCCGGGGACGGCGGGCGCAACCGCATCGGGTCGCCGAAGGCCTGGGTCGGGTGGCCCTGCTGGTTGGGCTGACCGGGGTAGCCAGGCTGGTTCGGGTAACCGCCGTAGCCGGGCGGCGGGCCTTGCTGCGTTTGGCCGGGACCGGGCTGGCCCGGTTGGCCTGGTTGTCCTGGGTAGCCGTAGCCGGGCGGAGGGCCTTGCGGGGCTTGGCCGGGGTAGCCCTGCTGAGGCTGTCCCGGCTGGGGCTGGCCGGGCTGTGCTGGATAACCGGGCGGGGGCTGGTTGCCGTAACCGGCGGGGCCGCCGTAGCCGCCCTGGGCCGGGTATCCGCCCTGGCCGGGCTGGCCGGGTTGCGGAGCGCCCCAGCCGCCGGGAACGCCCTGGCCTCCGGGTGCGCCTGGCGCACCGACGCCGGGAGCGCCCTGCCCCGCGGCGCCGGGACCGCCCGGCTGCGAGCCCGGCCCGGCCGCGCCGGGTCCGCCGGGACCGCCCGCGCCAGGAGCGCCGGGTCCGCCGGAGCCAGGTCCTCCGTTGCTGTCCGGTCCTTGCTGCATGGCCGCCTCCGGAAGTCCGTTCGGCCGGGCGGGGCCCGGCGGGGTGTCCGACGTCGCGAGGGAGCCGAGCGCGACCCGGGCCGCGGCGATCATCGCGACGCAGTTCGGGTACCGGTCGTTCGGGTTTTTCGCCATGCCCTTGCGGATGACGTCGTCGACGGCGGCCGGGAGCGCGACCACGCTCGCCACCGACGGCGGTTCCCCGCCGAGGTGGCCCTTGATGACGGTGGGGACGTCGCCGCGGAACGGCGGGTTGCCGGTCAGGCACGCGAACAGGACGCAGGTGAGGGCGTACTGGTCGGTGCGGCCGTCGAGCGGTTCGCCGCGCAGGTGTTCCGGGGCGGCATAGGTGGGCGAGCCGAGGAAGTCGCCGCCGCGGGTGCGGTGGCCGGTGGCGCCGCGGCGGGTGAGGCCGAAGTCGGCGACGTAGACGTGCTCGCGGGAGGTCTCGCGGCTGGTGACGAGGACGTTGGCCGGTTTGACGTCGAGGTGCACGAGGCCGTGGTTGTGCAGCGTGTCGAGGGCGTCGGCGACCTGGTCGAGCAGGCTGAGCGCGCGTGCCGGGCTGATCGGGCCCGCGGACATGAGGCCGGCGAGGTCGCCACCGTCGACCATGCGCATGGCGATGTAGAGCATGCCTTCGAGTTCGCCGAAGTCGTACAGCGGGACGACGTTGGCGTGGTCGATCGCGGAGGTGTTGCGCGCCTCGTCGACGAACCGTTCGCGGAACTCGGCGTCGGCTCCCAGATGGTCGCCGATGACCTTCAGTGCCACTTTGCGGCCGAGCCGCGTGTCCGTGGCCTGGTAGGTCACGCTCATGCCGCCCTTGCCGAGCACCGAGTCGATGCGGTAGTGGCCCAGCTGGCGACCGGTGAGGTCCCCCGACACGTCGCCTGTCACGCAGCGCAGCTTAACGCGCCGGTATCCGCTGCCACTGCCGGTTCGCCCAACCGGTCAGCGGACCTGCCTCGCTAGACCTTGCGGACGTCCGCGGCCTGGCTTCGGCCGTCGCGGCCGGACTGGACTTCGAACTCCACTCGATCACCCTCGTCGAGAGTGCGGAATCCGTCGGCCTGGATGGCCGAATAGTGAACGAAGACGTCCGGACCTTCGGGGGATTCGATGAACCCGTAGCCCTTTTCCGAGTTGAACCACTTGACGGTGCCGACTGCCACGGCGCCCTCCCTCGGGACAAGAATCCGCTGTCCATCAGCGTGCGAAGTGGAGTTCACGCTACCGGAATCAGCGCTCCCGGCAATGGGGTAATCGGCAGATTCCCCTTACGCCCGCGACACTCGCCGGTTGCGCGATTGGACGAGCACGGTTCCCGGTCCGGCGAAATCGAGGACGAGTCCTTCGCCCGTTCGCAGCGATTGCGGTCCGCTCGGGTCGAGTGCGCGCAACCGGCATTGCACGGTGTCGGGATAGGCGAGGAGATAGTCCGGGCGCACGGTGACGATCTCGCCGCGGCCGAGGTCGAACGAGTCCACCGGGCCGGGCGCGGTGAGCAGGAGCGGGCCGCGGCCGCTGTAGTGCTCGAGGAACCCGGAATCGGCGCCGAACAACTGCTGCAGCGGCGCCCAGTTCTGGTCGACCCGGACCGTGCCCGGCCGGGCGAACACGCCGTCGCGGTGCACCGACCAGCCGGTCGACCCGGTCAATTCGAGCGGGTAGACGTCGCCGGGGCCGAGCGGGGCCAGGTCGACCCAGCCGCCTTCGGCCGGCGCGGTGAACACCGACGGACCGCCCTTGCGGCCGCGGTTCTGGTTCGTCTCGGCCACGTTGAAGCTGCTGGCCAGCAACGATTCCGCGGCGGCCTGCACGGCTTCGCCGGGGGCGAGCAGCACGCGGGCGACGCCGAATCCGGGCGTGTGCCTGGTGTGGACGCGCATGTCAGCGGGGGGTCGCGAGCGCGGCGCGCCCGGGCTGGTTGCGGACCAGAAACTGCATCAGAACTCTCCCCGTACTCCCCGGCTTGTGCCGGGAGAGTGTTGCACGACGGGCAGCAAGAGGGAGGATGGTCCGCGTGATCTCCGTCGACGAATACCGCGAGACCGTGACCGAACTGCTCGGCCGCGCGCCCGTCCGCACCGTTCCCGTCGCCGAGGCGGCCGGGCTCGTCCTGGCCCGCGACGTGCTCGCCGGGGTGGCGCTGCCGCCGTTCGACAACTCGGCGATGGACGGGTACGCGGTGCGCGCCGCGGACGTCGCCGACGTGCCGGTGACGCTCCCCGTGGCGGACGACATCCCGGCCGGGAGGGTCGACGTCAAACCGCTCGAACCGGGTACCGCTCAGCGGATCATGACCGGTGCGCCGCTGCCGCCGGGCGCGGACGCGATCGTGATGGTCGAGGACACCGACCGCGGGACCGCGGAAGTCCGGATCTCCCGCGCGGCGTCTGTCGGCAACCACATCCGCCGGACCGGCGAGGACGTGACGAAGGGGACCGTCGCGTTGCACGCGGGCACCGTGCTGAGCCACGCCCACCTCGGCCTGGCCGCGGCGGTCGGCTTGGCGGAACTGGAGGTGTACCGGCCGCTGTCGGTGCTGGTGGTGTCGACCGGAACCGAGCTGGTGGAAGCCCCGAACCCGTTGCAGCACGGGCAGATCTACGAATCGAACAGCGTGATGCTGGCGGCGGCGCTGCGGGAACTCGGGTGCCAGGTCGAGGTCGTCCGCAGCGTGGTCGACGACGTGGAGGAATTCCGCAAGATCATCGAGCCAAGGCTGGAGTCGGCGGACCTGCTGATCACGTCGGGCGGGGTGTCGGCGGGCGCGTACGAAGTGGTGAAGGACGCGCTGACCGGACAAGGCGTGGAATTCCAGAAAATCGCGATGCAACCGGGCGGCCCCCAGGGATGCGGCCGGTGGAACGGCGTGCCGGTGGTGACGCTGCCGGGGAATCCGGTGAGTGTGCTGGTGTCGTTCGAGGCGTTCCTGCGCCCGGCGGTGCTGTCGGCAATGGGCCATTCGGACGTGGACCGGCGCCGGGTGCGGGCTCGGCTGACTGAGGACATGACTTCACCGGCCGGGCGACGGCAGTATCGGCGGGGGTTCTTCACGCCGGTGCTTGGCGAGGTGACCGGGGTGGTCGGGCCGAAGGGTGGACCGGGGTCGCATTTGCTGGCGGCGTTTACGCAGGCGAATTGCTTGATCGTGCTGCCGGAGGAGGTTTCGGCTGCCTCGGAGGGGGATGAGGTTGAGGTGCTGCTGCTTTAGTTTTGGGTGGCGTCTGTGCGGCTTTAGCTTTGGGCGAGCGAGGTCTGCGGCAGCGGGTTTGGGTTGAGGCGGCTGGGCTGGCCTAGGCCGGGGCCCCTTGGCGTTCCGGCGAGCGGATCGTTCATCACGTCACGCTCGAGGCCCGGCACCGAGCTTCCCCGCTTAGCTGGATTCCGTGCGCCGGAGCCTCTTTCCGCCCCAAACCCCGGGAGACGCGACCCCCGCCCTCCTCTGGGGGACGGCCCTGCTCCAGTCTATCCACCCCCACCGACAACCCCAGCCCCTTCGACCGGGTTGTCCACAGCAAGCGCGACTTGGGGAAAGTCCCGCTCCCGCCGCAGCGGACCCACCAGCAGCACCCCCAGCGACACCAGCTGAACCCCCACCATCGCGAACATCGCCACCCGCACCCCGGCCGCCTGGCCGAGCGCTCCGCCGACCAGGGCGCCCAGCGGGATCGTGCCATAGTTGATCATCGACGAACTCGCGCTGATCCGCCCATAGAGATGGCGCGGGCAATACCGCTGCCGGAACGTCGCGCCGAGCACATTCGACCCCACCACCCCCGCCGCGATGCCGGCTCCGGCGAGGACGAACAGCGTCAAACCCCACCCGGGCTGGGCGAGCGGGCCGAGCAGCATGGCGGGGACCACCAAGGCCTCGCACCACAGGAAACCCCACGCAGTACCGGTTCGGCGGGCGACTCGGCTCACCAGTGTCGCGCCTAGGACACCGCCTACCTCGCCCAGGGCGAGCACGAGTCCGACAGAAAACGGGCCTTGGCCCAAATCCTCGACCAAGAAGACCACGGCCACCGCATAGAAGCCGTTCAGCGCCAGGTTCGCGACCCCGCCGGACAAGACCAAAACCCGCAGGTAAGCGTCTCGTGCCACGATTCGCGTGCCTTCGGCGATTTCGGAAAGCAAGCGCGTTCGAGGGCGCGGAGGCGGCTCATCCGCACGAAGGAAACCTAGACACAGAGCGGAAAACCCGAAGCTCACCGCATCCACGAGCACACCGCTGACCGGACCGAACGCGGAAGCCAGCAATCCCGCCAGACCAGGGCCGCCTACTTGTGCCGCAGATTCCGCGCCTTGCAGCCGGACGTTGACTCCCAACAGGGCGGCATCGTCCACAACGGACGGAAGGAAGGCCCGATAAGCGAGGGTGAAGAAAACTTTGGCGAAGCCGCCGACCAAAGCGGCGGACAAGAGCACCGCAAAAGAAAGAAGGCCAACGGACCACGAAACAGGAACCGCGAGGAAAGCTGCCATCTGGATGACGTCACAGACCAGCATCACCCGCCGTTTGGGCCATCGGTCGACCCAAGCCCCGGCGGGCAAACCCACCGCGAGCCAGGGAAGCCAAGCCGCCGCGGTCAGAGAAGCGACTTCGAACGTCGAGGCATGCAGCACGAGCAACGCCACCAACGGCACCGACGCACTGGCCACCGCGCTGCCGACCGTGCTGACTGTCTGCCCAGTCCACAAGAGACGGAACGCGGCCCCCTTCACGGCTGCGCTCGGAAACCGCGCCCAAAGACGAAAACCGGCTGTCGTTCACCAGAAGGGTCCGCAGCCGCCTTAGCGCCGAATTCCTCGAACAGCGCCAAGATCCGCTCGTTCAGCTCCGCCAATTCCAACGGCGTCAACCGCATCCACGCATCAGACGAGAACCACGCGTCCCGCCATTCCGCCGGAGCCGTCTCCATTTCCGAAAGCCAGGTCCGCGCCAACGTCATCTGCCGGTCCAGGCTCACCGCCTCCGCGACGTCCGCCACCGGATCTCCGGCGAAGTCCGAGGTGGCCCACGACAACGAACCCGAGGGACGCCGCCACCACCGCTCCCGCCGGTCGCGCGCCAGCTCCGGCGCCTCGACCACCAAACCGGCCCCGGAGAGCACCTTCAGATGGTGGCTCACGTTGCCCACCGCCTGCCCGGTTTTCTCCGCGAGTACCGACGCGGTGGCCGGACCGTCGAGTTTCAGCACGTCCAGCAAGCGGCGGCGCAGCGGATGCGACATCGCGGCCAGCACCTGGGAATCGCGTACCTCCATGATGCACAAGAGTAGTTGTACAACAGCTCTTGTGCAATGGCCGAAGGTATCCTCGCGGACATGGGCATCATCCTGTGGATCGTCTTCGGCGCGCTGGTCGGCTGGATCGCGAACCTCGTGGTCGGCGGCCGGGAACGACAGCGGCAGGGCTGTCTCGTCAGCGTGCTGGTCGGCGTGGTCGGGGCGGCCCTCGGCGGCTTCATCTACCGGCTCGCGACCGGCGAGCAGCAGCACTTCGAATTCGATTTCCCGAGCTTCGGCGTCGCCATCCTCGGCGCGATCGTGCTGCTGCTCGTGTTGCGGCTGGTCAGCGCCGCGACCTCGCGCCGGCGCGATCGTGACCGTTGGTAACAGTTTCCCGACGATCTGTCAGAACACCTGGGCAGCGGGCTAAACTGATCCGTTCCGCGCCCGGGTGCGTGCTTCGTCGGGGGACGCATGCACCCGGGCCGCGTCGCGCACGAGCCGGGCCGCCTGCGCGGGGTCGACGAGCTGGGGAATGGGCGTCGAGAGGACATCCCGGCGCCAGGCGCGCAACAGCTGCGCGAGCAGATCGGGTACCGACATCGTCTCCCTCGCCAGGTCGGCCCGGGCACCGGTCCCGAGCGGCGTCAACTACTCGGTGTTATCGGATTGTTCGACGCGTCGTTACCGGTTTGTGGTCGCGCCCACCCGCGCCGGGACAACCCTTACGACCAGGGCCTGCCGGGTCCGCCGCAGGCGGGCGGTAGCGTGGGGAAGCCCAAATCGGACCCTTACACCGACCGAGACGAACAGCGGGGAACTCGACCCATGAGCGGCCAGCCCACCGGTAACCCCCTCGCGCACGCCGTCCAGCTGGCCCGCGAGACGTTCCCGCCGATGCACCCGGCAGGACGGCCGTTCCTCCTCGGCGGCCTCGCCGCGACCTTCGTGCTGCGCCGGTTCTCCAAGCGCCTCGGCGTGGCCGGCGCGCTCGCCACCGCGGGCATAACGGCGTTCTTCCGCGAGCCGAAGCGCGTGCCCCCGGTCCGGGACAACGTCGCGATCTCGGCCGCCGACGGCACCGTCTCGCTCATCGAGGAAGCGGTGCCGCCCGCCGAGCTCGGCCTTCCCGCCGAACCGCGGATGCGGGTGAGCGTGTTCCTGTCGGTCTACGACGTGCACGTCCAGCGCACGCCGGCGGCCGGCGTGATCTCGAAGGTCGCGTACAAGCCGGGCAAGTTCCTTTCGGCGGACCTCGACAAGGCGAGCGAGGTCAACGAGCGCAATTCGCTGGTGCTGCACACCGTCGACGGCCACGAGCTCGTCGTCGTGCAGATCGCCGGGCTGGTCGCGCGCCGGATCCGGTGCGACGTCCGCGAGGGCGACAAGGTGGCCGCCGGCGAGACCTACGGCATCATCCGCTTCGGCTCGCGCGTCGACACTTACCTGCCGCCGGGAAGCAAGGTCGTGGTGGCCAAGGGCCAGCGCACCGTCGGCGGCGAAACCGTGCTCGCCGAACTTCCTGCGCAGGGAGAAAGCTGACCATGGTCCGCGTGACCACCCCGGGCGTCCGGCTGCTGCCGAACGCGATCACCGTGCTCGCGCTCTGCGCCGGACTCTCCTCGGTGCAGTTCGCCCTCGCCGGCAACTACGCCATGGCGATCGGCTCGATCGGCATCGCCGCCGTCCTCGACAGCCTCGACGGCCGCATCGCCCGGCTGCTCGACGCGACGTCCAAAATGGGCGCCGAACTCGACTCGCTGTCCGACGGCATCTCGTTCGGCGTCGCGCCCGCGCTGGTGCTCTACGTCTGGCAGGCGCACGGCGACCGGATCGGCTGGGTCGCGTCGCTGATCTTCGCGGTCTGCATGATCCTGCGGCTCGCCCGCTTCAACACGCTGCTCGACGACACCGACCAGCCGCCGTACGCCGCCGAGTTCTTCGTCGGCGTGCCCGCTCCGGCCGGCGGGCTGGTCGCGATGCTGCCGCTGATCGCCACGCTGCAGTGGGGCGAGGGCTGGTGGTCCGAGCAGTACGTGGTGCTCGTGTGGACCATCGCGGTCGCCGCGCTGCTGATCAGCCGCATCCCGACGCTGTCGCTCAAGACCGTGAAGGCCCCGGCGAAGGCGATCGCGCCGCTGCTCGTGGGCGTCGGTCTGCTGGCCGCCGCGATCATCGTGTTCCCGCTGGCCGCGCTGGCGGTCGCGCTGGTGCTGTACCTGCTGCACATCCCGTACTCGGTCTACCGGCACCGCTGGCTCGCCGCGCACCCGGAGGCTTGGGAAGTGCCGCCGCGCGAACGCCGGGCGATCCGCCGGGCCCGCAGCCACCGCCGGCTGCGGTTGCGCCCCGCGTCGGGCCGGGTCGCCGGTGCGGCGATGCGCGCGGTGCGGCGGACGAACTCGGACCTGGTGCGGAGCCGGAACCTGCGCGAGCGGGACCACAGCTCAGCCACGTCCGGACCAACCCAGCGGCGGCGCAGCTGGCGACGGATCGGCATCCGGCGCCGCTAGTTTCCGGCCTTCCCCAGCGCGGACACCAGCAGGTCCAGCTGCGTCTCGAAATCCTGCCTGCAGTCCGCGTCGGTCAGCACGGGCAGCAGGCGGTGCAGATGCGGTGTCTCGCTGGGCGTCGCCATCCGGCGGAACCAGTCGTCGACCGGCTCGGCACGGTCTAGCGGCGCCCCGGCCAGTCCGGTTTCCTCAGTGAGCGCGGCACCGAACGCGAGGCCGGTCAAGGAGCGGTACGCGCGCACGGTTTCCACGTCGCCCAGTCCGGCGTCCAGCAGCGCGCCCAGCATGCTGTCGATCACCTTCAACGCCCCCGGCGGCCTCCCGGACCTGCCCACCCTGATCGTGTGGGGCAACGCGCAAATCGGCTTCCGGCCCCGGGAACGCGAACGGCGCTCCGCTCGTTCGCGCATAACCGGCCGCGAGTTCATTAGGGTGAGAAGCGTGAGCGATCCGCAGATCACCTTGACCGTCCGGCACACGCCGTCCGCGCTCGACGCGCGGCGGGGCGTTGTCCGGCTGCACCCGGAAGTGCTCGACGCGCTCGGCCTGCGGGCCTGGGACGCCGTGCACCTCACCGGCGCGCGGCGCACTGCCGCGTTGGCCGCGCCCGCCGCGGAGGAGGCGACACCAGGGGTCGTGCTGACCGATGACGTCACCATGTCGAACCTCGGCGTCGCTGAGGGCGGCGAGGTCGTTGTCTCGCCCGCGGAGGTCACCGCTGCCCGCACGGTCACTGTGTCCGGCTCTCGGCTGGCGTCGGTTTCGGTTTCGCCGCAGACGTTGCGGCTCGCGCTCACTGGCAAGGTTTTGACCCGCGGGGACGCGGTTTCCCTGTTGCCGCAAGACCTCGCGCCCGCGCCGGGCTCGGACGTCGCCGCTGTGCGCGGCCAGCTGTCCCGCGTGATCGGGGCGACGTGGACCAACGAACTGCTGACCGTCACGGCGACGGAACCGGCTGGCGTGGTCGTGGTTGGACCGTCCACTGTGGTCAGTTGGCGGGACGGGGCCCGTACTGGGACGCCGGCCAGCGAATCTCCGACGCGCACCGCGACCGCGCTCGTCCGCACCACTGCCGTCACCGCGGCCGAGGATTACCTCGAAGCGGAGATCGTCGAAGAGGTCGTCACCGAGGCGCGCGAGGAAGAGCTGGACGAGCCGGTGCCGGTCGCGGATCTGGTCGGGGCCGAGAGCGCGGCGCGCAAGCTGTCCGAGTGGTTCGATCTGGCGTTCCACCGGCCCGAACTCTTGGCGAAGCTGGGCACGTCGGCACATCTGGGTGTGCTGCTGTCGGGGCCGGAAGGCGTCGGCAAGGCGACGCTCGTGCGGTCGGTCGCCGCGGCGGAGAAGGTGCGCGTGGTGTCGGTGACCGCGCCGAATATCGCGGTGCTGGAACCGAATGCGGCGCACCGTTCGCTGCGCGAGGCGATCGACCGGGCCGGGGACGGCGACAGTCCCGGCGTGCTGTTGATCAACGACATCGACGCGCTTCTCCCAGCCACTCAGCCGCCGCCGGTGGCCACCGTGGTGCTGGAAGAACTGCGCACCGCGCTGCGCCGGGACGGGCTGGCCGTGGTGGCCACGACCGCGCGGGCCGAGTCGGTGGATCCGCGGCTGAGCGGCGCGGACCTGCTCGACCGCGAGCTGGGACTGCCGCTGCCGGAGGCGAAAACCCGCGTCGAGCTGCTGCGGATCCTGCTCCGCGACGTGCCGGTCGAAGCCGGGGCCGACCTGGGCGTGCTCGCCGAACGGACCCCCGGCTTCGTCGCCGCCGACCTGCTCGCCCTGCGCCGGGACGCCGCGTTGCGGGCCGCGCTGCGGCAGCGAGACGTGGACGAACCCAAGATCTCCCAGCAGGACCTGCTCGACGCGCTGGCCACCGTCCGGCCGATCTCCCTGTCCACTTCGGACAATCTGGCCACCGGCGGGCTGACCCTGGACGACGTCGGCAACATGACGTCGGTCAAGGAGGCGCTCACCGAAACGGTGCTGTGGCCGCTGCGCTATCCGGATTCGTTCGCCCGGCTCGGCATCGAACCGCCGCGCGGCGTGCTGCTCTACGGCCCGCCCGGCGGCGGCAAGACGTTCCTCGTCCGGGCGCTCGCCGGCACCGGCGCGCTGAACGTGTTCGCGATCAAGGGCGCGGAACTGCTGGACAAATGGGTCGGCGAATCCGAACGCGCGGTCCGCGACCTCTTCCGCCGGGCCGCCGACGCCGCGCCGTCGCTGATCTTCCTGGACGAGATCGACGCGCTCGCCCCGCGCCGCGGCCAGTCGTCCGACTCCGGCGTGGCCGACCGCGTGGTCGCCGCGCTGCTCACCGAACTCGACGGCGTCGAGCCGATGCGCGAGGTCGTCGTGCTGGGCGCGACGAACCGGCCCGAACTGGTCGACCCGGCCCTGCTCCGCCCCGGACGGCTGGAGCGGCGGATCTACGTCCCGCCGCCGGACGCCGAATCCCGCGCCGCGATCCTCGCCGCGACGGCCAAGCACACCCCGCTGGCGTCCGATGTGGACCTCGCGGCCACCGCGGAGGCGCTGGAGGGCTACTCGGCCGCCGACTGCGCCGCGCTGATCCGGGAGGCGGCACTGACCGCGATGCGCGAGTCGCTGGAAGCCCGCGAGGTGACCGCGGCGCACCTGGCGAAGGCGCGCGAGGCGGTGCGGCCGTCGCTGGACGCCGCGCAGCTGGCGACGCTGGAGGCGTACGCGCAGGCGCAGCAAGAGCGTTGAGCTGCTCGCTCGGCACCGACCGAAGGGGCGCGACGCGCGAGGTCGAAATCCGTGAGGGCCACCCTGAGGGAATCAGAGTCCCTCAGGGTTCCCCTCACGGACCTCCGCAGGAGCGAAGAGCCACGCGGCTCGCCGCTCCGAACGCGGGCCAGCCGAGGCAGCAGCCCGGCGCGCGGCCCGGCGGACATGACAAAGCCCGCGCCGTAGCGCGGGCCGTCATCGGTATCGAGGAAGGTCAGCTGCCCGAGTGCCGGGGCTGGTAGTCCTTCGTGATGATCACTATCACCCCGGGGCTCGAGTTCTGGATGCCCTCGAACCGGGGCTGGGCCTGGAAGCCGAACTCCTTGGCCAGCTGTTTCGCCGCGGCTTCCTCGTCGGTGCCCGGCCGGAAGTAGGCCGTGGTCGTCGGGATGACGCCGTCTTTGTAGTTGCCGACCTCGGCGACGTTCCAGCCCGAGCCGCGGAAGTCGGCGGCGGCCTGTTCGGCGAGGTGCTTGATCAGCGAGTTGTTGTAGACCCGCAGGGTGACCCACTTGTTGGAGGCCTGCTGGTCCGGACCCGCCTGGCCCGGCTGCCCGGGCTGCTGGCCCGGCTGGGCGCCGGGCTGCCCGGCCGGGTTCGAAGCCGGAGCCGACGACGCGGCGGACGACGAGGCCGGGGCCGACGACGCGGGCGACGACGGCGCGGAGCTGGGAGCCGCCGAGGACGACTGCCCCGGCGCGGCCGACGACGATCCGCCGGGCGCGGTGGGCTCGCCGGACGTGGTCGGTCCGGCGTTCTGGTCCCCGCTCGTGTTGAGCACGGTGATCCCGCCGATGACGGCGGCGACCACCGCGACCCCGATCAGCGCGACGCCCGCGGCCTTCAACGGCCTGGACAGTCCCGAGAAGACGCTCATGACAGCTCGATCCCCAACCGCCGGGCCCCGCGTTTGCGCTGACGGGCGGCGCGCGTTTTGCGCAGCCGCTTGACCAGCATCGGATCGGCCGCGACGGCCTCCGGCTTGGCCAGCAGCGTGTTCAGCAACTGGTAGTAACGGGTGGAGGACAGTCCGAAGCGCTCCCGGATGGCGTTCTCCTTCGCCCCGGCGTGGCGCCACCACTGCCGCTCGAACGCGAGAATGTCCAGTTCGCGTTCGGTCAGGCCACCGACATTTTCCGGCGGCGACGGCTGGTTCCCAGCCATCGACTCCGCGGCGTCCATGCGGTCCTCGCAATCGGTGTCGGCAGTCCTTCCGCGGGCGTCATTGAACCACGGAACCCATGCTCGACATGGGCATCCGACACGGCGCGTCACGGTCCGATCCAGGTGTACCAGAAGGGTCCGACTAAACTCGGCGTCCGTGACCGTCCACCCCATCTGCATCGCCGGCGAACCCGTGCTGCACCAGCCCACGCGCGAGATCACCGAGTTCGACGACAAGCTCGCCGCCCTCGTCGAGGACATGTTCGAGACCATGTACGCGGCCGAGGGCGTGGGCCTCGCGGCCAACCAGATCGGGCTCGACCTGCGGGTGTTCGTATACGACTGCCCGGACGACGAGGGCGTCGAGCACAAGGGCGTGGTGGTCAACCCGAAGCTGGAGACCTCCGAGATCCCGGAGACCATGCCGGACCCGGACGACGACTGGGAGGGCTGCCTGTCCGCGCCCGGCGAGTCGTACCCGACCGGACGCGCCAAATGGGCGAAGGTGACCGGTTTCGACGTCGAGGGCAATCCGATCGAGGTCGAGGGCACCGGCTACTTCGCGCGCTGCCTCCAGCATGAGACCGATCACCTCGACGGGTTCATTTACCTGGACCGTCTCGTCGGCCGCCACGCGCGCGCGGCGAAGAAGATGCTCAAGAAGAACAAGTGGGGCGTGCCCGGGCTGACCTGGCTGCCGCCCAAGGAACCCGCGGACGCCTGACCCGCGCCGAATTCCCCGAAGGCCTCCTCGGAATCGCCGAGGAGGCCTTCGTCGTCCTTCGGCCAGACGGGCGGGAGGGTTGTGTCCGGCCTAGGCGCCATGGCATCGTCGGACGAGCAACCTCAACCGAATGCAACGCGGGAGCTCGCGCCTTGGCGGGCTGAGAGGGTGACTGGTGTCCATCTCGCGGACACCCGGCGTCACCGACCGCATGAACCTGACCGGGTAATGCCGGCGTAGGGAGTGAACGTCGTTGACGACGCTGGAAAACCAGGGTGCCATCGCCCCGTCCGTCACCACCGGGCCGATCACCGGCTCGCGGAAGGTCTACCACCGCACCGAATCCGGGCTGCGGGTTCCGGCTCGGCGGATCGACCTGTCGAACGGGGAGCATTTCGACGTGTACGACACGTCCGGCCCCTACACCGATCCGGACGCGAACATCGATGTCCACAATGGACTGCACCCGCTTCGGTCCGGCTGGGCCGACGGGCGGGAGCACAACACCCAGCTCGGCTGGGCGAAAGCCGGGGTGATCACCCGGGAAATGGAGTTCATCGCCGCGCGCGAGCGCTGCACTCCGGAGTTCGTGCGGGACGAGGTCGCCCGCGGGCGCGCGGTGATCCCGGTCAACCGCAAGCATCCGGAGACCGAGCCGATGATCATCGGCAAGAACTTCCTGGTGAAGATCAACGCCAACATGGGAAACTCGGCCGTCTGGTCCTCTGTGGAGGAAGAGGTCGACAAGATGGTGTGGGCCACCCGCTGGGGCGCCGACACGATCATGGACCTCTCCACCGGCAAGCGGATCCACGAGACGCGCGAGTGGATCGTGCGCAATTCGCCGGTCCCGGTCGGCACCGTGCCGATCTACCAGGCGCTGGAAAAGGTCAACGGGGAGCCGGAAAAGCTCACCTGGGAGATCTACCGCGACACCGTGATCGAGCAGTGCGAGCAGGGCGTCGACTATATGACGGTGCACGCCGGCGTGCTGCTGCGCTACATCCCGCTCACCGCGCGCCGGGTCACTGGCATCGTCAGCCGCGGCGGGTCGATCATGGCGGCCTGGTGTCTCGCGCACCACCAGGAATCCTTCCTGTACACGCATTTCTCCGAGCTGTGCGAGATCCTGCGCGAGTACGACGTGACGTTCTCGCTCGGCGACGGCCTCCGCCCCGGCTCGATCGCGGACGCCAACGACCGTGCCCAGTTCGCCGAATTGGAAACCCTCGGCGAGCTGACGCACATCGCCCGCGAGCACGACGTGCAGGTGATGATTGAGGGCCCCGGCCACGTGCCGATGCACAAGATCAAGGAAAACGTCGAGCTGGAAGAGAAGCTCACCGGCGAGGCCCCGTTCTACACGCTCGGCCCGCTCGCCACGGACATCGCCCCGGCGTACGACCACATCACCTCGGCGATCGGCGCGGCGCAGATCGGCTGGTACGGCACGGCGATGCTGTGCTACGTCACGCCGAAGGAGCACCTGGGCCTGCCCAACCGCGACGACGTGAAGACCGGCGTGATCACCTACAAGATCGCCGCGCACGCCGCCGACCTCGCCAAGGGCCACCAGTACGCGCAGGACTGGGACGACGAATTGTCCAAGGCCCGCTTCGAATTCCGGTGGAACGACCAGTTCAACCTGTCGCTCGACCCGGACACCGCGCGGTCCTTCCACGACGAGACGCTTCCCGCGGAACCGGCGAAGACCGCGCACTTCTGCTCGATGTGCGGGCCGAAGTTCTGCTCGATGCGGATCACCCAGGACGTGCGCAAGTACGCCGAGGAGCACGGTCTGTCGTCCGTGGAGGCGATCGAGGCGGGCATGGCCGAGAAGTCCGCGGAGTTTTCCGAGCAGGGCAACAAGGTCTACCTGCCCGTGGTCAACCAGTGAGCCTCACCCCTCGCACCGCCCTCACCATCGCCGGATCCGATTCCGGCGGTGGTGCGGGCGTGCAGGCCGACCTGCGCACGTTCTTCGCCAACGGCGTGCACGGACTGGTCGCGCTCACCGCGGTCACCGTGCAGAATTCGCTGGGCGTGCAAGGCTTCTCCGAAATCCCGGCCGACGTCGTCACCGCGCAGATCAAAGCGGTCGCCGAGGACATGGGCGTCAACGCGGCGAAGACCGGCATGCTCGCCACTGCGGAAATCATTCAGGCAGTGGCGAAAACGCTGGATGAAGTCCACATTGGACGCACGACGGACACGCCGTTCGTGGTCGACCCGGTAGCCGCGTCGATGACCGGCCACGCGTTGCTGCGCGAAGAAGCGCTGGAAGCGATCCGGACCGAACTGTTCCCGCGCGCCACGCTCATCACGCCGAACCTCGACGAGGTCCGGCTGCTGACCGGCGTCACGGTCACCGACGCGGCGAGCCAGCGCACGGCCGCGGAAGCGTTGCTGGAGTTCGGTTCCCAGTGGGTGCTGGTGAAGGGCGGGCACCTCTACGACGCCGCGGATTGCGTCGACCTGCTCACCGACGGTTCGGCGGTGATCGAGCTGAGCGGTCCGCGCATCGACACGGAAAACACCCACGGCGGCGGCGACACGATGGCGTCGGCGATCACCTCGTCGCTCGCGAAGGGCGCGGACGTGCCCACCGCGGTCGCGGAGGCGAAGCGGTTCATCGAGCGCTGCGTCCTGGAGGCGTATCCGCTCGGGGCCGGCGTCGGCCCGGTTTCCCCGTTCTGGCGGCTCGCGAACCCGCAGTGAATGCGACACTGGCCGGATGAGCGAGACACCGGAAGCGTTGTGGGCGAGGCTGCCGCTTGAGGCGCAGCACGAGGTCGACGGCCTGGTCACCGAGCACCGCACCGCTTCGGCGGTCAAAGCGATCCGCAAGTCGGGCGTCACGCCCCGGCCGGGGATCGCCGAAGCGCAAGCCGTGTACCAATACCGGATGTCGGTGCTGAAGCCGCCGCCGCGGTTCTAGCCGCGCGCGTCCACCGTCGGCAGCACGGTCGTGAGGCCGGTCCAGTCGGACGTCACCACGGACGCGTGCTGCTTGGCCAGTTCGGCCACGCGCTGAGTCGCCTGGTCGACGGTCGGGTTGTGGTCGTCGATGGCCGGCGCGACGTTCTGGGCGTCGGTCATCACGACGTAGTAGTGGTTGTCGTCGTACCAGGACATTCCGGCCTTGGCGAGCCATTCGCTCGCGTCTCCGTCGAATACGACAAACCACGGTTTCTGCTCCGCGGAGTATTTGTCGCGCGGGTCGCCGCCCGCGGCACCGTGCACGGTGGGGAAGATCTGTACCGAATTCAGCTTCCCGGCGGCCTTCTGAGCCAGCAAATACCCGGCGTACTCGACGTCGGTGTGGAGGGTGTCCGTCGGGTTCCCTTCCTCGACGGTGCCGGGGATGATCTCCGTGAGCACCTTGCCCCGCAACGCGTCCAGCGTCGGCCAGTTGTCCGCTTTGGACGCTTCATCCAGCGTGGCGTGACTGCCGAGCAGATCGGCGGGCTTGAACACGGCGTCCCCGAGGTGGTCGCGGAACGCCGCGTCCAACTGGGCCGGGCCGAGGCCGGTATTCGCCGAAAAGCCGGTCTTCATTTCGATCTTCAGCGTGAGCGGCCCCCGGCCGGGATGCGCGCCGAGCCAGATCCGGATGTCGTCCAGACACGATTCGAGATCCTTGTTGGTCCCGCCGGAGTAAAGGTCGGCCGCCGAATGCGCGTCGACGCAGTTGTTGCCGTTGCCCAGCGGAGTGGAATGGCTGACCTTCCACTCGTGGGTGAAGAAGTCCGGCCAGACGTCCAGTTCGAGCAGGGACGAGCCGTTGTCCAGCGCCTGCGCGAGGTACGGGTACGCGGCGGGGTCGTAGGTGTTGTGCACGCCGACCGTGGTCACGTGCGAGAGCTTCGGGCTGTCCGCGTGCGCCACCCCGGGCACGGCCAGCGCGGACAGGAGCAGAAGACCGGCCGCGGCGAGCTTCACAGGTGTCTCCTTCGTCACTGGACCAGCAGCGACGTTTACTGTGCCATCGTGGTGGACTGTGCATGAAGCACTGTTGCCTCAATGGACCAGACCAGAAGTCGGAACGCGCACATGACTGAGAACCCGAGCCCGCCCTCCGCGCTCACCATCGCCGGATCGGATTCCGGCGGGGCCGCCGGACTGCAGGCGGACCTGCGGACCTTCCTCACCTGCGGGGTGCACGGCCTGGTCGCGGTCACCGCGGTCACCGTCCAGAACACGCTCGGCGTGCACGACCGCGCCGATCTGCCGCCGCACATCGTGGCCGGCCAGATCGAGGCGGTCGCGGCGGACATGGGCGTCGGCGCGGCGAAGACCGGCATGCTCGCGTCCGCGGAGATCATCCACGCGGTCGCGGCGGCCTGCGACAAGGCCGGGATCGGGCGCGACGGCGCGATCCCGTTCGTGGTCGATCCGGTGGCCGCGGCGATGACCGGTCAGTCGCTGTTCGACGACAACGGCCTCGCCGCGCTGCGCGACGAACTCCTGCCGCGCGCCACCGTGCTCACGCCGAACCTGGACGAGGTGCGGCTGCTGACCGGCATGACGGTGACCGATCGCGAGGGCATGCACACCGCGGCCGTCGTGCTGCACCAGCTCGGCCCGAAGTATGTGCTGGTGAAGAGCGGCCACCTGCAGTCCGACCCGGAGTGCGTCGACCTGCTCTTCGACGGTTCGACGTTCGTGGAGCTGCCCGGTCCGCGCTGGCAGACCCCGCACACACACGGGGCCGGCGACACGATGGCCTCGGCGCTCACCGCAGGGCTGGCCAAGGGCATGTCGGTCGTCGAAGCGGCCCGCTACGGCAAATGGTTTGTCTCGCAGGCCGTCGAACACTCGTACCCGATGGGCGCGAAAGTCGGCCCGGTGTCGGCGTTCTGGCGGCTGGCCCCGGAAGAGCGCTAGCCCTCGTCGGAGATCAGGGCTTCCAGCGCGGGGAGCGCGGCGATGATCGACTCGCGGGCCTCGGGGGTGAGCCGGTCGAGGCGGCGGTTGAGTTCCTGCACGCGAGTGGACCGCACGCCGGAGACCAGGCGTTCGCCTTCCTCGGTGGCGCGGGCCAGCCAGGCGCGCCGGTCGACCGGGTCGGATTCGCGGGTGACGTAACCGGCCTCCACCAGCGTGGCCACGATTCGCGACATCGTGGCCGCCGCGACGCCCTCCTTCGCGGCGAGGTCGCCGAGGCGCAGCTCGCCGAAGTGGACGAGCGTGGCCAGCGCGGAGATCGAGCCGTGCCCCGGTCCGGGCGCGCCCGCCTGGCGCAGCGAGCGGGAAAGCCGCCCCACCGCTAGATACAACCGGCCCGTTACGTCCTGGACCGAGGAAAGAGTCACGATCGGCTCCTTCTGACGCTGGTGCCCGCCGCTGGGTGCGCCGGAAAGGGTGCCGTCAACCATACGGCGTACCCGTGCTCAATCCGTGTCAAGCGCGGGCGAAATCACCATTACCCGCCAATTTGTGCAGCTTGGCCGCCCATTCAGAGCACCGACCCGTCGAGCGGAAGCTCCGCAGGCGGCGGCAGCGGCGCGGCCGTCTCCGCCCGGAACGACTGCAGCAGGTAGGCCGCGAGCCGCCGCGACGCCGCCGGTGCCGCGGCTCCCGCGCCCGACCGCAAGCCGCCGTTCGCCAGCAAGATCAACGACAGGTCGGAAACCGCGAAGTCGGCCCGCAGCGCACCGGCTTCCTGCGCCCGGCGGATCAACTCGGTGAACGCCCGCATCGCCCGGTCGCGCAACTGCCCGAAGGCGGCCTGCTCCGGCAGCGCGGCCACGATGGCGGCGGAGAAACCGTGGTTGCGCGCCTGCATCGAGCACACCTCCTCGATCACCCGGCTGAAGCCGCGCCACGGATCGGGGTCGGCGAGCGCCTCGTCGAGCATGCCCGCGCATTCGGCCATCGGCTCCGCGAAGGCCGCGGCGACCAGGTCGGCCTTGGTCGGGAAATGGCGGTACACCGTGGCGACGCCGAGCCCGGCACGCCGTGCCAGCTCGCTCATCGACACGTCCAGCCCCTCGGTCTCGAACGTGCGCCCGGCGACCTCGAGGATATGCGCGCGATTGTGAGCGGCGTCGGTGCGCAACCGAGTCGATTTTTCCGGCACCCTCTCACTTTACGTGAACCGGAAGACCCTTTCCACTTTCCGTGCTAGAAGTGGAACATGCTTTCCACTTCGATGCGAGCCATCGCCTACGACCGCTACGGACCACCGGAAGTCCTGCGCGAGACCACTGTTCCGGTCCCGGTGCCCGGCCCCGGCGAAGTCCTCGTCCGAGTGCGCGCGCTGACGGTCAACGGCGGCGAACTCGCGCTGCGGTCCGGGAAGCTGCTTCCGTTCAGCGGCAAGCGGTTTCCCAAGCGGATCGGCCTGGACCTGGTCGGCGAGGTCGTGGAACCCGGCACGAGCAGATTCGCCGTCGGCGACCTCGTCTGGGGCGTCGGGCGACGGGTGGGCACCGCCGCCGAGTACGCCGTGCTGGCCGCCGGTCGGCTGGCGCACGTGCCAGCCGGACTGAAACCCACGGAGGCGGCATCGTTGCTGGCGGGCACCACCGCGATCACCGCGCTGCGCGACAAAGCCCACCTCAAGCCAGGCGAACGCCTGCTGATCCGCGGCGCGACGGGTGGCGTCGGATTTGTGGCCACGCAGCTCGGCAAAGCCATGGGCGCCCACGTGACCGGGCTGACCAGCGCCAAGAACCTCGAACTGGCAAGGGAACTCGGCGCGGAGGTCGCCCTCGACTACCGCGTTCCAGGCGACCTCGGGAAGTTCGACGTCATCCTCGACACCGTTGGCCGCGACCTAGACACCTTCCGGCGCCTGCTGACCCCGCGCGGACGGATGGTGGCGATCGCGTTCGACCTCGACCATCCGGTCCGCACGCTCGGTTATCTGGCAGCGAATTCCCTGCGCCCTACCCGCTGGGTGCGGGCCTTCAGCGGAAACCCCAAGGCAGACCTGCTCGCCGACCTGAGCCGGTGGGTCGACGCCGGGTTGGTGCGCCCGTTGGTGGACCGGGTGTTTCCGTTGGCCGACATCGCCGACGCACACCGCGCGCTCGAAAACGGCGGCGTGCGCGGCAAAATCGTCGTCGAGGGGTAACAGCTCAGCGAGGCGGGCTGGACGCCTGCGCCCAAAACCGCTGCGGAACCCTTCCCGCACCCCGCGCCAGGTACCCGGCCTCCACCGCGCTCCGCATCGCCAGCGCCATTCGTTCCGGATCCGCCGCGCGGGTCACCGCGGTCGACAGCAGCACCGCCGAGCAGCCGAGTTCCATCGCCAGCGTGGCGTCCGACGCCGTGCCGATCCCCGCGTCCAGCACGATCGGCACCGACGCGCGCGAGACGATCAGCTCGATGTTGTGCGGGTTCCGGATGCCCAGCCCGGTGCCGATCGGGGCGCCGAGCGGCATCACCGCGGCGCACCCCGCCTCCTCCAGGCGGAGGGCGAGCACCGGGTCGTCGTTGGTGTACACGAACACCGTGAATCCGTCCGCCACCAGGCGTTCGGCGGCTTCGAGGGTCTCCAGCGGATCGGGCAGCAGGGTCCGGTCGTCGGCGTGCACCTCGAGTTTGACCAGGTTCGTTTCCAGCGCCTCGCGGGCCAGCTGGGCGGTGAGCACGGCCTCGGCCGCCGTCCGGCAGCCCGCGGTGTTGGGCAGCAGCTCGATGTCCAGGCGCCGCAACAACTCCAGCACGCCGGAACCGCCCTCGGCGTCGGCGCGGCGCATCGCGACGGTGGTGAGCTGGGTGCCCGACGCGACCAGCGCTCGTTCCAGCACTTCGAGATTCGCCGCGCCACCGGTGCCGATGATCAATCGCGACGACAGCTTGTGTTCGCCGATGATCAGGTCGTCCATGCTCAACCTCCTTGAACCGCGGTCAGCACTTCGAGCTGGGCACCCTTCGGCACGACCGCTTCTTCCCATTCGCCCCGCCGCACCACCACGCCGTTGACCGCGACGGCCACGCCCCGGCGTTCCGCTCCCAGCGCGTCGAGGACCGCGGAAACGGTGCTGTCGTCGGGAAATTCCCGCCATTCGCCGTTGACCTTGATCTCCATCAGACTCGCTCCTTCTCGAGACGGGCGGGCGTCGCCGCGGCGACCTCCGGCGGCGGGGCTTCGCCAGCCAGCCACGCGACCACAGCGTCCGCAGTCGCGGGCGCCATCAGCAAACCGTTGCGGTGATGTCCTGTCGCCGCGTACACGCCTTCGCGCACTTCGCCGATGTACGGCAAAGCGTCCCGACTCGCGGCACGCAGTCCGGCTGCGACTTCCACCAGCTCGTACTCCGTGATGCCAGGCAGAATTCGTTCCGCGCCTTCCAGCAACTCGCGTACGCCGCGCGCGGTGACGGCCTGGTCGAAACCGGCTTCGTACTGCGTCGCGCCAAGGACCAGT
The DNA here is from genome assembly GCF_002796545.1 of Amycolatopsis sp. AA4. Classification (GTDB taxonomy): domain Bacteria; phylum Actinomycetota; class Actinomycetes; order Mycobacteriales; family Pseudonocardiaceae; genus Amycolatopsis. The sequence continues at coordinate 7,691,405 of NZ_CP024894.1, forward strand.
TCGCCGTCTTCTCGCGGTACCAGATAGATCGGCCGCCCTTCGACCATCGCGCGCACCGTGTACGGCGGAGGCGGCAGGCAGCCACGACGCGGACGCAGTCGCAGAATCTCGCCCTTCAGCGGGCGTACGGCGTGCTCCAGCAACGGATGCAACTGACCGGTCCACGCGCCCGCAGCGAGGATCACCGGACCGGACACTTCGGAGAGACTCCGCAGCCGCTCGCGCCGGAACTCGACCCCACGCTTCGTAGCCGCTTCGCTCAGCGCAGTAAGCAGTTTCCGGTTGTCCACGGCTAAATCACCCGGCACGTGCAGGCCGCTGCGCACCGAGCCGACGCCCGGCGCGAGCCGCTTCACCTCGCGCCCGGTGAGGGTCTCGACGTCACGGCCGAGCGAACGCAGGTACCCGGCGAGGATGTCGAGGTGCCCGGCGTCGGCGCTGTCGAACCCGACGACGATCGTGCCGTGCTCGGCGAGCCCGGGATCGGTGCCCTCGTCGGCGAGGTCGCGCGCGAAGCCCGGCCAGCGTCGCAGCGACGCTTCCCCCAGGCTGAGCACGGCTTCCTCGCCCGGCCACGCCTCGGTGACCGGCGCGAGCATCCCGCCGGCGAGCCAGGAGGCCCCGCCGCGCACGGGTTCAGGGTCGACGACCGTGACGCGCCATCCGCGGGCGGCCGCGCGCCAGGCCGCGGACAGCCCGATGACGCCGCCGCCGACGACAGTGACGGTTGTGGTGCTGGTGTTCACAGTGGAATCACGCTCCCTGCGCCGGCATGACCCGGATCAGGTTCCACGGTCGGAGCGGCAGCTCCCTCTCAGCCCGTTTGCCTCGGGCTCCCGTGCGGACTCCCACACCGTAGCGCGCGGGTAACGTCACCGCCATGCCTGCCTTGACCGGAGACCAAATTCGCACCCGGCTAGCCGACGCGCGCCTGTACCTGTGCACCGACGCCCGCACCTCGCGAGGCGACCTAGCCGAGTTCGCCGACGCGGCCTTGGCGGGCGGCGTCGACATCGTGCAGCTGCGGGACAAGACCGGCGGCGCCCCGCTGGAGGCCAAGCAGGAAATCGCGGCACTAGAGGTCCTGGCAGAGGCCTGCGCCCGTCACGGAGCGCTGCTCTCGGTAAACGACCGAGCAGACGTAGCCCTGGCTGTCGGCGCCGACGTCCTGCACCTGGGCCAAGACGACATCCCGGTCTCCCTGGCCCGCCGAGTCCTTGGCGACGACGTAGTGATCGGCCGATCCACCCATTCGGAGCAGCAAGCCACCGCAGCCGCCACCGAGACGGGAGTGAACTACTTCTGCACCGGCCCGTGCTGGCCCACCCCCACCAAACCGGGCCGCTACGCCCCCGGCCTGGACCTGGTCCGCGCCACCGCCGCAAGCGGAACCGACCGCCCCTGGTTCGCCATCGGCGGCATCGACGAAACCCGCCTGCCCGAAGTACTGGCCGCAGGCGCCACCCGCATCGTCGTAGTCCGGGCAATCACCGAAGCAGAAGACCCCAAAGCAGCCGCACAAACCTTGAAGGCCCAGCTTCGGTAAACCGCAGCCGAACCCCCCCAACCATCGAGGCACCCAGCCCCTCCCCCGCACCCCGATACGAAGCCTCCCTGCGGTTCGGGGGTGCTTGTCAAGGCATCTTTCCCGCCTTGACAAGCACCCCCGAACCGTCAGCACACTTGGCTTCGGGGTGCCTCACGCAACCCCTCAGCAATGTCGCCGCCAGGCGACGAGCTACTCATTCGCATTAGACGGAACCCCAGGCGCAGTAGGAGTCTGACTCCCACTAGGCGCCTGAGAAGAAGTACTAGGCTTCGAAGACGAAGACGGCGCCTGACTCTGCTCCGTAGCCCGCGAAGACGGCGGCGGCGCACTAGGCGTAGTCGTCGGCGAAGACGTCGGCCCCACCGACCGAGACCCCCCACCAGACGGCACCTGCGGCTCAGTACTAGGCGAATTGTCCGGATGCTCGTCCCGCTGCTGACTGGTGTCCGGCGGCCGAGGAATCAACCCGGTCGACACATTCCCCTTGGTAGTCCAGTCCAGCCCCAGCAAAACCGCCAACGCCACCACAAAAGCCACCCCGGAAGAGCCGATGATCAACGGCCACCGCATCTTCCGAAGCTTCTCCCCGAACCCCTCGTCCTTCTCCGGCTCGGTAGCCCGCAACCGAACCGTAGGCATGTTCGCCAGATCAGCGGCAGGCACGTGCACCGTCGCCGCGTCCCCCGGCGCCGATTCGCGCACCGCGTCCACCGGCACCCGCACCGGCACCATCCCGCCGCGACTGCGCCGGGCAGCCGTTTCCATCGCCTTCCGGGCGGCATCACGAGTGCGCTGCAAAGACCGCAGGTACAACTCGCCGCCGACGGTGCTGACCACACTGGCCACCCCGGCGCCGATGACTGTCCCCGCGACCCCCAGCGTCGAACCCAGCAACGCGGCGGTGACCGCCGCGAGTGCCGCGGCGAGCACCGAGGTCATCCGGAGTTTCTTCTTGTCCTCCGGGGTTTCCTTCTGCTCCTCGCTCATGATCCCGTTCTGATCGTTTTCCCAGCCGTTGTTCCCTGTTTCTTCAACGGTTAAGTCGTCCGAGACGCTCCCTTCGTTGCCCGGGCGTGAGGGACGCCACGTTGACTGTCCACAATGGATAAACTAAAGCTCACACTTTCCTGACATACTCGCCTCATGCACCTCGTGACGATCTCCGACATCGAAACCGCGGCCGGACGGCTGAAGGGCACCGCGGTGCACACCCCGCTGCTGCGCCAGCTCTGGGTTCCCGGCGAATTCTGGGTGAAACCCGAGAGCCTGCAACCGATCGGCGCGTTCAAGATCCGCGGCGCGTACAACGCGATCGCCGCGCTGTCCGACGCCGAACGGGAACGCGGCGTGGTCGCGTATTCGAGCGGCAACCACGCGCAAGCGGTCGCCTACGCCGCGCGCGAATTCAGGATCCCGGCGGTGATCGTGGTGCCGGACGTCACGCCGCGGCTGAAGGTCGAGGCCACCCTTCGCTGGGGCGCGGAAGTCCGCGAAGTGCCGATCGCGGAACGGGAATCGGCGGCGCTCGCCCTCGCCGAGGAACGCGGTCTCACGCTGATCCCGCCGTTCGACCACCCGGACATCATCGCCGGACAGGGCACCGTCGGCCTGGAGATCGCCGAGGACCTGCCGGACGTCGAGACCGTGCTGGTCCCGATCAGCGGCGGCGGCTTCGCCTCCGGGGTCGGCACCGCGATCAAGGCGAAATGCCCGAACGCGAAGGTCTACGGCGTCGAACCGGAACTGGCCGCCGACACCGCCGCCAGCCTCGCCGCGGGCGAAATCGTGGACTGGCCCATCACCGACCGCGCCCGCACCATCGCGGACGGCCTGCGCGCGCAACCGTCCGAGCTGACGTTCGCCCACCTGCGGCGCGTCCTGGACGGCGTCATCACCGTGACCGAGGACGAAATCCGCGACACCGTCCGGGCACTGGCCCGGCAAGGCCGCCTGGTCACGGAACCCAGCGGCGCCACCGCTCCGGCCGCCTACCTGCACCACGCCGACGAACTTCCGGGCGGACGCACCGTCGCGATCGTCTCCGGCGGCAACATCGACCCGGCGATGCTGGCCGAACTGCTCGCCTAACCCGGCCTGATGCCACGTTGGGCGCTCAGCTCACGCGCCGCCGCGCACGCGCCTCCGCCGAAGGCGGCGGGGGCAAGGGTGACGCACCCAACGCGGCATTGGGTGCGTCAGATGCACCCAAAGCGGCGTTCGGTGCGCCGCACGCACCAATGTGGCATTGGGTGCGTCCCATGCACCCAACGCGGCGTTCGGTGCGTCCCACGCACCCAAAGTGGCATTGGGTGCGTCACATGCACCCAAAGTGGCATTCGGTGCGTCACACGCACCCAACGCGGGGTTCGGTGCGTCCCGTGCACCCAACGCGGCGTTCGGTGCGTCGCATGCACCCAAAGTGGCTTTGGGTGCCTCGCATGCACCCAAAGCGGCATTCGGTGCGTCCCATGCACCCAAAGCGGCATTCGGTGCGTCCCATGCACCCAAAGTGGCTTTGGGTGCCTCGCATGCACCCAAAGCGGCGTTCGGTGCGTCAGATGCACCCAAAGTGGCATTGGGGCGGGAAAGGCCGCTCACCAGTTGACGGTCTGCCCCGCCCGGTCCAGATAGTGCAGCCCGCCCTTGCCCGCCCACGCCTCGATCGTGTCGGCGACGCCGGGGATGCTCTCGTCGATCGTCAGCCGCGCACCCGGGCCGCCCAGGTCCGTTTTCACCCAGCCCGGAGCCATGAGCAACAGGGTCCGCGGGTCGTCGGCGTGCCGGGCGGCGTAGCTGCGCATGAGCTGGTTCAGCGCGGACTTGCTCGCCCGGTAGACCTCGAAGCCGCCGTTCGTGTTGTCGGCGATGCTGCCCTGGCCGGACGACATCACGCCGATGGTGCCCGTCGGCGCAACCAGGTCCTGCAGAGTCTCGACGGCGCGCATCGGGCTGAGCGCGTTGGTCACCATGACGCGAGTGAAGTCCTCGGTGGACACGTCGGCCAAGGTCGCCGCGGGGTCGGTCGTGTAGTTGGTCCCGGCGTTGACGAAGAGCAGGTCGAACGTCGACCCGGCCAGCCGTTCGCGCAGCGCCGCGACCTGGTCGGGCGCCGCGATGTCGACGGTCTCCACCGTCAGCCCGGCCAGCTCGTGCAGCGGCGACGGCGTGCGCTCGGTCGCGGTGACCTGCCAGCCCCGGCCGAGGAACTCGGCGGCCAGCGCGTAGCCCAGCCCGCGCGAGGCCCCGATGATCAATGCCTGCATGACCGCTCCTTAGCTATCAATTGATAGCTAACCTACGCCGCCGCGGAGATACCTGTCAAACGATAGGTATTGGGCTACGCTGGCCGGATGAAAGACGAACGGCTCTTCGAGCTGGCCGACCTGATCCTCGCGGTGGCCCGGCACATCAACGCCGCCAAGGAAGCCAACGCCGAGTCGGGGACGCCGCTGGAAGGAGCGGTGATGCGGTTCGTCGACCGCCACCCGGGAACCACGGTCAACGCCGCGGCCGAGGCGACGCAGATGATCTCCAGCAACGTCAGCAGAGCCGTCCGCGGGCTGGAGAACAAGGGCCTGCTGCGCCGGGAAGCCGACCCGGACGACGCCCGACGGGTGCGTCTCTACCCCACGCCGAAAGCCGCGGAGAACCTGCAGAAGTTGCGCGACACCTGGTCCAGCTTGCTCGACGGGACCTTCACGGACACCGGAGAGCTCGACACCGTGATCAAGACGCTGCAAGGCATCGAGACCCGGCTAGTCGCCCGATCCCGCCGCTGACCGATCAGCGATGCCCACCCGGATGGACGTGCGTCGGCGGCCCTTCCACCCCGCAGTGCAGGCAATCCCCGGGATGCGGCGAATCGTCCGCCTCGGCGGCGCCCAGCACCCCGTTGTGAATTCCTAACGCGATCAGCCCGCCGACAATCGCCAGCACCGCGCAGATCACCAGCGCGGTCTGCCATCCCGCCGTCAACGCGGTCGGATCGCGGTAAGCCGAACCCGTCAGACCCGCCGCGGCAGGCAGCACCGCCACCGCCAGAAGTCCACCCGATCGGGCGATCGCATTGTTGACCCCGGACGCGACCCCGGCGTACCGGTCCGGCGCGGCGGCCAGCACCGTCGCGGTTACCGGAGCGACCACAGTGGCCAGTCCCAGCCCGAAGACCACCACGGCGGGCAGCACCGACCCGAGGTACGACGACCCCGGTCCGACCCGCGTCAGCAACAACATTCCGACGCCGACCACGATCGGCCCGACCACCAGCTGCAGCCGCGGCCCGATCCGCTGCGCGAGCGCGCCTGATCGACCGGAGAGCAGCAACATGATCACCGTGATCGGCAATCCGGCCAGCCCGGCCAGCGTCGGCGAATAACCCAGCGACACTTGAAGCTGCAGAACCAGCAGCATCATCACGCCGCCGAGCGCCGCGTAGACCACGAACGTCAGCGCGTTCGACAGCGTGAACGTCCGGTCGCGGAACAGCGAAGGCGGCACCAGCGGTTCGGCGGCCCGGTGCTGGAGCCAGAGAAACAACCCAAGCCCGATGACGCCGACCGCCAAGGCGAGCACCACGACCGGGTCACCAATCCCGCGCACTGGCGCCTCGACCAGCGCTCCGGTCACCCCGGCGAGCCCGAGCGCGCCGACCACCGCGGCGGCGTAATCCGGGTGCCCGGTCGCCGACGTATCGCGCGATTCGGGCACGAACCGCCGCGCCATCAGCACGACGACCACCGCGAGCGGCAGGTTGATCAAGAACGCCAGCCGCCACGACCACGCCTGCACCAGCAGTCCGCCGAGCAGCGGCCCGACCGCCGCGGCGATGCCGCCGAGCCCGGACCACGAGCCGATCGCCCGGGCCCGGTCCTCGTGCGAGAACGACGACTGCAGGATCGCCAGCGACCCCGGCGTCAGCAACGCCCCTCCGATGCCCTGCAGCACGCGGAACAGCACGAGCAGTTCGGTCGACGGCGCCGCCGCGCACAGCCCGGACGCGAGCCCGAACCACACGACGCCGATCAGGTACACCCGCCGCCTGCCGTAGCGGTCGCCGAGCGACCCGGCGACCAGGATCAGCGCGGCCAGCGCCAGCAGGTAGCCGTCGAGAATCCACTGCAGACCCGCGACCGACGCGCCCAGCTCCTCGCCGATCCGGGGCAGCGCGACGTTCACGATCGTGCCGTCGAGCATCGCCATCCCCGAACCGAGGATGGTCGTCCAGAGCACGCCGCGAGCCGCGGGCGTGCCCCAGCGGATGTCGGCGCGCACGCGGTCAGGGAAGCAGCGTGGTGACGAACTTGTACCGGTCGCCGCGATAGACCGCGCGGGCGAACTCGACCGGTTTGCCGTCGGTGGCGAACGAATGCCGGGTCAGCATCATCACCGGCATGCCGACGTCCGCGCCGAGGATCTCCGCTTCCTGCGGCCCGGCGAGCGACGTCTCGATGGTCTCCTCCGCGCGCTCCAGCTCGACGCCGTAATGCTCGCGCAGCACCGCGTACAGCGAACCGCCCGCGGTGATGTGCTTGCGCAGCCCGCGGAACCGGCCGAGCGGCAGGTGCGTGGTCTCGAGCGCCATCGGCTGGCCGTCGGCGAGCCGGAGCCGGCGCAGCCGCAGGATCTTCGCGCCGTTGCGCAGCTGCAGCAGCTTCGTCATCTCGCCCTCGACCGGCAGCTCCTCGAGCTCCAGCAGCTGGGACGACGGCTTCAGGCCCTGCTTGCGCATGTCCTCGGTATAAGAGGACAGCTGCAGCCGCTGCGCGAGCTTCGGCTCGGCGGCGAACGTGCCCTTGCCCTGGACGCGGTGCAGTCTTCCCTCGGCGGTGAGATCCGCCAGCGCCTGGCGCACGGTGGTGCGCGAAACGGTGAACTCGCCCGCCAGCGCCCGCTCGGTCGGGATCGGCGATCCCGGCGGCAGTGCGTCGAGCAGGTCCAGCAGATGCTGCTTCAGCGCCCAGTACTTGGGTTCGCGCTGCCCTCGCGCAGCAGTCCCCGCCTCGCTCGCGGGGGGTGTCTCCAGCATGCCCGGCTCCCTCAGTCTTCCCACATTAAACGCGCCACTGCCCCGTGAGGAAACGTACCCTTCTCCCGACGCCCTCCGCCCGGCTAGCATTGGTCTAGACCTGACCGGACGCCGCTCAGCACACCGGGACCCCCGTCCCGGCGGAGAGGAAAGTGATGACCCAACTACGTCCCGGCGAGCACATGGCCGCGGAAATCTCGGAGCAGCCCAGCGTTCTCGCCGGGCTGGTCGAGCGGCGGTCCGGCATCGCGGAAGTGGCGGAAAAGATTTCACAGAACCCGCCGCGGTTCGCCCTGCTCGCCGCTCGCGGTTCGAGCGACCACGGCGCGCTGTACGCGAAATACCTGATCGAGGTACTCCTGGGCCTCCCGGCCGGGCTCGTGTCGCCGTCCACCGCGACGCTTTACGGCGCTCGGCCGGACCTGCGCGACGTGCTCTTCATCACCGTCAGCCAGAGCGGCGGTTCGCCCGACCTGATCGAGGTCACCGAGGCCGCCCGGCGGCAGGGCGCGCTGACCGTGTCGGTCACCAACACCCCGGACTCGCCGCTGCGCGCGGCTTCGGAGCTGGGCGTGGACATCGGCGCCGGGGTCGAGAAGGCGGTCGCGGCGACCAAGACGTACTCCGCGACGCTGATGGCGCTGTACCTCTTCATCGACGCGATCCGCGGCGGCAAGGGAGAGGACGCCGAGAAGATCGGCGAACTGGCCCAGCAGACGCTCGACGGAGCCGTCGAAGGCGTGCAGCGCGCGGTAGACCGTTATCGCTTTGTCGACCGCGTGCTCACCACCGGCCGCGGCTACTCCTACGCCAGCGCGCTCGAAGCGTCGTTGAAGCTGGCCGAGACGAGCTACCTCGCGGCCCGCGCGTACAGCGGCGCGGACCTGCTGCACGGTCCGGTCGCGGCGGTCGACGGCGAGACCGCCGTGCTCGCCGCCACCAGCCTCGGTCGCGGCGGCGAGGCCATGCGCGAGGTGCTCGAAGCGGTCGGCGAGCGCGGCGCGGACGTGCTCGCGGTCGGCTCGGCGGCGAACGACGTGCCCGCCGCCCTGCGCATCCCGGTCGCCCCGACCGTCGAGGAATTGGCTCCAGTGCTGGAAATCCTGCCGATCCAGCGGATCGCGCTCGGGCTGTCGCTCGCGCGCGGCGGCAACCCGGACAACCCGCGCGGTCTGCTGAAGGTGACCAAGACCCGGTGAGCCTCGTAGTAGGCGTGGACGCCGGCGGCACGTCGACGCGAGCGATCGCGCTCGACGCCGCCGGCGTCGTCCGCGGCACCGGGGCGGCGACGGGCGCGAACCCGAACTCGCATCCGCCCGCGGAGGCGGCGGCCCGGATCGCCGGGGCCATCGAGTCCGCAGTGGACGGACGCACCGACGTGCTCGGCGTCGTGGTCGGCATGGCGGGCGAGAGCAAGCTGTCCGACCCGGCGGTCGCCGCGGAGTTCGCCGCGGCGTGGGAGCGGATCGGGCTCGGCGGCCGGGTCCGCACGACCGGCGACGCAGAAGTGGCCTACGCGTCCGCGACGGCCGAACCGGACGGCACCGTGCTCGTCGCGGGCACCGGCTCGATCGCCGGGCGCATCCGCGGCCGCCGGATGGTCGCCACCGCGGGCGGCCACGGCTGGCTGCTCGGCGACGAAGGCTCCGGTTTCTGGCTCGGCCGCGAAGCCGTGCGCGCGACTCTCGCCGCGCTCGAAGGCGACGGTCCGCTCGACGGATTGGCCGAGGCAGTCCTCGCCGAAGCGTTCGGACCGTCCGCAGTGGACCGGTCCGACCGCTTCGCGGTCATGTGGTCGCTGGTGACCCATGCCAATGCGGAACCGCCGGTCCGGCTCGCCCGGTACGCGCCGCTGGTGAGTGCCGCCGCGGCCGCCGGAGAGCCGGTCGCGGAGGAAATCGTCGCGCGGGGCGCCCGGCATCTCGTGCGCGTCGCTCGCGCCACGCGCGAGCCGGGAGAAAAAACTCCAATCGTGCTCGTCGGCAGCGTGCTGGCCGAAAACAGCCCGGTCGGGGCTCGCGTGCGGGCCGAATTCGCCGATCTCGACGTTCTGACCAGCTCTGATGGCGTGCTCGGCGCGGCGTGGCTCGCGGCGGTGGGAGCGTGGGGCGAGGACACCCCGCGACCATCCCGACGGGTGAATGCCACCAAAACTTGAGCGGAAGAGTCGAAACCGTCGACTCAACCCCTCCGGTCCGGGTACCGTAGGAACCGGCCCCCGGACCCTCCCCCCTCGCCGGGGGCCGCCTTAACTTCCGGGTCCGGTTTCGGACTCGCCCGCACCCGGGTCTTTCGCCAGGCGAAGGCCCGGGTGTTCTGCTGGAAGGCTCCGGTAGAGGACCCAGCCGCTGACCGCGACGGTCGCGGCCACCAGCGGCCACGAGAGCACGGTGCGCGCCACTCCGAGCGCCACCACCTGCCCGGTCCACCACAACAGTCCGTACACGACCACTCGCAGCAGGTACTGCAGCACCCACACGCCGCTCGCCCACGAGTACGCGCGCAGCAGGGCCGGATCGCGCCGCCAGCGGGTCTTCTGCCCGAGCAGCAAGCCCACGATCACGCCGAGCAACGGCCAGCGGACCGCGATGCTCGCCGCGAACAGCAGCGCGCTCGCCGCGTTCGAGAACAGCTGCAGCAGGAAGAAGTCCTCGGCACGGCCGGTGTGCATCGCGATCAGCGCGGCGATCACCACCGCGGCGAGGCTCACCACCACCGCGCGCGCCTTGTCCCCGCGCAGCAGCCGGTACGCGCCCAGCAGCACGGCGACGCCGATCGCGACGCCCGCTCCCCAGGCGATCGACTGGCCGGAAACGAGCCAGCCGACGACGAACGCGGCGGGCGGGATGCTGGCGTCGATCGCTCCTCGCCGCCCGCCGAGGATCTGCGTGAGCGACTCCCGCGCCGGCCCCTTCGCAGTCTCGTCTGTCACAGCTTCCAGCCTGCCGCAACTCGCGGCGGACCCCCAGGTCGGGAGACCTACCCCACAACCGCGCCCGGCAGCCCCCGGTACGTGAGGTTCGTCCCGGTGAAAATGCCGTAATAGGGAGGCGGAAACCCCCGACAAGGTAAGAGACTGTGACATCCGGCTGAACCGGTCGTGGCCGGCGGGAAGGATATGGGGATATCCGACTGTTAGTTGGGGTGTACAACTAGGTCCGGGACTTCACGGGGACAGGCGCGCACCAGCGGGAAAGGGGAACCCAGCGTGTACGGGATCAACAGCTACGTAGCCATCGGGGACAGCTTCACCGAGGGCCTCAACGACCATCGGGGCGACGGGACGTTCCGGGGCTGGGCCGACCGGCTCGCCGAGATGCTGGCGGGCGACGAGCCCGGCTTCCAGTACGCGAACCTGTCGCTGCGCGGCAAGATGCTCGACGAGATCATGGACGAGCAGCTCCCGATCGCGCTCGAGCTGAAGCCCGACCTGGTCACCCTGTGCGCGGGCGGCAACGACGTGATCGTGCCGGGGGCGGACGTCGACGCCATCGCGGAGCGCTTCGAAGCGGGGGTGGCGAAGCTGCGCGCGGCCGGGATCCCGGTGGTGATCTTCAACGGGCCGGACACCAAGACGCTGTCGGTGATGAGCGTGCTGCGCGGCAAGGTCGCGATCTACAACACGCACCTGTGGGCGATCGCGGCCCGGCACGGCGCGAAGATGGTCGACCTGTGGACGATGGAGCCGCTGCACGACCGTCGCGCGTGGAGCGACGACCGGCTGCACTTCACCCCGGACGCGCACCGCCGGATCGCGCTGCTCACCGCCGAGGTCCTCGGCGTCCCGGTCACCGAGGACTGGCGCGAGCCGTACCCGCCGAGCACCGAGCCGGCCACCTGGATCACGTCGCGGCGGTCGGACCTGGCGTGGACCAAGGTGCACCTGCTGCCGTGGATCCGCCGCCAGCTGCGCGGCGAGTCCATGGGCGACGGGCTGTCGCCGAAGCGCCCGGAACTGGCTCCGCTCGTGCCGCTCGTGCCGGACGACCCGGCGAGCATCAGCATCGACGTGCGGGGCAACGCGACCGCCTCCTGAACGCCGTCCCCCGACAGTGCCGGCACCGGTCACCACCGGTGCCGGCACTGTCGTCAGAGCCACCCGAACGGCGGTCTTCACCAGGTCGCCAAGCGGACCGGCCCGGCATAGGGTCCTGTTATGTCCGGTGCACGAGGGTGGCTTCGCTTGATCCCCGTCGCAGTGGTGGTCACGGCCCTGCTCGCGGGCCTGGCGACGTGGCTGCAGGGCAGCGGAATCCAGGACGACCTCGCCGCGCGAGCACGCTCCGCCCTCGACGCGGCGGGCCTGCGCGGCGGCGAGGTGAAGTTCTCCGGACGGCAGGCGACCCTCGAAGGGTTCCCGGCCGAGGAAGCCGGTCGCGCGCTCGGCATCGTGCAGGGCGTCGACGGGGTCGAATCCGCGCAAGCCTCCGGCGGCGCCGGGCCGGCGCAGCCCGCGCCGTCGCCCTCGCCCGAACCGTCGACGGCGCCGCCGGCCAGCCCGCCGCCGAGTTCGTCCGCCCCGCCGCCCGCGCCGCCGACCGACCGCGACGGGATCCAGGCCGAACTGGACCGCAGGCTCGCGGCCGCGCCGATCACCTTCGAACCGGACACCGCACAGCTCACCGATCAAGGCGAGCAGGCCGCGCGCGATCTCGCGCCGCTGCTGCGGGACGCCCCGGACAACTTCCGCTACCGCCTCGTCGGCCGGGTCGCCGACGGTCCGGGCGGACGCAGCGCCGCGCTGAAGCTTTCCCGCAACCGGGCGCTGACCGTGATCCGGTTGCTGATCCGCGAGGACGTGCCGCCCGACCGTTTGCTGGCGGTGGCCAGCGCGGGCGGTTCGGGCACCGGCGCGGACGACAACGGGGGCGACAGCGACCGGCGGGTCGAGATCACAGTGGAACAGAGGTGATGGCGGATGCTCTGGCTCTTCGGGCAGATCTGGCTGTGGCTGCTCGTCTCGTTCCTGCTCGGGGCGGCGGTCATGTGGCTGTTCACGCGGGCCGCCCGGCCGAAGGCCGAAGCGGAGGCGCAGCCGTACCGGCCCGCGGCCGTTCCCGCCGAGGCCCCGGCCGAGGAGACCCGGCACATCCCGCCGGCGAACCCGTACGAGGACTACGAGGACTACGAGGAACCGGCGTACCCGCACTACGAGGACCAGCCGGAGCGCGTCTACAACGACTATCCGGAAGTCGACCCGGACGAGCCGTACCACGGGCAGCACGCGACGCACGATTCCGCCGGGCATCCGCTGCCCGATCCCGAGCCGCGGCTGTCCGGCGAACTGAGCTGGCCCGAGGACGACCGGCGGAGTCCGCACTGGCCGCACGACGACGAACCCGCGCCCCGGCGACCTGGACGCAGTGGCTGACACCCACCTGGTAGATTCGGCTACGCACGGTAAGCGGGCGCCGAGGGCCCCGGACGACGTCAGGAGGTCCGATGGCGCTTCCGCACTGGACGCCACAGAACCTGCTCCCGCCCGGCCGCCATCACGCCGACCTCGCCGACGTCTACGAGCGCCTGGTCTACGACGCGCCGCACCAGAACGAGCGCGAGATCCTCTTCAGCGCGCTCAACAGCTACCTCGGGGTCGCGCAGCGGGTGATCACGTCCGGGCGGGCCTGGCTCGGCGGCGCGTTCGTCACCCGCACGGCGCATCCGCCGCGCGGGCTCGACGTGGTGCTGCTGCCGGACGAATGGGGCGCGTTGAAGCGGCTTGACGACAGCGGCCGCACCGCGCTGTACGGCCTGCTGACGCTGCGCGGCATCATCGTCGGGCAGCCCGCGATGTACCTCGACCAGATCCAGCCGGTCGGCGGCATGCTCGACGGCTTCCTGTGCCGTCCCGGCGACGAGGACGTGTGGGAATCGGTGTGGGCCGAAGGCGGCAGAGGCATCCCGGAGATGGTGTGGTGAGGAACGAGTTCCGGCGGATCGCCGACGAGATCCCCGGCGGCACGTGGCTGGACGACCTCGCGCGCGCCTCGGCGATGGCGGCGAACGCGAAGTTCGAGCGCACCTGCCGCGCGCCGCTGCTGCACGTGTCGGTGATCGGCGAAACGCACATCGACGCGTACACCTTCTCCGACATCAGCCGCGCGTTGCAGGACGCGACGGCGAAGATCGGGCACATCATCCGCAACCCGTCGAACGAGGTCACCTTCGTTCAGCAGGCGGACCGGGACAAGGCCCCGCTGATCCAGAAAGGACAGGCGGGCAACGCGATCTTCTTCGGTTTCCCGGAACCGGCGGTCGACGACGCGCTGATCCACGACGGCATCGAAACGCTGTCCGAGCGCGCGGTGAAGGAACTCTGCGATTTCCTGCCCGCCAACGGTTCCGACGACGGCGCGCTCGACGCGGTGCTGCTGCAGCGCGACACGGTGCGCAACGCGGTCAGCGACGTCGTCAACGCGGTCAGCAAGCACGCCGGCATCGGGATGGCGCTCACGCCGACCGCGGGCGAGCAGGTGACCCGGAGCATGACCACCGAGCAGGCGCGGGTGCTGCAGGGCAGCCTGCGCGAGTCCCGCGAGGCGGTCGGCTACGAGACGGTGACCGGACGCCTCGACGGCGTGCGCACCCGGCGGCGGATTTTCTACCTCGAGCGGGAATCGGGCGGAACCATTCAGGGCGCGGTCGCCCCGGATCTGCTCGACCAGATCAAAGAAAACCTCGATCGGCCGGTGACCGCGCGGTTGCGCGTAGTGCGCACGACGACGATCGACGGACGCCGCGGCAGGCCGGTGCACGAACTTCTCGAGATCACTCCGGAAGTCAGTCTTTTCGATCACTGAATGGCGCGCGGAGTGCCGTGTCGCCAGGTCAGAGCCGTCGGCGAGCACGTCCGCTCTTCGGAATCACGCTGCCTTTTCCGGGCAGTAAATGGCACCGCTTCACGCAATCCGGTGGGAAATGACCCCGAATGCCCGGACGCGGTAAATGGATGACATTGTCACTCGATAACGATTATTCCAACTTCGCGGGCATCTGCGTTAGCGTCTTCGCCATCCGAGGCGGAAGAGGCACGCATGACGACCGAGCAGCGGTACCCGGCCGCACCCGCGCGACACACCAGGACCACTGCTCGCCCTGGTCCGCACCGTCCGCCCCGGCAGGAGCCGTCCCGGAGGCAGGCCAACTGGCCCGGCGGCCTCGCGGTCGCTCTCGGACTGGCCGCGGCGGGCGTCGCGTTCCTGCCGGATTGGGGTTTCCTCGCGTGGCCGCTCGCCGGACTCGGACTCGCCGGAGGAATTGCGGGAATCGTACTTTCCTCCAAAGGCACAATGCGCGGATTGGGTGTCGCGCTCACCGGAACGACGCTTTCCGCGCTGGCCGCCCTGCTGTGCGGCGCGATGCTGCTGTACCCGTCGATGTTCGGCACCGCGCGGGCGGGCGAACTGCACATCCCGCCGCAGCCGGGCGAGAAGCATTCGGTCGACTTCGTGGTGACCTCGGCGGGCGGCGCGACGGTCCGCTACGGCACGCTGAACGACCAGCGCACCGCCTCCACCCCGCCGAGCACCGACGACTGGCACGGGCACGCCTCCTACGACGGCGGCAGGCCGGTCCTCTCGCTCACCGCGGACACCGCGAACGCGGGCGTGACCAACCAGATCAGCTGCCAGATCATCGTCGACGGCAAGAAGGTCGCCGAAAGCAGCGGCAGCTCGATCGCGCTCTGCACCTCGAACGTCGAATAGAGCCTGGCGGCCGGCCGGCCTACCCCCATCTCGGCCGGCCAACCGCCACCGAACCGCTCCTGGCGGCTCTTCCAGGTCCGCGCGATACCGCCGCGGTCCCGTCGCCGGCTTCACAGCCTGCCCCTCCCCTAGGGCTCCGCCAGCGTCGCGGCCGACCCTACGCGCGCTGACCGCCGGATGGCTAAGAATCCGCTAAGCGGACGCGATTATTACCACGTTGACCTGCGAAAACACAGCTGAACATTGTACAAGAGCACGGCCCGCCGACTGCCCGCTCACTCCAGGTCGGATGCCAGGGACTCGAGCCGCGAGTACGTGATGGGAACCCTGACGGAATCAGAGTCCCTCAGGGTGGCCCTCACGCACAACACAGCCGCCGCCGCTCCGGCCGTATGCGTCACGCTCGGCTTAAGCCCCTGGCATAGGTCGCGGAACGAGTTGCGGACCGCTATTGATCTCCCAGCTCGGCCGCTTCCTTCCGCACGTCCTCCACCTGCCGGGGATTCATCCGCTCGTACAACGCCACCGCCCGCCGGTACTCCTCCCGCGCCGCACCCAGCCGTTCCTGACCCCGCAGGATCCGCGCCAAAGTCACCCGCAGAATGCCCTCCTGCAACTCGAACTGCCGAGAGACCGCCAGCGCCACCGCCTCCCTCGCGTAGCGTTCCGCGGCCTCCAGGTCGCCGATGTCCAGGTGCAGTTCGGCGAGGTTGTTCAGCGAAACCACGGCATAGCTGTCGTCGCCGAGCCGGCGGTCTATTTCCAGCGACGCCAGCTGATGCGTGATCGCCTCGACCGGACGGCCTGCGCGCTTTTCCGTCTCGGCGCAGTTGTTGAGCGCCTGGCCGCGCAGTTCGAGGTCGCCGGTGCGTTCGGTTTCCGCGACCGCCTCCAGCAGCCGTTCGATCGCCTCCGAATAGCGCCCGAGCAGGGTCAGCACGCTGCCGAGGTGGATTTTGGCGACGATGAGCGAGCGGCCGTCGAGCCGGGTGGCCAGGCCGACCGCGCGTTCGGCGTCGGAAATGCTGCCCTCGGAAAGCTCGAAGGTGAGCGCGATGGCGCAGCGGGAGATCAGCATCCAGCACTGGCCGAGCGGTTCGTTCGCGGCCTCGGCGGCGGCGAGCCCGAGGTCGACCAGCCGGATCCATTCCTCGTACAGCGGGCAGACGACCCGGTAGGTGTGCGCGACCCGGGCGAGCCGCCAGACGTCGGCGTAGCGGCCGTCGGCGTGGGCGGCGTCCAGCACGGCCAGCAGGTTCGGCCATTCCGCGGCGAACCAGTCCTGGGCCTCGGCGAAGGTTTCCAGCGGCGGCAGCGCCTCGGGCGGCACGAGGCCGGTGAGGTCGAGCGGGTCGACGATGCGCAGCATCTTCCGCCGCGCGGTGTCGGAGGCGGCCTGGTGGTAGCGGATCGCCCGGTCGAGCACCGCCGCGCGTTCTGCCGGGTCCAGTTCGGTTTCCGCCAGCTCCCGCAGATACAGCCGGACGAGGTCGTGCGGGGCGAAGGCGTCGCGCGAAGTCTCCGCGATCAGGTTGTGCGCGGCCAGCGTGCGAAGTTCGCGGCGAGCCTGCTCCACCGGGATCTCCGCGATGGCCGCCGTCAGGTGCGGACCGGTGTGCCGGGCGGGCACCGCGCCCAGCCGCAGCAGCGTCCGGGCGAGTCCTTCCGGCAGGCCGCGGAACGAGACGTCGAACGCGGCCCGCACGCCGTCGTCGGCCCCGGTGACGTCCAGCCCGGCCAGCCGGGTGCGTTCGTTGCCGAGTTCCCCGACGAGGTCCTTGAGTGTCCACTGTGGACTAGCGGCGAGCCGGGCCCCGGCGATCCGCAGTGCGAGCGGCAGGTAGCCGCACAGCCGGGCCAGCGCGTGGTTGAGGTCGAAGTCCGCGGGCCCGGCCAACTCCTCGATCACGCTCACCGCGGCCTCCGGTGCGAGGGTGCCGAGCACGCGCAGCTTCGCCGCGTGGGACACCGCCAGCGCTTCCAGCCGCGACCGGCTGGTCACCACCGTCATCGACCGGGCACCCGGCGGGAGCAACGGACGCACCTGTTCGGCCGAACGCGCGTCGTCGAGCAGCACGAGCATGCGCCGTCCGGCGATCAGCGACCGGTACAACGCGACACGTTCGTGCGAATGCTCCGGCACCTCGTCCGCGGGAACACCCAGCCCGAGCAGGAACTGCGACAGCAGATCGCCCGGTTCCAGCGGCGGGTGATGCGGATCGAACCCTTGCAGCGCCGCGTACAGCACGCCGTCCGGGAACAGCCGGGCCGCGCGGTGCGCCCACCAGATCACCAGCGCGCTCTTGCCGACCCCGGCGGTGCCGGACACGATCACCGTGCTGTCGCCGCGTTCAGCGAGCCCGTCGAGCCATTCCACCTCCGCCTCGCGCCCGGCCAGCGTCGGCAGCGCGGGCGGCAGCTGAGACGGCGCGACGGCCTGCTCCGGAACCGCGCTCTCGTGCGCGGCGAGATCGTCGTTGAGCACCCGCTCGTGCAGCGAACGCAGATCCGCGCCGGGTTCGACGCCGAGCGAACCGAGCGTGGCCCGCGAGACGGTGCGGTACAGCTCGAGCGCCTCCCCGCGCCGCCCGGCGTGGTAGAGCGCGCGCATCAGCTGGGCGGCGGTGCGTTCGGCGAGCGGGTCCGCCCGGACGAGCGGGCTCAGCTCCACGATCAGCTCGTCGTAGCGGCCGAGGTCGAGATCCGCGTTGACCCGGGCGTAGCGGATCGCGCGCCGCAGCTCGTCCAATTCGGGCGCGCGTACCGACTCGGGCACGCCGGACAGCGTCGGCCCCTGCCACAGCGCGAGGGCCTCGGCGAGCAGCTTCGAGGCGTTCTCCGGCGATTCCAGCGCGGCCTGGTCCAGCAGCGCCCGGGCCCGGTGCGCGTCGATCCGGTCCGGGGAGAGGGAAAGCTGGTAGCCCGGCGGGCGGGTGCTGATCTCGGCGACCGGATCGGCCATCTCCCGCAGCAGCCGGCGCAATTGCGACACGTTGCCGTGCACGATGGTGCGGGCCGTGGCGGGCGGATCGTGCCCCCACAGCGCGTCGATGATCTCCTCGAGCGGCACCACCGTGCCCACGCGCAGCGCGAGCAGCGCCAGCAGCCCTCGCACCCCGGGGCCGCCGACGGGAACCGCTTGGCTGCCGTCGAGCAGCCGCACCGGGCCGAGCAGTTCGACCCGCGCGCCGGCATCGGCCATGCTTGCGCGCACCTCCCAGGCTCTCCCCCAGCCAGACAGGTCAACTTACCGTCAGCGGCAGCCCGCAGAAACCGCTCTTTCGTGAATTCCGGCCCGGAAAAGACGAGTCCGGCCCCGCACCATCAGTCCCGATCTGATGGGTGCGGGGCCGGACTCAATGATCGTCGGCCGGGCCGCCAGGGGGCGCGGTCCACCCGTGCATCGCGGCCGTCCGCCCGCGGTTCGGGGGGCTCACCCCGAGCAAGAACCCGGACCGCCGCGGACAACCAAGCCCCCGCAGACGAACTGCGAGGTGGCGACAACGTAACAGGGCGCACATTCTTCGTTACGAGCGACCCGCCGGTTGGCCAAGGTGTCGCTGGTCACCGCGTGATCGGGGCGGAGTTGCGCCCCGCGATGAACGACGGCCGCGGCTCGCCCGCCGCGAACGGCTGCTGCAGCGCGTTGTCCACGCTGTTGAACACCAGGAAGATGTTCGACCGCGGATACGGCGTGATGTTGTTCGACGAGCCGTGCATGATGTTCGAGTCGAACCACAGCGCCGAACCGGCCGAACCGGTGAACTGCTCGATGCCGTGGTCGGCGGCGAGCTTCGTGATGTCGTCCGGCGACGGCACGCCCACCCGCTGGTCCTTGAGCGAGCTCTTGTAGTTGGACTCCGGGGTCTCGCCGACGCACTGCACGAACGTGCGCTGCGAACCCGGCATGACCATGAGCCCGCCGTTGTACGGGTAGTTGTCGGTGAGCGCGATCGAGCAGCTCACCGCGCGCGGCGACGGCATGCCGTCCTCCGCGTGCCAGGTCTCGAAATCGGAATGCCAGTAGAAGCCGGTGCCCTTGAAGCCCGGCATGTAGTTGATCCGGCTCTGGTGGATGTAGACGTCGGAGCCGAGGATCTGCCGCGCCCAGTCGAGCACGCGGGGATCGCGCACCAGCTCGGCGATCAGGCCGGAGATCTCGTGCACGTCGAAGATCGACCGGACCTCGCCGGTCCGGGCCTCGGTGATCACGCGTTCGTCGTCGCGCAGCTTCTCGTCCGAGGACAGCCGCACGACCTCCTGCCAGTACGTCTGGACCTCACCGGGCGAGAGCAGTCCGTCCACGACCGTGTAGCCCTTGGCATCGTGGTTCGCCAGGGTCGCGGCGTCGATCGGGCCGTCGGCCTCGGTACCCCACACCGTGGGGTGCACGCGCGGAAGATGATCCGGCGTACCGGTGATCCGGGTCGGGTAACCGTCTTCGACCCGGGTGTCCATGATCGTCACAGTGGCTCGCCTCCAGTTCTTCTGGCGTTTCTTCTTTCTCGGGGTGGTGGTGGGAGTGGCGCCGGATCAGGAGTCTTCGGTGACGAGCGGGTAGACCCCGTTCTCGTCGTGCACCTCGCGGCCGGTGACCGGCGGGTTGAACACGCACACGCACTTGATCTCGGTCTTCGGGCGGACCTGGTGCTTGTCGTGGTCGTTCAGCAGGTACAGCGTGCCCGGCTTGAGCGGGTGCACCTCGCCGGTGGCGAGGTCCTCGATCTCGCCCTCGCCGGAGGTGATGAAAACGGCCTCGATGTGGTTGGCGTACCAGAAGTCGTTCACCGTGCCCGCGTACAGCGTCGTCTCGTGCACCGAGAAGCCGACGCCCTCCTTCGCGAGGATGATGCGCTTGCTGCGCCAGTTCGGGGTCTTGATGTCAGCGTCGGTGTCGGTGATCTCGTCGAGCGTGCGGACCAGCAAGTGAACGGCTCCTTCTTGTTCTTCGGGGTGGTTACTTGAGAACGGCGGCGATGGACTCGGAGATGATCGCGAGCCCCTCGCTCAGTTCCTCGTCGGTGAGGGTGAGCGGCGGCAGCAGCTTCATCACCTCGCCGTCCGGGCCGGAGGTCTCCATCAGCAGGCCGCGGTCGAAGGCTTCCTTGCAGACCGCGCCGGCCAGCTCGCCGTTCGCGAACTCCAGACCGCGCGCCAGGCCGCGGCCCTTCGCGACGAGGTTCGCCTCCGGGTAGCTCTCCACGATGTCCTTGAACGTGCTCGCGATGCGCTCGCCCTTGGCCTTGGTCGACTTCTCCAGCTCGTCGTCGCTCCAGTACACGCGCAGCGCCTCGGTCGCGGTGACGAACGCCGGGCTGATCCCGCGGAACGTGCCGTTGTGCTCGCCCGGCTCCCACACGTCCAGCTCCGGCTTGATCAGCGTGAGCGCCATCGGCAGGCCGTAGCCGCCGATCGACTTCGACAGGCACACGATGTCCGGCGAGATGCCGGCGTCCTCGAAGCTGAAGAACGGGCCGGTGCGGCCGCAGCCCATCTGCACGTCGTCGAGGATGAGCAGGATGTTGTGCCGCTTGCACAGGTCGTCGAGGCCCTTGAGCCATTCCAGGCGCGCGGCGTTGATGCCGCCCTCGCCCTGCACGCCCTCCACGATCACCGCGGCGGGCTCGTTCAGGCCGCTGCCGGAGTCCTCGAGCAGCTTCTCGAAGTACATGAAGTCCGGCATCGCGCCGTCGAAGTACTTGTCGTAGGGCATCGGCGTGGCGTGCACCAGCGGGACGCCCGCGCCGCCGCGCTTCATCGAGTTCCCGGTGACCGACAGCGCGCCGAGCGTCATGCCGTGGAACGCGTTGGTGAAGTTGATGACCGATTCCTTGCCGGTCACCTTCCGCGCCAGCTTCAGCGCGGCCTCCACCGCGTTCGCGCCGCCGGGACCGGGGAAGACGACCTTGTAGTCCAGCTCGCGCGGCGTCAGGATCTTCTCCCGGAACGTCTCCAGGAAGTCCCGCTTCGCGACGGTGAACATGTCCAGCGCGTGCGTGACGCCGTCACGCTGGAGGTAGTCGATCAGCGCCTTCTTCAGATGCGGGTTGTTGTGCCCGTAGTTCAGCGCGCCGGCGCCGGCGAAGAAGTCGAGGTACGGCTTCCCGTCCTCGCTGTAGATCCGGCTGCCCTGCGCGCGGTCGAAGACGACCGGCCATCCCCGGCTGTAACTGCGGACTTCGGATTCGAGCTCTTCGAAGATGCTCATGACGATTTCTTTCGCTCCTACTCGGCGAAATTGACGGGTTATTAGCGGCGCAACGGCCCGATGCGGTAAAGATCCTCGGGTTCGTGCGCCTCCCCCTGCGGAAAATCAGCGACTTCGAACAACCGGCGGTGTTCCAGATCCGCGTTCCAGCGCTTCGCGAACGACTCGAAGAGGCGGATGGACGCCGCGTTGTCCGGAGTGATCGTGGTTTCCAGGTACCGCACGCCCTCGCCGACCAGACGCGTGTACAGGCTGTCCAGCAACTGCCCGGCCAGGCCTTTCCCGCGTTGCGACGCGTCGACCGCGACCTGCCACACGAGCGCGACGTCCGGCGCGGACGGCCTTCGGTAAGCGATCACGAATCCGACTGGCTCGCCGTCGACGCGGGCCACGACCGAGGTGTCCGCGAAATCCTTGCACCACAACAGGTACGCATACGGCGAGTTGAGATCAAGCTTCTGCGAATCGCGTGCGATTCGCCAGAGAGCGGCACCATCGGCCTTGGTCGGGGATTCGATCAAGTGCTTTCCGGACATACTTTGGAAACGTAACAGAGAATTTTCCCGCCGCCAGCGAGCCATGCCACGTCCACCCCCCTCACCAGGGACGACGCGGATACCCCGGTGAGGAGTCCCACAAACATGTTTAGCCAGGCTGAGTTCTGGGCATGCCGTGCGTCTGGGCCGCACACCTTCGGTATGCGGCCTGTGTCTCCCGACCATGGGCCTTCGCGGGCCGGACCGCAACTCCAGCGCCGGAAAAGCGCGGCCTACCTGGGGCTGGGACTGTCCGCACGCGACCGCCGCCGCTTTCCGCGGCCGCGGCGGCCGAGCCCGGACAGCGGCGTCCAGACCGCGGGCAGCAGGAGCAGCGCGACCACAGCGAGCCACCACAGCGGGGCCTGGCCGCGGCGCCAACCGTCCACAACGGTACCGAGCCAGCCGAACAGCGGCTGCGCGATGGGCGGCAGGAAGGCCGCGAACAGCAACGCCGCTATCACCAGCACGCCCAGCACGGTGAGCACCATTCGCCACGTGCGCCTCAAGGTCAGCAGGCTCACCACCAGGAACACGAGCGCCCCGCCCGCGATCGGCAGGCCGAGCCATTGCAGGACGGACCCGCCTTCGCCGCTGAGCACCAGCCCGGCGATCGCGGTGATCGCGGCGGCGAGCAGGTTCCAGGGGCGGCCCAGCCGCGTCGCGCCCTGCGTGACCCACCACGAACTGCGGCTGCTGAGCTGAGCGAATTTCGCCAGCGGCTGGAGGGTTTTCGGGACCCGGGTCGCGGTGGACGCGGCGTTGAGCCCGGCGGCTCCGGCTTTGACAATGGTTTTGGCGAGGAGAGTACTGCCGAGTTCGCCTTCGAAACGTTCAGCGGAAACCTGGCAGGCCTGGAATGCACGCTGCACCTGATCCGAGTTTTCCGGCTGGGCAGCGGTTTTCCCGGCGTCCGGTTCGAGGGGACGGGCGGCCATCAGCTTGCGGAAACTCTCCGAAGCCTTGCCGTTGCCCTCCTTCGCGTCCGCCTCCGCCTGCCGCGCGAGCACCGGCAGCTCCTCCCGCGCGATGTCCAGCTGCCGCGACTTGGCCAGCACCATCGACGTCACCGGCAGACTGGTCGGAATCTCCTTGCCGAACTCGACCGGGTCCAGATTCGCGTCCAGGCCAAGGAAAGCCAGCTCGTCCCCCAGTTGCGAGAGGAGCCCGGGCAGGTCCGCGGGCATCCCGTTGTCCGCGGGCGAGGGCGGCTCCCAGCCGATCTCGCGGAACGTCGTCCGCACCTGCTCCCGGAATTCCTCGGGACCGACGATGTCGCGCAGCACCCGCAGCCGGTTCGGGTCGAGCAGGCACTGCGTCAGCCAGCCCGCGGCGTCGATCCGGCCCCACATCCAGTCGTTCGCGCGCCAGGACGCCTTGTAGAACGCGCCGAAGTTGTTCGCCTGGGTGCCGGTCAGCTTGTCCCGGCCGCGAGAGCGCGCCAGGTCCAGCAAGGTGCGGCTGTCCGCGCTCAGCTGCACCAGGTCGACGCGCTGGTCCACGGCCGGCGCTTCGGCGAGCAGGCCGCGGGTCGCCATGTGCAGCAACAGAAAACGCGCCATCACGAATCCGTCGGCGACGTCCGCGTTGTCCAGGCCGAACCAGTCCAGCAGGGTCGTCACCGTGTCGGCGGCGTCTTCCGACCACTGATTTTCCTTGCCCGCCAACGCTTGCAGCACCCGAGCCGCCGACCGCAGCGCGGCGGTCAGCTCCGGCCACGCCTCGCGGACCGCGTCCGACGCTCCGAGGCCCGCCCATTCGGCGGCCAGCTGGCCGATCCAGTCCGGCATCGCGGTGCCGGGCCGCGGCGGCTCGTGCCGCGCCACCCACGCGGTCAGCCGCACGTCGCGAGCCGCGCTCCGGCGGGCGGCGTGCATTCTCGCGCGGGCCTCGTTGAGCTGCGTCGCCTGGTCGAGGTCCGGTCCCATCCGGAAACCGGCGTTGATCAGCTGGATGCCGGTGGCGACCGCGTCGTCCAGCGTCGAGGTGCGGTACCGGACCATCTCGCCGACCGTGACCGACTCGCCGGGCAGCGTTTCCGGAATCCCGCGCCGCAGTCCGTCGGCCGCGATGTCCTGCAGCAGCGCCGAATTCCCGGCCGCCCACCCACTGTCCTCATCGGACAGTTCGAAGCGGCGGGTGACCGCGCGGACCAAATCGGCCGCGTCGAGCGCGACCCGGCGGTCGAGGTACGCCCGGTGCACCCGGTCGTCCACCAGCTGTCCGCCGCGCAGACCGAGCGACGCGAGCGCGACCCGCGTGTCCCTGGCCCGCGTGACGGCGGAGTTGTGCCGGCTCAATTCCTCCAGCTCGACGCTGATGGTCTGGCTCATGATCGTCGACGCGACCTTCGCCAGCGCGGTGCCGAGCATCGGCGGCTCCGCCGGGTCGCAGGTCATCGGTTTGGCTCCGCCGTCGACCGTCGGGACGACGTAGAGCAACAGCCGCCGCACGTCCGTCGACGACGAGCGTTCGAAAATCTCCCGCAACGCCGGCCGCAGCGGTTTGTTCACCAGCACGCCGCCGTCGGCCAGCCAATGCGAACGCACGAGCTCCGTGTAGTCGGTCATGTCCGGATGCTGCCGGTCCGCCGCCTCCGGGCCGATCGGCATGCGCGACAGCTCGAAGGCGCCCGGGAAGGACGCGCTCGACCGGGCGGCGAGTGCGAGCGGGCCGTGCACCTGGTTATTCCACAATGGACCGGAGAAGCGGAACAGCATGCGATGTTCGGTGTCCCGCACGCGGTTTCCGAGCACGTCGTCGTACTGCGTGGTCTCGCCGTCGAGCATGGTGCCGGTGAGCAGCACGGTCACGTCCGGCGGCTCGGTGGGCACGACGCCCGCCCCGGTGATGTCGTGCATCGCCTGGACCAGGCCGCCCAGCAGCACCTTGTCGCCGTTGAGCACCGAACGCGGCTTCGTCTCGCCGGGGTCGCGGATCAGATTCTCCAGCGACCCGGCGGAGAACCAGGTGTCGCGCAAAACCGCGGGCGTCGACCGGTACGCCTCCGCCAGCCCGAGGCACGCGGCGTTGATGCCGCCCGCGCTCGTGCCGGTGAGCACGTCCAGGCGCACCGAAGCGTGCAAAAGGTCGAGAAGTTTCCGGTAGCCGTTACGTTCGTCCGGCGTGCGCGAAGCGTGCAGCAACGCCGAGGTTTCGGTAGCGACTCCCCCCATCCACACCGCCAGGCTGGATCCCCCCACCATGGCCATCGCGATCCGGATTTCCTGCGGCCACGGCACCGCCGTCTCACCCATGCGGGTCAGTCTCCCGGCCCGGCCCGCGCTTCCACAAGGGGGAGCTGTCAAGCGGCGAGGTGCTCCAGCACCAGTACCTGCGCCTCGCCGACCGCGAATCCGAGCACCGCGCCGGTCGCGATGAGAATCCATTCGTCCTGCTGGAAAGCCGGGCGCAGCAGCTGCTCGAACTCCTCGGGCGACAATTCCTTCATCTTGCCGACCAGGACGTTCCGGATGTCCATCGCGTCCGTAGCGTAATCCTCGATATACCGCATCGTGTCCGGCAGCCGGGTCATGATCTGCTCGGAGATGGCGAGCTTCATGTCCTGGTAGCGGCGGCTGCCGATGGCGAAGACCAGCAACGGTTTCGCGACGGTCGCCGCCCGGCCCAGCTCGCGGTCGAGCTGCCGCTGGATGAGTGCCAGCACGCGGTCGGAAAGCGGGCCGCGCAGCACTGCCTCGATGACGTTGTGCGGTGTGATGATTTCTTTCGCGATCAGCTCGCCGTAGGCCTCGGCGACCTCCGCGCGCCGCTTGAGGAACAGGCCCTGCCAGGTGACGCCGAAGTATTTCTTCGGCTCCAGCGGGTAGAAAATCATCCGCAGCGCGAGCCAGTCGGTGAACCATCCGGTGAAGAGACCGAAGAGCGGCATGATCGGCGGGAATTTGAACAGCACCCACGCGACCATCTGGATCACGCCGATCAGGCCGCCGAACACCAGGCCGGAGCGCGCGATGAACTTGAACTCCTCCGCGCCCGCCTCCTGAAAGATCCGGTTGAGCAGCCGTTTGTCCTTGACGAGGCTGGTCACCACCATGCCCTTGAGGTCGAACACACTGTCCACATCGGACTGGATGAGTTCGAGCACGGCCTTGACCATGTGCGGCGATTCGGCCTGCACGCGCTGGATCACCAGCCGCTGCACGCCGACCGGCAGCGATTCCCACAGGCCCGGCTGATAGTGCCCGGCCACCTCGCGCACGATGTCCTCGACCGCGGCGAGCAGCGGTTTCTCGATCTCCTTGGCGATCCGGTCCGCGTCGAGGCGGGCGACGACCTCGGCCGGTTTGATCAGCTGCTCGGTCATCGTGTCGCACGCGATGCTCGCCATCCGCGCGGCGCGTTTGGGGACGATGCCCTGCCAGCCCAGGAAGGGTTTGACGCCGATGAACTCGACCGGCTGAAACATCATCCGGATCGCGACCAGCTTCGTGCCGTACCCGATCAGCGCGGCGACGATCGGGATGGAGACATACAGCGGCCAGTGCCGGACGAAGTCGTCGAGGATGCCCGAGACGAACCCGCCCATCGAGGTCAGCCGAGGCTCGGGTCGCAGGCCTGCCAGAACTGCGCGCCGAGCCGCGAGACGTGGATCGTGCGGCGGATGATCTTGATCCGCTTCGCCTGCTTCTCCACCTCGCGGACCGATTCGTCGGTCAGCAGGATCTCGTACTGCGTCTCGAGCGAGGGCACCTCCTCGTCCAGTTCGACCAGGCCAAGGCCGATCAGCCGGGTCACGTAGCCGGGCACCTGGTCCGGCAGCGACACCCCGGCCGCCTTGCCGACCGTCGAGGCGTTGCGCAGCAGGATCCGGCCGGTGCCGCCGATGGCGGTGCGCTCGGCGACGTCGACCGCAGGGAACGGAGAGCCGTCCGACAGCGCGGAGAGGATGCGCGCCTCGTCGGGGGTGAGCTGGCGGAGAATGATCGCGTACAGGTACTCGCGGGCACGCTCGCGGCCAAAGCCGATCGAGTGGTTGAGCAGTTCGGCCATCGCCGCGCGCAACGGTTCGACGTGGTCGCGAGCAGGCACCAGCGTCACGGTCGTCTCGACGGCACGGCTGCCGAGGTCGGGGCGGTTCATCGCGGACGCCGCGGTCAGCGCCGCGTGATAGGGATCGTCGACCTCGTCGAGGCGGCGGCGCAGTTCGCTCAGCAGCCCGCGTTCGACCTGCTTGAGGCCACGTTCGGCGGTGTCGATCCCGGGGAGTTTGCGGGTCAGGTCGAAGCCGGTGCGCGCCGCCCATCCGGCGAGCTGGCCTGCCCGGCGGGCCAGGTTGGCCACGTCCTCGGCGGTGCCCCGGCCGTTCGGTCGCTGGTAGTCCACGGGCTGCTCCCCTCACTGTTCGCGCTGATGCTACCTGCGAGTAGGCCGAATAGCCCTGTGATGCCCGGCCGGTGGGTGTTGGATGACGCGCATGACCGCGCCGTGGGGACCGCCGATCGACGTGCTGCCGCTGCTCGTGCGCGAGGAACAGGCGCTGATCGGAGTTCTCTCCGACCTCCGGACCCCGGAGTGGACCCTGCCCGCGTTGGGCGAATGGACGGTGCACGACCTGACCGCGGACATCCTGGGCCGGAAGCTCCGGCGGCTCTCCCGCGACCGGGACGGCCACTTCGCGGACGGGACGTCTTGGGTATCGGCCTGTCGGCAGCTGTCGCCGGAGGTGCTGTTCGCGATGCTCGTGGACAGCACGACCCAGCTGACCGAACTGTGGAAGCACCGCGACCTGGACGAACCGGCCGGGATGCCGTTGTGGCTGACGGTCGCTCGGGACTACTCGGAACAGTGGGTGCTCCAGCAGCAGATCCGGGAGGCGGTGGCAGCTCCGTTGCTGGACGAGCCGGAGTTCCGGACGCCGGTGGTGGACACGTTCCTGCGCTCGCTGCCGCAGACGTTGCGGCCGGTGACCGCGCGGGCCGGACGTCAGGTGGCGTGCTCGGTCGAGGGGGCCGGACGGTGGACGCTTCGCGCTACGGGGGCAGGGTGGGCGATCGACCGGGGCGCGGCTACGTCGCGGTCTCCGCTCGCGTCTCTGTCGACCGACGCGGACACGTTCTGGCGATGGTGCAGCGGCGCGTTGCCGGACGCGGGCGCGCGAGTGCAGGTCAGCGGGGATCCCGCGGTGTGCGAGATCCTGCTGAGCCTGCGGGCTGGTTGAAGCTTCCGGTCAGCGTCGTCGGCGGGCCTGTTTCCGCAGCTGGAGGATGCGGGCGCCGCCGATCAGCGCGACCAGCGCCGCTCCCGCGATGGCGGAGAACAGCATCGCCACCGCGAGCGGCAGGCTGCCGGAAGCGCCGAGGAAGTGGACGGTCGCCGTGTCCAGGTTCTGCAGGATGAACACCAGCAGGAACGCCAGCACGACGATCGCCACGATCACGGCGATCCAGGTCCCGCTGATCCGCGTGGGCTTGACCTTGCCCGTGCGGCCGGCGGGCTTCGCGGCGGACGGCCGCGGTCCGGGTTCGGCTCCCGGTGCGGTGCCCGGGGCGGCGTGGTCGAGTGCGCCGGGCACCTCAGTGCCCGGCGCCTCGGGAATTTCCGATTTCGCGGTCGCGTCGAGACCGTCGTTTCGCGCGTGGGACATATCGTGATTGTCCGCCCACTCGACGTGATGCGCTAATTCAGAGCTTCGCGTCGACCTCGCGCAGCACCCGCAGCGTGTTGCGGCCGGCGAGTTTCGCGCAGTCCTCGTCGCTCCAGCCGCGCTCCATCAGCGCGGCGATGAGCACCGGGTATTTCGACACGTCCTCGAGACCTTCCGGCAAGGCACCGACGCCGTCGTAGTCGCCGCCGAGCCCGATGTGGTCGATCCCGGCGACCTCGCGCGCGTGCTCGATGTGCGCGACGACGTCTTCGATCGTCGCCTTCGGCTTGGGCGGCGCGTCCCAGGTCTTGGCGAACCGATCGCGCTCGCCGAGGTTGAGAAACTCCTTCCCGGCCGCCGTCATCGCCGCCTCGAGCTGGTTGTCCCACTCGGTCACGGAGGCGGAGATGAAGGCGGGCACGAAGGTGATCATCGCGACGCCGCCGTTGCCGGGCAGCTGGGCGAGCACGTCGTCCGGGATATTGCGCGGATGATCGTTGACCGCACGGCACGACGAGTGACTGAAGATCACCGGCGCACTGGAAACCTCGATCGCGGCCCGCATAGTGCTCGGCGCGACGTGCGAAAGGTCGACCAGCATGCCGATCCGGTTCATCTCGCGCACGACCTCGCGGCCGAATTCGGTGAGCCCGTCGTGCTCGGGTTTGTCGGTGCCGGAGTCCGCCCAGGTCGTGTTGAAATTGTGGGTCAGCGTCATGTACCGGACGCCGAGCCGGCGCAGAATCCTCAGCACGCCAAGGGATTCCGCGATGCTGTGCCCGCCTTCGGCCCCGAGCAACGACGCGATCCGCCCGTCCGCGAACGCCGCCTCGGCCTCGTCCGCTGTGGTCACCAGCCGCAGCCGATCGGGGTAGCGCTCGGCCAGCTGGTAAACCACCTCGATCTGTTCCAGTACCGCGGTGACCGCGCTGTCGCCCTTGAACTCGCACGGGACGTAGACCGACCAGAACTGCAGACCCAGTTTGCCTTCGGCGAGTTTGGGAAAGTCGGTGTGCAGCGTCGGCTGGGACACCGTGAGGTCCACGCCCGCCACCGCCTCGACCGGGTTCGGACCGGCCAGGTCGCGAAGTGCCCAAGGCAGGTCGTTGTGTCCGTCGGCGAGGATTGTGGAGGCGAGCAGGTCTTGCGCGCGCGTGAGGTCGGTCATGCCTTCGACCCTAGCCTTGGCGGTTACTCCTGATGCGCTGGTTCATGGGAGGTTTCATTGCCCAGGTAAATTCTCGCAGGCAAGAGGTAATCCGGGTAGACTCCGGCAGATGACCCCGGATCCGCAAACGGACGACGACGAGATCGTGACGTGGTGGGGCCTCGTGATCGAAGGCTATCTGGCCACGCAGAACGCGCTGATGGGAGAAATCGCCGACCGCTTCGGCCTGGCCCCCGCGTCGTTCGACATCCTGCTGCGCCTGGTCCGTTCGCCCGACCACCGCATGCCGATGACCCGCCTCGCGACCGAAGCCGCCCTGTCGAGCGGAGGCTTCACCAAGGTGGCGGACCGCCTGGTCGCCGCGGATTTGATCTGCCGGATCCCGAGCCCCGAAGACCGCCGGGTGACGTTCGCCGCCCTGACGGAACATGGGCTGGAGGTAGCGATCAAGGCGAGAGCCGCGTGCGCGGAGATCCTGCGGCGGATCGTGCTTACGCCTTTGGGGCCGGATGCTGCGGGGTTGGCGGAGGCTATGCGCACGCTTCGGTCGGTGAACGGGTGATTTCGCGGATGTACGGCCTGGCTTTTCTGAACGACTAGATTCCTGGCGGTTGCTTCCGGGCTGCGGCGCTTTCCGGCGATGTGTCTCTCGGGATGGCGAGACTTTCTGGCGGGTTTCCCGGCCGCCCCTCGGATTGCGAGCTTTTCGGGCGGCGCGCTTTCCGGCGGGCCTTTCGGGCGGCGCACTTTCCGGCGGGACTTTCCGACGGGGCTTTCCGGAGGGGCTTTCAGGCGGCTAGCTTTCGGCTGCTCCCCGCCGACACAGCCCCCGCCGACACAGCCCCCGCCGACACAGCCCCCGCCGACACAGCCCCCGCCGACACAGCCCCCGCCGACACAGCCCCCGCCGACACAGCCCCCGCCGACACAGCCCCCGCCGACACAGCCCCCGCCGACACAGCCCCCGCCGACACAGCCCCCGCCGACACAGCCCCCGCCGACACAGCCCCCGCCGACACAGCCCCCGCCGACACAGCCCCCGCCGACACAGCCCCCGCCGACACAGCCCCCGCCGACACAGCCCCCGCCGACACAGCCCCCGCCGACACAGCCCCCGCCGACACAGCCCCCGCCGACACAGCCCCCGCCGACACAGCCCCCGCCGACACAGCCCCCGCCGACACAGCCCCCGCCGACACAGCCCCCGCCGACACAGCCCCCGCCGACACAGCCCCCGCCGACACAGCCCCCGCCGACACAGCCCCGCCGACACAGCCCCGCCCTTCCCTGGGGGGGCTGCCCCAGCCCAGTCTATCGGCGCGGACCGACCGGCCAGTGCGTTCAGGCCTGGGTGCCCACAGGCGAAGGAAGTTGTGGACAGGCAGGAAAACGCAGGTCAACAGGGTCATCAGGGTCGGTTGACGGGGCATCGGCGGGTGCTGGACCGGGCGATCTGCAATTGGGCGGCTCACGGCTGGTGACTGACGGTTGAGTGACTCGCGGCTGGTGACTGGCGGTTGGGCGGCCGGAGTTGGGTGACTGGCGGTTGGCGGAACCCGGCGGTCTGGCGACACGGCGTGGTGCCCGGCCATGGCGGCGAGTCGGTCATGGATAACTGAAGCCTTCTGACTCCAGCCGTCGGCGGAGGGCGGTCAAGCAGCGGTGTCGGATTCGGCTCACGCTCGACGGCGAGATTCCCAGTTCAGCGGCCAGCTGGTCGTGCCGGAGTTCCGGGTAGTACGCGAGCAGAAACATCATCCGGCGGTGCCGTTCCGGGAACTTCTCCACCGCGCGCCACAGTGCGGCGGCCAGTTCACCGGCCACGGTCTCGTCCTCGGGCGAGGCGACCAGGTCGTGCGTGTCCAATTGCGAGTCATCGACCAGCTTCACCCGTGCACGTTTTTCGACTGCTCGGAGCGCGTGCCTTCTCGCGACGGTCGTCAGCCAACCGGCCACGTTGTTCGAATCTCGCAGGGTCGGCTTACCGCTGAGAAATTCGACCCAGGCCGTCTGGCAAGCGTCGTCCGCGTCGGCGCGAAAGCTCGGGTTCGCGCCGACGACCCGGTTCATTTTCGTCGACAAACGGCGCACTTCGTCTTCGTCCCGCATTCCCGGCTCCCTTCCTCGGTCGGGAATGCTGACGGGACGGGCGCCTCGGCGGATCCGTTTCAGCAGGGTCAACGCCGAATCGTGTGATCAACTTCGGCCGGATGTATCCAGGGCTGGGCGAGCGCCTCGGTCGGCCGAGGAAGGCACGCGGGAGCCAAGTCAACAGGTCGACAAACCGACCCGAGGCAACGAGGCAACGAGGCAACGAGGCAACGAGGCAACGAGGCAACGAGGCACATTGCCATCCGCGCCAGCCATCCGCGCCAGCCATCCGCGCCAGCCATCCGCGCCAGCCATCCGCGCCAGCCATCCGCGCCAGCCATCCGCGCCAGCCATCCGCGCCAGCCATCCGCGCCAGCCATCCGCGCCAGCCATCCGCGCCAGCCATCCGCGCCAGCCATCCGCGCCAGCCCCCATCCGCGAAACCGCGAGCGAAAGCCGCCGCATCAACCCCGCGCAACAGCTTCCGCATAAGCCGCCGCCAAGCGTTCCGTGGCGGTTGGCCCATCCCCGCCCGGACGGGGAATCCCCAGATGCCGTTCCCGAAGCTCCGCCATGAATTCTTCCCACAGCGGCGGCCCACCGGCCTCGAGCAGCTCAGCCCGCACACGCAATTCCGGCGTCGTCGGCCGATGCCGCAAACCCCAGCTCCCCAGCTGCACCAAAACCGGCACCAGCTGGATAGCCGCTTCGGTCAAACTGTAAGTCGCCCGCTGTCCGCGGCCGGCGGAATCGCGCGTGAGCAATCCCGCTTCAGTCAGAGTGCGCAATCGATCGGCGAGGATATTCGACGCGATCCCTTCTTCCGACTGCGACTGCAATTGCCGGAAATGCCGCCGGTCGCCGAACATCACGTCGCGCAGGACCAGCAGGCTCCAGCGGTCGCCGACGACCTCGATCGCGGCGTTGATCGGGCACCCCGAGCGCGGACCGTCCGGCATCGTTTACCTCCTCCGACCACTTGCACTTTACCACCGCCTCCGGCATAGTGCTTTCAAAAGACAAGCGGGGGTCTCGATGCTGGTGCGCGTCCAGTGCTTCAACGCTTCCGCCGACGGCTACGGCTCCGGTCCAGACCAGAGCTTCGAGCAGCCGTTCGGCCATCCCGACCCGGGGCCGCTCTTCGCGTGGGCCGGGGTCACCGCCAGCTGGCCGATGCGCGGCGAGCCAGGCGGCACACGAGGGCTCGACGACTACTTCACCCGCGACATGCACCGCGGCGACGTCGGCGCGGAAATCATGGGACGCAATAAATTCGGCCCGCACCGCGGACCGTGGGAGAACTACGACTGGCAAGGGTGGTGGGGCGACGAACCCCCGTTCCGCACCCCGGTCTTCGTCCTCACCCACCACGAACGGCCCTCGATCACCTTGGGGCAGACCACTTTCCACTTCCTCAACACGACGCCGGCGGAAGCGCTCGCGCAGGCGAAGAAGGCCGCGGGCGACAAGGATGTGCGTATCGGCGGCGGCGTCACCACAGTGCGGCAATTCCTCGAAGCCGGTCTCATCGACACGCTGCACATCGCGGTCGCGCCGGTCGAACTCGGGGACGGGGAACGGCTTTGGAAAAGCCCGGACGAGCTGACCGACCGCTACCACCTGGAGAAGATTCCCAGTCCCAGCGGAGTGGTGCACCACTTGTTCTGGCGAAAGTAAAGCTCAGCGCAGGCTCGGCATCAGGCGTAACGCGTTGCCGGACAGGACGCCGTCCAGGACGTCCGCGGGCAAGCCCAAATCGGCGACCGCGCGGACATTCACGGCAGTTCCCGGCACCCCAGGCCAATCCGTGCCGAAGATCCATTTCCGGGCCAACCGCACGAGATCGAAGCGCGCGTAATACTCCGGCAGTTTCTTCGGCGGCAGCCCGGCGAGGTCGAGCCACACGTTCGGCCTCGACTGGGCCATGAACGCCGCCACGTCGTACCACCAGCCCCGGCCGCCGTGCGCGAACACGAAGTTCACCGACGGGAAGTCTTCGACCACATCGGACAGCAGCGAAGGATCCCCATAGCTGGCACGGGATCCCGGGAACACCGACAGTCCAGAGTGGAGGATCACCGGCACTCCGCGTTCAGCGCACAACGCGTAAACGGGGTACAACTCCTTGTCCGCCGGGGAAAACGCGCCGTGCACCGGGTGGAGCTTCAACGCGACCGCACCCAGCGCGAGCTGTCGTTCCACCTCGTCGACCAGCGGATGGTGCAGATGCGGGTTCACGTTGGCGACCAGGCGGAACCGCTCCGGGTTGTATGCGACCAACGGCAGATTGTCTTCAATCGCCTGGATACCAGTCGCCCGAGGACTGTATTCACAAAACAACAGCACCCGGTCGACACCCTCGCTCGCCATGAGGTCGTCCAGCGCAGCCGGGAGCACCGTGCCGTCCTCGTCGTACACCGTGCGCCACGGGTAGTCACCGGCGAAGTCTCGCGCCCAGTCCAGCCATGCGGGCTTGAGAGTGGGCAGCCGCGGGGTGTGCACGTGGGCGTCCACCACGAACCGTTCGTCGATCATGCCGGCCAGTCGATCACGATTGCGGCTGCGGCACGAGCAGCGACTCGCGCACCATTTCGCGGATCACGTTCCGCCGGATCTTCCCGGTCGCGGTTTTCGGCAGCTCGGCCATCTCCACCACGCCGCGCGGCCGTTTGAACGCGGCCAACCCCTCCCGGCAAAACTCGATCAGCTCCCCAGCGTCCACAGTGGCCGAAGGCGCGGCGACCACGCACGCCACCGGTTTGTCCAATCCGTCCTCGTCCGGCGCGGCGACGACCGCCACCTCGGCAACGGCCGGATGCTGCAGCAGCCGTTCCTCCACTTCGGACGGAGACACCCAAATCCCGCCCGCCTTCAGCATGTCGCCGAACCGGCCGAGACACGTGTAGGTGCCGTCCGAGTTGCGCACGTAACTGTCCCCGGTCCGCAGCCACTGCCCTTGGAAAACCTGTTTCGTAGTCTCGTATCGCGCCCAGTACCCGGTCGCGATGGACGGACCGGACACAAAAAGCTCGCCCGGCCGTCCCGCTTCCGAAATGACCGCGCCCTGCTCGTCCCGGATTTCGACGGAGTACCCCGGCACCGCGACCCCGGTGCTGCCCGGCCGCACCGCGCCCGGCTGGTTGGACAGGAAAATGTGCAACGCCTCGGTCGACCCGATCCCGTCCAGGATTTCCACGCCGAACCGATCCCGGAACCGCTTGTACAACGCCGACGGCAACGGCTCCCCAGCCGAAACCGCATACCGCACCGAGGAAAACGAATCATCCGGCACGTCACTGGCCAGCAGCGCCGCGTAGAACGTCGGCACCCCGAAGAACAGGGTCGGCCGGTCCGCCCGCGCCCGCGCGGCGATGAGCGCCGGCGTCGGACGCGCCGGTTCCAGCAGTGTCGTCCCTCCACAAGAGAGCGGGAAGAACGCCGAATTGCCTAGCCCGTAAGCAAAGAACAACTTCGGCACCGACAAGAACCGGTCCGAAGAGGACACTCCCAGCACCTGCGAAGCGTAAGTCGAGCACACCGCGCGGATGCTCCCGTGCCGGTGCATCGCGCCCTTCGGCTTACCCGTCGTGCCCGACGTGTACAGCCACAGTGCGGGCGAATCCTCCCAAGTCGGCGAGGCCACGACATCGTCCGCCGGGGTCAACGGCCACCGATGCGTCCGCACGCCAGCCGGGAATTCCGCCGGGTCCGCCCGGTCGAGCACCACGTCGGTCACCTCGGGCGCACCGGTCAGCGCGCCCGCCGCCTGCGCGGAAAACTCCCCGGACACGCACAGCACCCGCGCCCGCGAATCGGCGAGCACCTGCCCCAGCTCCAACCCGGTGACCATAGTGGACACCGGCACCGCGACCGCGCCGATGAGCATCGCGCCGAGGATCCCGCTCAGCAGTTCGACGTCGTCGACCATGCAGAACATGACCCGCTCCTCCGGACGCACGCCGAGCGCGCGCAGTCCGGACGCGACCCGGTGGGTCTCCGCGACGAGTTCGCCGTAGCTGAGCGTGCGCCGCGGCGAGACGACCGCGAGCGCGTCCGGACGGCCGCGGCCGAGCAGGTACTCCGCGGCGTTGAAGTTCGCGGGAACCGTCATCGGTGCCCCCTCAGGTGAGGTACACGTACTCGTAGTCGAAAGGTTTTCCGTTGATGCCCTGCCTCGGCGGCGCGACCCAGCTGGCGATCTTCCCGCGCTCGTACACCGGGTGCATGAGCGACCGGACGAACGTCAGGTCCTCGGCCGTCGGGAGCCATTTGTGCCGCGCTGCCTCCCACGTCGCCTCGTCCACGATGCTGCCGTCCGGAGTGACGTGGTGGCCGGAGTTTATGCCCACCTCGCGGTTGAAACCAGGGTGCGGCAACGCGAACCGGAAGTCGATGCCCGCGTCGGCGAGGATCTTGTTCCACCGGTTGACCCCGGTCTGGCAGTCCGCGGTGTACTCGCCGCGCAGGTCGAGATTCAGCAGCAGGATGGCCTGCATTTCCTCGGACGTCCAGGTCCCGTCGTCGCGCGGGCGTTCCAGCACGCGGCTGTCCTCGGTGAGCTTGTGGTCGTCCTTGCGCCGCGTCTCCTGCCAGCGGCCCTTGAGCCCCGCGGTGTAGTAGTTCGCCGCGTTGGTCGACGTTTCACTGCCGAACAGGTCGAGCGACACGGTGTAGTGGAAGTTCAGGTACCGCTGGATCACGTCGAGCGGGATCCCGCCGTGCGACGCGATGTCGTACGTGTCGTGCTCGCGGATGAGTTCGGCGCTGCGCTGCACCACCCGGTCGACGCCGGTGGTGCCCACCATCATGTGGTGCGCCTCCTCCTTGAGCATGAACTCGCAGGTGCGCGACAGCGGGTCGAACGAGCTTTCCTTCAACGTGCCGAGCTGGTATTTCCCATCGCGGTCGGTGAAGTACGTGAACATGTAGAACGCGAGCCAGTCGGCCGTTTCCTCGTTGAACGCGCCGAGGATGCGCGGCGCGTCCGGACTGCCGGAGTTGCGCAGCAGCAAGCCCTCGGCCTCGTCCCGGCCTTCGCGGCCGAAGTACGCGTGGAGCAGGTACACCATCGCCCACAGGTGCCGCCCCTCCTCCACATTCACCTGGAAGAGATTGCGCAGGTCGTACAGCGACGGCGCGGTGAGCCCGAGCAACCGCTGCTGTTCGACCGACGCCGGTTCGGTGTCGCCCTGGATCACGATCAGCCGCTGCAGGTCAGCGCGGTATTCGCCGGGCACCTGCTGCCACACCGGTTCGCCGGCGTGCTCGCCGAACGCGATCCGCCGGTCCGGTTCCCGTTCGGCGAGGAAGATGCCCCAGCGGTAGTCCGGCACGTTGACGTGGTCGAAATGCGCCCAGCCGTCGCGCCCGACACTCACCGCGGTGCGCAGGTAGACGCCCTCGGTCTCCAGCGTGGGACCCATCTCGCCCCACCAGTTCATGAACTTCGGCTGCCAGCCCTCCAGCGCGCGCTGCAGCCTGCGGTCGTCGGCGAGCTGGACGTTGTTCGGGATTTTGGCGTCGTAGTCGATCTTTTCGGGCATCGGTTCAGACCCGCTTCCTGTCGAAGACCGCCTTCTGGCCGGTGCCGTAACGACGCAGCGCGCCGTCGGGACCGGAGGCGTTCGGTCGGGTGAAGATCCAGTTCTGCCAGGCGGTCAGCCGCCCGAAGATCTTGGTTTCGATCGTTTCCGGGCCGACGAACCGGTGGTTCGCCTCCATCCCGGTCAGCGCGTCCGGCGACAGCGACGCCCGGCCTTCCAGCGCGATCCGGATCTCGTCCTCCCAGTCGAGGTCGTCCGGGGCGTCGGTGACCAGGCCCAGTTCGACGGCTTCCGCGGCGCTCAGCGGACGGTCGCGTTCGCGGGCCAGCCAGGTCAGATGGTCGTCGTCACCGTAGAACCGCGATTCCAGCCGGGACAGTCCGTTGCCCATCGGGAAGACGCCGAAATTGGCTTCCGACAACGTGATCGTCGCGCGTTCCGGCGAGTCTTCGTCGTCGATCGGCGGCCCGTCCAGCAGGTACTGCCGGTCCGCCGCGAAGGCCAGCTCAAGCAGGCTCCCCGCGAAGCAGCTGCCCGGTTCGATCAGCGCGATCAAGGTGCGGCTGGTGACGTCCAGCCGCTTCAGCGTGCGCTTGTAGTAGTGCAGGATTTCGTTGCTCAGCCAGTCTTTCCCGCTGAGCACGACCTCCTCGTGCGCGAGCACCTGCTCCGGATCGCCCTCGGTGCGCAACACCCAGGTGCCGAGTTCCGGTTCGTTCGTGCGCAGGCGCAGGATCGCGTCGTCCAGTTCGCGAGTCAGCCGCAGCAGCCAGCCGTCGAGCTGCGGTTCCCCGGACGGGCCGAGCACAGTGAGCGTGACCAGCGAGTTCGGCCGGTCATACGCGACACG
The DNA here is from genome assembly GCF_002796545.1 of Amycolatopsis sp. AA4. GTDB lineage: Bacteria > Actinomycetota > Actinomycetes > Mycobacteriales > Pseudonocardiaceae > Amycolatopsis. The sequence continues at coordinate 7,729,688 of NZ_CP024894.1, forward strand.
CACGTGCCGGTACTCGATCCCGTCGTCGGTCACCGTCGGCTCCAGCGGGGCCAGCTCGATCCCCTGCTCGGCGGGCAACCGGTCGGATTCGGCGGCCAGTTCGTGCGCCCGCGACAGCACCTTCTCGCGGAACCCGACGCGCGGCACCAGTTCGTCCACCAGCCGCCAGTCGACCGCGGTCCGGCCCTTGACGCCGTCCGGCCGCGTGGCGAACACGTCCGCGAGATCCCGCCGGACCCGTCGTTTGTCGACCACCCGGGTCAGCCCGCCGGTGCCGGGCAGCACGCCGAGCAGCGGCACCTCGGGCAACGCGACGGTGGACGAGTTGTCGTCGACCAGCAGGATCTTGTCGCAGGCCAGCGCGATTTCGTAGCCGCCGCCGGCGCAGCTGCCGTTCACCGCCGCGAGATAGGTCTGACCGGAGAACTCGGTGGCGTCTTCGATGCCGTTGCGGGTCTCGTTGGTGAACTTGCAGAAGTTCACCTTCCACTCGTGCGGCGACGCGGCGAGCATCCGGATGTTGGCCCCGGCGCAGAACACCTTGTCCTTGGCGCTCGTCACGATCACCGCGCGGACCTGCGGATACTCGAAGCGCAGCCGCTGCGTGGCGTCGTAGAACTCGATGTCGACGCCAAGGTCGTACGAGTTGAGCTTCAGCTCGTACCCCGGCACGAGGCCGCCCTGTTCGTCGACGTCCATCTCGAGCCAGGCGACCTCGCCGTCGACCGTCAGCCGCCAGTGCCGGTAGGTGTCCGGATGCCGCTCGAACGTGACAGGTGTGGTGGTGGTCACGTCCTCGATTGTCTACATGATCTCAACGAACGTCAATGTTGTGTAGACATTTCCCTCGGGACGCTCACCCGGTCGGGCCGCGTCGCCGCCCGGCATCCGAGTACCCACAGTGCGAGCGACGTGAACATGCCGGAGCCGGAGGCGGACCGTCAGACCAGATCGCGCAAGGCGCGAAGCGTGCGCAGGGTCGTTTCGACATCGTCGGACGACAGGTCCGACGCGACCGCATCCGCCCATTTCGCCTGCTTAGCGCCTAGAATCCGCAGCGCCACCCGAGCCTGGTCGCTCAGCTGCAACAGCGGCGCCCGAGCGTCCGCCGGATTGTCCGCGCGGGTGAGCATGCCGTCCCGCAGCAGCCGGTTCACCGTTTCCTGCACGCTCTGCCGTCGCAGCCCCCGCCGCCGGGCCAGCTCCGCCGCGGTCGCCGGACCGTCTTCGAGGAAGCCGAGGACCTGCCATTGCGCGGCGGTCAGCCCCGCTTCCGCGGTGAGCGCGTCACCGGCGGCCAGCAGCGCGCCGTTGGCCACGAAGACCTCGTTGACGAGCTGGGTAAGGCGTTCTGCTCGGGGCGTCCTCGACGGCATGCGTGCTAGTCTTCCATCTCGACAGGTACCTGTCGAAATCAAGGGGGACCCGATGGAATTGCCCGTCGTCGGCGCCGCGCACGAGGCACTGACCGCACTCGTCGGAGATTGGTCCGGCACCGAAGACCTCGCCGCCGCGCCCTGGGCGCCCGCGTCCAGCGCCACGGCCACCTGCAGTTACCGCCGCGCGCTCGACGGATTCGCGGTGCTGGCGGACTACGTCCAAACCCGCGAAGACGGCACGCGAATGCTGGGGCACCACGTCTTCACCGTCGACCCGGCCACCGGCGACACGCTGTGGTTCGGCTTCGACAGCTACGGTTTTCCGCCCGATCTACCGGCCCGCGGCGGCTGGCGCGACGGCACGCTGCACCTCGAAAAGCACACCGAACGCGGCGTCGCGGCGCATCGAATCACCCCGCAGGGAGACGTCCTCACCCACGAAATCGACGTCCGCCTCGGCTCGGACGACGACTTCCGCCCGTTCCTTCGCGCCCGCTACTTCCGGAGTGCGCGAAACTGACGGCATGACCGAGCAGACCATCGAAGCCGACGGCATCACCCTGTGCCACGAATCGTTCGGCGATCCGTCCGCGCCGCCGCTGCTGCTGGTGTGGTGATGGGCCTCGCCGCGCCGATGATCTGGTGGGACGACGAGTTCTGCGGACAGCTCGCCGAGGCCGGTTTCCACGTGCACCGGTTCGACAACCGCGACGTCGGGCGCTCGCAGTGGTGGACCGGCCGGGCCAGCCTGCCGCTCGCGTACTTCCTGCGGTCCGCGCCGTACTCGCTCGGCGACCTGGCCGACGACGCGGGCAAACTGCTCGACGCGCTCGACATCGAAAGCGCGCACGTCGTCGGCACGTCGATGGGCGGGATGATCGCGCAGGAGTTCGCGATCCGGCATCCGCGGCGCGTGCGGACGCTGACCTCGATCATGTCGACCACCGGCGCGCGGCACGTCGGCCTGCCCAGCCCGCGGGCCGCGCTCGCGATGCTGGCTCCGGGGCCGCGCACGCGCGAGGACTACGTGACGCAACTGGTACGCACGTCAAGGCTGATCGGCTCGCCCGGTTACGTGTTCGACGAGGACCATTTCCGCGAGCGCGCGGAACGCACGTACGACCGCGGCCTCAACCCGGCGGGCGTGTTCCGGCAGCTCGCCGCGATCCTGTCCTCCCGCGACCGGACCGCCGATCTGCGCCGGCTTTCCGTGCCGTCCCTGGTGATTCACGGGACGGCCGACCCGCTCGTGCACGTGTCCGGCGGCCGCGCGACGGCTCGCGCGCTGGGCGCCGACCTCGACCTCATCCCCGGCATGGGGCACGACCTGCCGCGCGAGGTGTGGCCGCGCGTGATCGCCGGGATCAAACGGCTCGCTACCCGCTGATCGTCACCGAACCCAGGTTCGAGAAGTGCGCGGCGACACGGGAGCCGGGGCGCAGTTCGACGGCGTCGGTCATGCCGCCGGTCAGCACGAGCCAGCCCGGTTCGAGCGCCAATCCGCGGGCGGCCAGGGAGTTCGCCGCCAGCGCCAGCGCCTCGGCCGGGTGGCCCTGCACGGCGGCGCCGGTCGCGGTGTCGACGATCTGACCGTCGACTTCGAGCAGCGCGGCTTCCAGTGAAAGGTCCAAAGAGGACGGTGGGCGGCCGACTGAGCCAAGGCCGAACAGCGCGGAAGAACCGTTGTCCGCCACGACGTCCGGCAGCGTGAACCGGTAGTCGCGGTAACGGCTGTCGATGATCTCGATTCCGCCGTACACCTGGGAAACCGCGGCGAGCGCGGTAGCCGCGGTGACGCCCGGACCGGCGAGCCGCTCGCCGAGCACGAACACCAGCTCCGGCTCCGCGCGCGGGTGGATGAGCTGCGGCGTCGGCGCGCCCGCGGGCAGCACCATCGCGTCGGTCAGCCACGCGAGCAGGGGTTCGGTGACGCCCATCCGCTGCTGTTTCGCGCGCGACGTGAGCCCGAGTTTCACCCCGATCAGCGTCTCGCCGCGTTCCTGACGCAGCCGCAGGGCCTCGTCCTGGATCGCGTACGCCGTGGCGAGATCGAGGTCCGGCCAGGTTTCGGTGAGCTGCGCGCTTTCTTCCGTGCGGTTGAGCAGTTCCTGCGCGGCGGCAACGATATCGGTGGTCACTTGTCCTCCTCCGGCGCGAACACCGCGGTCACACTGCCCAGGCCGGCCATGGTCGCCACGACGGTGTCGCCGGGGCGGACGGTCTGCGCGGCGGTCATCGAGCCGGGCAGGACGACGTGGCCGGGCTCCAGCGTCACGCCGAGCGGGCCGACGGTGTTGGCCAGCCACACCAGGGCGTTGATCGGCGAACCCAGTACCGCGCCGCCCGCGCCGGTGGCCGCGAGGTGGCCGTTGACGTGCAGCGTGCAGCCGGCGAGCCGCAGGTCGACGTCGCGCAGATCGGTCGGGCTGCTGCCCAGGATGACCCCGCCGGACGACGCGTTGTCCGCGACGGTGTCGAAGATCGAGATTTTCCAGTCGCGGACGCGCGAGTCGACGATCTCCAGCGACGGCAGCACGAAATCGACCGCGCGGACGGCGTCGGCGACGGTCACGCCCGGACCGCGCAGCGGCGCGCCGAGCACGAACGCGATCTCCGGTTCGATGCGCGGCTGCAGGAACCGCGTCGTCGGGATCGGCTGGTGTTCGAGCAGGAACATCGAGCTGGTCAGGTGCCCGAAGTCAGGCTGGTTCACGCCCATCTGGCGCTGCATCGCGGCGGAGGCGAGGCCGACCTTGTGGCCGCGCACCACGTCGCCCGCCGCCACCCACGCGCGGACTTGCTCCTGCTGCACGCGGTAGGCGTCTTCGATGGTGCCGTCGGGGAAGGTCTTCACGAGCGGATCGATCGGCTCGTGGCGCTCGTACGCGCTCGTCAGCAGCGCGACGGCGTCCTGCAGCTCAGCGGGTTCCACGGGCCGAACTTTGCCTGACGGTGCCGCGTGCGCCAACCTCTTCGTTCCATTCAGCGGTACGACTGGATTCTCTCGCTCGATAATCTCTTGCTCGCGAGAGTTTGTCGGCGTACGGTATCTCGTGTTGGCTCCCAGAGAGGACGTGACCCGAAATGGCACCCACCGAGACCGAAGTCGCCCAGCTCGCGCAGGTCCGCGACCGGCTGCGGGAGCAGCATCTGCACCCCGCGGCGGAACGTCCGGCCACGGTCGGCCGCGGCATCCACCACACCGCGCTGCTTTCCAGCGACGTCGAGCGGACGATCACGTTCTACCAGGACATTCTCGGCTTCCCGCTCACCGAACTGATCGAAAACCGCGACTATCCGGGGTCGAGCCACTTTTTCTTCGACGTCGGCAACGGCAACGCGGTCGCGTTCTTCGACCTGCCCGGCCTCGACCTCGGCCCGTACGCGGAGGTGCTCGGCGGCCTGCACCACCTGGCCCTGTCGCTCACCCCGGAGGCGTGGGCGGACGCGCGCTCCCGGCTCGACGCGGCCGGCGTGAAGTACCAGGAAGAGAGCGGCACGTCGATCTACTTCGCCGACCCGGACGGCGCGCGGATCGAACTGATCGCGGACGACCTCGGCGAGATGTACGGGTCGAAGATCGGCTGACCCCTGGACTCGGTGCGCCGCCGGGTTCAGAGTGTGGGCACATGGGCGACTGGGCGGCTTCGCGGCGGAAAGCACGGCTCGACCGGCGGGAAGCGATCGACGGGCTGATCACGCGGGTCCGCTTCGAGGTGCGGCTGCACCTGGTGGAACCGACCGCGATCAGCCGGTACGACGATCTCGCCGAGGTGTTCGCCCTCGGCCACGGCGAGTGTGCCGCGCTGCTGGCGCACCGCCGGTTGCTGCCGTGGTGGGAGCGACGGCTGCTCACGCGATTCGCTCGTCGGCTGCATGGCCGCGCGATCGTGGACAGCGTGGCTGACGTGCCGCCGGGTGCGCCGGTCGCCGGTGCCTTTCGCGAGGAAATCGCCCGCCTCCTTCCCGACGCGGGCGACACCGGCGCCCGCTATGACGTGCAGGGACGCGGTCTGCTGACCGTCTTCCGGCTAGCGCTCGGAGCCCGCGGCGAAGCGTGGCCAGACCGGCACGAGGTCGCGTCCACTGTCGCGCGCAATATCTTGGCGTGCAGTTCGGCGTTCCTGCGCCGGTCGCCGTGGCAGGTGCTGTGGCCGGTGTACCGCGTGCGCGGCCTGCGGTTGTGGCGGCTGTGACCTCGCGGAATCGTTCGCGGCCGGAGGATGTTGAGGAGAGTATGAAGCCTGAAGAAATTCTCGCCGGCGCGCGCACGATCGCGGTGGTCGGCCTGAGTCGCGACCCGGGCAAGGCCGCGCACGGCGTACCGGCTTCGCTGCAGGCGCACGGCTTCCGGATCATCCCGGTGCACCCGTCGGCGACTGAGTTGCTCGGGGAGAAGGTGTACCGGTCGCTGGAGGAAATTCCGGAGCCGGTGGACCTGGTGGATGTCTTCCGCCCGGCTGACGAGGCACCGGACATCGCCCGTTCCGCGGTGACGATCGGGGCTAAGGCGTTGTGGCTGCAGCAGGGGATCGTGTCGGCTGAGGCGCGGAGGATCGCGGCCGAGGGCGGGTTGGAGTATGTCGAGGACCGGTGCACTGCTGTCGTGCGGGCGGTGGCGGGGATTTCAGTCGCTTAACCGGGCGAATGCTGGGGAACGGCCGGGTTCAGCGAGGAAATCGGCGATGATTTGTGCGCATTCTTTCGGGCTGTGCACTGAAGTGTCGCATTCGAGGTCATAGATTCCGTGCGCGTGCACGATCTCGTATTGCCGCTCCGCTAGCCCGGCGGGTCGATCGCCTCGGGCCTGCTCACGCCGCCGCAGCTCCGGCAGCGGGCAGTGCACGCCTACGAAGGTAATTTCCTGCTCCCGCAACACTTCGAGGCAATCTGCCAGCCAATGCGGCCGGAGCACGTGGTCGGCGATCACGCCGTTGCCCGCCGCGGCGAGTCCGGCCAGCATTCGGTGATAGCCGCGCACAGTCCGTTCGAAAACCTCGTCAAACTCGGGCGTGCCGAATTCGGGTGTCTGTGTCCGCGAGCGCATGCTGTTGACTGCGTCCCGTGGCACGTAGAAATACGGTCCCGGCAGCAAATCCACCAGCTCCGCCGCGATACTCGACTTGCCGGAACTGGACGTGCCGTTGAGGAAAATGACGTGCCCGCTCATCCGACGAGCCGGTACCCCACCCCGCGCACCGTCTCGATCGTCCGGGTCCCGAACGGCGCGTCGATCTTCCGCCGCAGATACCCGACGTAAACCTCCACCACGTTCTCGTCGCCCTCGTAATGCGCGTCCCACACATGACCGAGAATCTCGTTCTTGGTCAACGCCGCCCCTTGCCTGCGCAGCAGGAATTCCAGCAACCCGAACTCGCGCGCCGTCAGCTCGATCCGCGTCTCTCCTCTGTGGACAGTGCGCGCGGCCGGGTCGAGCTGCAGATCCCCAGCGGTCAGCACCGCCGGTCGTGCCGGTGCGCCGCGGCGCAGCAAGGCCCGGAGCCGAGCCAGCAAAACGACGAACGAGAACGGTTTCGAGAGATAATCGTCCGCGCCGAGGTCGAATGCGTCCGCCTCGTCGTACTCGCCGTCCTTCGCCGTGAGCATCAGCACCGGCGTCCAATTCTCCGCGGCCCGCAACCGTTTCAGGACTTCATAGCCGGAAAGCTCGGGAAGCATGATGTCGAGCACCACGGCGTCGTAATCGTGCTCCATCGCCGACCAGAGCCCGTCGCGGCCGGTGTGCGCCACGTTCACCGTGAATCCCTCCGCGACCAGGCCGCGGCGAAGGGTTTCGGCGAACTCCAGCTCGTCCTCCACGATCAGCAACCGCATGCTCAGTCCTCCTCGATCCGGGGCAGTTCGATGCTCGGCAGTTCGATCACGAAATGCGCGCCCGGATAGCTCGGGTCGGCCACGTCGACGTACCGCGCGCGGCCGCCGTGCCGGGCCGCGATGCCGGCCACGATCGACAGGCCCAGTCCGGTGCCGCCGCGCCGTCGCGACGCGTCCAGCCGCACAAACCGCTCGAACACCCTCTCCCGGTCGTCCTCGGCGACGCCCGGGCCGTCGTCGCTCACCTCCACGACGACCATCTCATCTTGCACCGAACTCGCAATCCGGATCCGCTCCCGCGCGTGCCCGCAAGCGTTGTCCACGAGGTTGCGTACGGCGCGACGCAGCTGCGCCTCACTGCCGCGCACCTTCGCCGGTCTCGCGCGCACTTCGATCTCGACAGCCGCTTCGCCGCGTACACGCTCTGCTTCGGCGCGGACGATGTCGTCTAGATCGACTTCAGTGCGTGCGGGCCGGTCCGTGGCGTCGTCGGTGCGCGCGAGCATCAGGAGGTCGTCGACCAGCTCTCGCAGGCGCGCGGTCTCGCGAGTGATGACCGGTACCAATTCGTCGGTGGTCTCCGGGTGCTGGTTCGAAACGTCGAGCGCGGTGCTGATGGTCGACAGCGGCGAGCGCAGTTCGTGGCTCGCGTCGGCGACGAAGCGACGTTGCGCAGCTTGTGCGGACCCCAGCCGTTCAAGCATCTCGTTCAGCGTGACAGCGAGCCGGTGGACCTCGTCGCCGCCAGGCGGCAGCGGTACGCGCAACGCGAGGTCGCGCGTCGAAATCTCGGCGACAGTGCGCCGCATCCGCTCTACCGGGCGCAGTGCGGACCCCACCGAGCGATACACCGCGAAGCCCGCGATGCCGAGCAGCGGCAGCGAGATCAGGCCCAGCAGCAGCGTGAGCCGCGCAGAGGCTTCGGTGACCGGTTCGAGCGACCGTGCGGAGATGACGGTGAACGGTCCGCCCGGGCCGTTGACGCCTTCCGAGACCAAGCGGTACTCGCTGCCGTCACCGTCTAAGCCGAGCGGCAGCGTCTCGACGATCTCCTGTCCCGGAGCCGGGCGCGCGGCGGTGATCGCCGGACGGCCGACAATCGCCGGGTCGCTCGCAATCGGCGTGCTTCGCGGCCCGAGGACCTGCGTCAAAGCTTCAGTGTCCCCAGTGCTTGCGACGTCGCTGGGTGACAGGTCTCGCGCGCCCGCGCGCACGAGTTGGACGGCCACCTGCCGCGCGGTGCTGCGCGCGCTTTCGGTGACGCTGCGGTCGAGCGACTGCTGCAGCAACAGCACCACAACGACACACGCGGTCGCGATGGCGAGCGCGAGCGCGAGCACGGCAACCCCGGTTGTCCGCATCCGGACACCTGCGGCGGCGACAAGTCTCACGCACGCAGCGTAACGAGCGCGCAGAGACGTCATCGGGGGCGGCGTGCAGCCAGCCGTTCCGCGCGCAGCGTCTCCACCTCGGCCAGCTCCAACGGCTTCAGCGCATGGCCGAGCACCCACGACAACAGCAGGTCGGCGAGCTCGGGGTTGCGCGCCAGCGCCGGGCCGTGGAGATAGGTGCCGACGACGTGGTCGGTGATCGCGCCCTCGGTGCCGTCGCCGTTGCCGGTGCCCCGGACGACGCGGCCCAGCGGCGCGCTGCCCGGCCCGAGCACGGTCGAACCCTGGTGGTTTTCGAAACCGGTCAACGGGGTCTCGAGCATGTTCGGCTCGACGATCAGCTCAGCCACCGCGCGCTGCTGCGCCGGCTCGGTGACCAGGTCGAGCAGCCCCAGCCCGGCGTGCTCGACGCCGTCGACGCCGCGGAATCGCGTGCCCAGGATCTGCAGGCCGGCGCACACGCCGAACACCGGACGTCCCGCGTCCGCCGCGCTGCGCAGGCCCGCCGAGTTGCGCAGGAAGTCCGCGGCCAGCACCTGCGCCATGTCCTCGCCGCCGCCGAGCAGGTAGAGGTCCAAAGTGGACGGCACCTCGGAGTCCAGCGAAACAGGCACTACCTCGGCGTCGTAACCACGCCACTGCAGGCGTTTGCAGAGCACCTGCGCGTTGCCGGAATCGCCGTACGTCCCCAGCACCTCCGGCAGCAAGAGGCCGATGCCGACGGTCGAATCAGACATCGGGCAACCGGTCCACCAGGTCGCGGAAGGCGGTGTAGTTCGCGACGAGTTCGACCCCGCCCGGCGGCAGCGTGTCGATCGCGCTGACCGGGTCCGGGGCCGACCAATGCGGCACCTCGGCGTAGCAAAGCCGCACCGCGAGGTCCGCGGACCGCTCGCCGGCCACGACGACCTGGCGGCCGCGAAGCCGTTCGAAGTGCACGTCCCAGAGCCACGACAGGTCGCGGCCGTCCGCCTCGTGCGCGTTGACCGCGACGACGACCGGGGTGTCCTCGTCGAGCACGCGCAACGTTTCGGCCCACCCAGCCGGATTTTTCGCAAGCATGAGCCGCACGGAATGCCGGGTGCGGCGAATCGTTCGGTAGCGACCGCCGATATCGGTGATGGTGCGCAGCCGGGCCGCGGCGGTGTGCGGCGGCACGCCGACGCAGTGCGCGGCGGCGAGCGCGAGGGCGGCGTTAGCCCGGTTGGCCTCGCCGGGCAGGCGCAGGTCGAGGTCGACTTGCCGGCCGCCGGGCGTGTGGACCAGGTCGCCGTCGAGGTTCCAGGTCGGCTCCGGGCGGGCGAAGGCGCACACCGCGCACCGCCATTCGCGGTCGGCGTGCGTGATCGCCCCGCCGCAGCGCGGGCAGGAGACGGAATCGCCCGACCAGCGCCGTCCGGTGCCGACCCACACCGGGCGCGCCGCCGCCGAGGCCGCGGAGGCGACCAGGACGTCGTCGCAGTTCGCGACCACGACCGTGCGCGACAGCCCGGCGAACGCGGCACGGAGGTCGCGCTCCATCATCCGGACCTCGCCGACGCGATCGAGCTGGTCGCGGCTGAGATTGAGCAGCACGAGCGCCGCGGGCTGGACCTGCTCGGCCACCCACGGAACGTAGGTTTCGTCGACCTCCAGCACCGCGTACGGCGCGTCCGGGCGGGCCGCGAGCGCGGCCACCAGGCCGTCGGGCATGTTCGCGCCGTCGCCGTTGTGCGCGACCTCGGCTAGGGCTTCGAGCGCGCGGGTCAGCATCAGCGACGTGGTGGTCTTCCCGTTCGTGCCGGTGACGATCACGACCGTGCGATCGCGGCCGAGCCTGCGCAGCGCCTTGGGGTCGAGGCGCAGCGTGACGCGGCCGCCGATCACCCCGCCGCGGCCCAGCCGGGCGGTACGGGAAAACCACGCGGTCAGCCGCCCGGCGGCGACTGACGCCCGGGTGCGCAGACGTGTGGACATCACGCAAACCGTGCGTCACGGGCGCTGTGAATTTCCTGAGAGGGTGACTCCAGTCTCCGTTACCCTTTGTAAGCAGTCTTACCGATCGGAGGTTGAACCATTCGGCGCAACCTTGACCTTGACGAATGACAGAGATCGGTCAAGATCTTCCGTCCATACATCGGAGGTGTTAGCGTCCAACCCCGCTTGATGGCACCACGCACCGGTGACCGGGAACGCAGAGCGACAGGCGGAGGGCGAACGTGGACGCAGCACGCGGGCTGGACCAAAGCGGCACCCTGGAGCGCGGGCTGGCGGTGCTCGAACACGTCGGGCAACACCAGGAGATCTCCACGAACGCGCTCGCCCGGCAGCTGGGTTTGTCGCGCAGCGCCGCCTACCGGATCGTCGGCACGCTGAAGCGGCTGGAGTACTTGGAGGCGGACACCGTCACCGGACGCGTGCGACTCGGCACCCGGCTGGTCGAACTGGGCGCTCGCGCGATGGCGGCGACTGACCTGCACCGCTGCGCACCGCGGTACCTGACGGCGCTGGCCGAGCGTTCCGGCGAGACGACGTACCTGGCCGTACCGGACAACGACGCGATGGTCTACGTCGCGACCGAACGCAGCGCGAGCGCGGTCACGCTCTCGTGCCGCCTCGGCACCCGACGCCCGCAGCACGCGACCTCGCTGGGCAAAGCCTGGCTGGCCGCGTTGCCGGAGGCCGATCGGGTGGAGCGCGTGCGGCGGATGAAACTGGACAGCCTCACGCTGAAGACCATCAACGATCCGGTCCGGCTGCTGGACGAACTGGCCCGCACGCGCCGTCGCGGCTGGGCCGTGGACGACCTGGAGAACGAGCCCGACGTCGGCTGCGTCGCGGCGGCCGTACGGGACCACTCGGGCCGCCCGATCGCGGCGATCAGCGTCGCCGGACCAGCGCCTCGGGTGCTGCGCCGGGCGGACGAACTGGGCGCCACTGTGGCGGGGACGGCGGCTGCGCTGTCTATGCGGCTGGGATACGTCCGAAACCGCTGAGCCCTTGCACTGGGCTGAATCCCGCAGCGCTGTCCGTGCGGCCGGGACACGTCCGATCAGTGCCGCCGAACCAAGCACCCCGCGTCATGCGCCGAGCAGACGAGCTGCGCGCGATAGCGGCCGCCGCCACCAGCCCGCCCGAAACCTCTGAACCATTCACCGGATCGGGTCGGGCAGCCAATTTTCAGCCCTTCTACCAGCGAAAACGGGTTATCCACAGGCGTGTCGACTTGTGGACAACCCTGGGGATGGCCGCCCGCGGACGCGGGAATTGTCGGGCCGCTGGTGGACCGTTGCGGGCATGTCGATCACTCCCGCACCGCACGGTGCCCAGCTATCTCGTTCCCGCTTCCAGCTTGCTGCACGACTCGGCCCGCTCCAGCAGCAGCGCACGCTCTCGCTCGTTGCCGGTCATCTTCGCCGCGCGCTCGAATTCGGCGCGCGCCTCGTCCCGGCGGCCCAGCTTGTACAGAAAGTCGCCGCGCACGCTCGGCAGCAGGTGGTAGTTCTTCAACGCGGGCTCCGCCAGCAATTTGTCCACCAGCGCCAGCCCGGCTTCCGGTCCTTCCGCCATCGAGACCGCGACGGCCCGGTTCAGCTCGATCACCGGAGACGGCGTGAGCTGCGCCAGGCCCGTGTACAACGCCGCGATCCGCGCCCAGTCGGTCTCCTCGGGCGTGACCGCGACGGCGTGGCACGCGGCGATCGCGGCCTGCGCGGAATACGGCCCGTACGTGCCGTCCGCGAGCCGTTCGGACCGGGCCAGCGCGGTGAGGCCGCGCTGGATCAGCAGGCGGTCCCAGCGGCTGCGGTCCTGGTCCATCAGCAGCACCGGTTCGCCGTTCGGGCCGGTGCGCGCCGCCGAGCGCGACGCCTGGATCTCCATCAGCGCCACCAGGCCGTGCACTTCCGGTTCGCCGGGCATCAGTCCGGCCAGCACCCGGCCGAGCCGCAGCGCGTCCTCGCACAGCGCGGGCCGCATCCAGTCGTCGCCGCGCGTGGCGGAGTAGCCCTCGTTGAAGATCAGGTAGATCACTTCGAGCACGGCGGGCACCCGCGCCACGCGCTCGTCGCCGACCGGTGTTTCGAACGGCACCTTGGCCTCGGCGAGCGTCTTCTTCGCCCGCACGATGCGTTGCGCGACCGCGGATTCCTTCACCAGGAACGCGCGGGCGATCTCGTCGGTGCTGAGCCCGCCGAGCATGCGCAGGGTCAGCGCCACCCGTGCCTGGGTCGACAGCACCGGGTGGCACGCGGTGAACACCAGCCGCAGCAGGTCGTCCTCGATCTGCTCGTCGTCGAGCACCGCGTCGAAGTCGGGCAGCACGCCCTCGCCGAGCTGCTCGGCTTCCCGGCCGATCTCGTCCAGCTTGCGGCCGAGGGTTTCGTTGCGCCGGAACAGGTCGATGGCCCGCCGCTTCGCGATGGTCATCAGCCAGGCGCCCGGGTTGCGCGGCACCCCGGTCTCCGGCCACTGTTCGAGCGCGGCGACGAGCGCGTCCTGCGCCAGCTCCTCGGCGAGGCCCACGTCGCGGGTCATCCGCGCGAGACCGGCGATCACCCGCGCCGACTCGATCCGCCAAACGGCCTCTACCGCATTTCGCGTGTCCACCGGCCCATCAGACCGGCCCGGCCCGCCCGAGGCAACCCTCGGGCGGGCGCGGCGTCACAGCTCGCCGGACATCGGGCGGATCTCGACGGTGCCCGCCTGCCGGTCCGGATTGGGGACCCGCTTCATCAGCTCGACGATTTCGGCGAGCGACTCCCCCTCCAGGATCCACACGCCGGCGACGAGTTCCTTGGTCTCGGCGAACGGGCCGTCGACCACGCTGGGCTTCGCGTCGCCGTCGAACCACAGCAGCCGGGCGCCTTCCGAGCTGGGCGTCAGCCCGGCGGCCTGCACGAGGTGCCCGGATTCGGCGAGTTCCTCGTTGAACCGGCCCATCTGCTCGATCAACTCGCCGCTCGGCGCGGCTCCCGCTTCGGATTCCTCACTGGCTTTCACCAGCACCATGAACCGCATCAGTTCTGCGCGGCCTGCTCGCGCACCTTCGCTTCGGCATCCCGGAGTTCCGGGGTGAGGTTGTCGCCGAAGTCGTCGGCCTCGAAGATCCGCCGGATCTCGATCTCGTGGTGCGCGCCGTCGGTGTTGGGCACGCGCTTGATCCACTCCACGGCTTCCTCGAGCGAACGGACCTGGAGGATCCAGAACCCGGCGATCAGCTCCTTGGTCTCGGCGAACGGGCCGTCGACCACGCTGGGCTCGCTGTCCCCGGAGAACTTCACGCGGGCGCCCTCGGAGCTCGGCGCCAGCCCCTCGCCCGCGAGCATCACGCCGGCACGCACGAGTTCCTCGTTGAACTTGCCCATCTCGGCGAGCAGCTCGGTGCTGGGCAGCTGGCCCGCTTCGCTCTCTTCGCTGGCCTTCATGATCACCATGAATCGCATCTTCGGTTCCCCTTCGGTCTCGGCTTGCCTTCACCACTGCGTCGAACAGGTCGCGGCCGGATCGACAAGGTCCTCGAACTTTTTTTCTGATCGCGAAACTAGCAGGTCAGGCGAACCTCGGAGGACAAAACAGGCGTGGGAGAATCTTCGTCCGTGGCAGTACTCCCCGATGCTCTCCGCGCCGCCCTCGACGACGAGCTGGCCCGGTTCCCCGAATCCCGGCTCGCGCAGGCCGTGGAGCGGCTCAGCAAGCGTTATCGACAAGGCGACTCGGCGACGTCGCCGATCCTCTCTTCGGAGCTGGATGTCGCCGCGTACGCCGGGTACCGGATGCCGGCGACGTACGCGGCGGTCAATGCCGTGCTGGGCGAGGTGGCTGCCGCCGCGCCCGGGTTCGCCCCGAAGACGCACGTCGATGTCGGCGGCGGCACCGGAGCAGCGGTATGGGCCGCAGCCGACGTCTGGTCGTCGCTGGAGAAGTGCACTGTCCTGGAGCAGGTGGCGGCCGCGCTGGCGTTGGGCCGCAAGCTGGCGGCGAACGCCGACGAGCCAGCCGTCCGCACCGCGGCCTGGCAACGCGGGCTGGTCGATTCCGCATCCGCGGCACCCGAGGCCGACCTGGTCACCCTCTCGTACGTCCTCGGCGAGCTGCCGGAACGCGGCCGCGCCGACGTCGTCCAGTGGCTCGCCGCGAAAGCCGGCACGGTCGTGCTCATCGAGCCCGGCACCCCAGCCGGGTTCGCGCGGATCCGCGAGGCGCGCGACGTCCTGCGCGGGATGGGTCGCAGCGTGGTTGCTCCGTGCCCACACGACGACGCCTGCCCGATCAAGCCGGGCGAGGATTGGTGCCACTTCTCCGCACGGCTGCCGCGAAGCGGGGTGCACCGGCGCATCAAGTCCGGCACGCTGGGATTCGAGGACGAGAAGTTCTCGTACGTGGCGGCCACGTCGGCACCCGTCGACCGTCCGTCGGCCCGGATCATCCGGCACCCGCGCAAGCACAAGGGGTTCGTGCAACTCGACCTGTGCACGGTCGACGGACTCGCGCCCGGCACCGTCGTGTCGAAACGGCACGGCGTGCGGTACCGCGCCGCCCGCGACGCGGAATGGGGAGACGCCTGGAGCGTCGAGTAGGTCGTCTTCTCCGGCCGCGGTGTCCGGATGGCCGCGCCGGCTCCGACTGTCTGGCGCCAGCGGAACTGAACCGGAGAGGACACCCCATGGACTTCCCCGAGCGTTGCGCCGAGATCCTGCGGCAGACGGAACTGCTCGCCGCGGCTGTCGAAGGCGCGGACCGGACGGCGCGGGTCGCCGCGTGCCCGGAGTGGAACCTCGGCCAATTGCTCGAGCACGTCAGCACCGGGCACCGGTGGGCGGAGGAGACCGTCCGGACGCGGGCCCGCCATTGGCTGCCGGACGACGAACTCCGGAATCCGGTGGACACCCCACGACCGGCGTCGTGGCTCGTCGACGGGGCGAAGGCCTTGGTGGCGACGCTGCGCGAAGCGGGCCCGGACGCGGAGGTGTTCACACCGGTCCCGAACGGGCCGCCGCGAGCAGCGTTCTACGCACGCCGGTTCATGAACGAGACCTTGATCCACCGCGCCGACGCGACGCTCGCCGCGGGCGGGGAATTCACCGTCACACCGGAGGTCGCGCACGACGCGATGGAGGAATGGCTGGAACTCGGGTCATTGCCGCAGTTGCTGGAGTTTGTCCCCGAACGCCGCGAACTGCTCGGCCCGGACCGCACGATCCACCTCGCGCCGACCGACCACGCGGCGTCCTGGACGGTGGACCTCACCGGCGATCAGCTGGCCTGGCATCCGGGTCCGCCGGCGAACGCGGCGGTCACCGCGGCCGCACCGCTGGGCGATCTGCTGCTGATGGTCTACGGCAGGCTGCCCGCGGAGGTCTCGCACCGCACCGGCGACACGGAGTACCTGGACCGCTGGCTCTCGCTCGTCGGTTTCGGCTGAGCCGGTCAGTCCCAGCGGATCGGGAGGCTCTTGATCCCGTTCTGGAAGTTCGACCGCAGCCGGCGGGGTTCGCCCGCGAGCCGGACCTCGCCGAGCTGGTCGAACACCGCCGCGAACAACGCCCGCATCTGCATCCGCGCGAGGTGCGAACCGAGGCAGAAATGCGGGCCGTGGCCGAACGTCAGGTGTTCGCTCGGCGCGCGCGTCACGTCGAACACGTCCGGGTCGGGAAAGACCGTCTCGTCACGGTTGGCCGAGGAAAACCACACCACGACCTTGTCCCCGGCCTTGATGTCCACATCGGACAGCCGGGTGTCCTGCGTCGCGGTGCGGCGGAAGTGCATCACCGGCGTGTGCCAACGCAGCATCTCTTCGACCGCACCGGGAAGCAGGCTTCGGTCGTCGAGCAGTTTGCGGTACTGCTCGGGATGCGCGAGCAGCGCGGCCATCCCGCCCGGCAGGCCGTTGCGCAGAGTTTCGTTGCCAGCTACCGAAAACAGCCAGAAAAGGTTCTCGAACTCCTCGATCGACACGCGGCCGCCGTCGTCGTCCACGTACTGCATCAGGTTGCTCATCACGTCGTCGCCGGGGTGCTCGCGTTTGTGCTCGCCCAGCGCGTGCGCGTAGGCGTAGAGGTCCGGCATCCCGGCGCGGCTGCGCGGATCCGGCATCCGGCCGTCCGGCCCGGGTTCCGGGCGCACGGCCAGCGCGGCGCGGGCGAGGTCGGTGACGTCGTTCGCGTCGACGGTCGCGCTCACCGCGTATTCGGCGTCCTGGAAACCGATCACGCGGTTGCTCCAGTCGAACATCAGCCGGCGGTCCCGCTCCGGCACGCCGAACACCTCGGCGAGCGTGAGCAACGGAAGATCGGCGGCGATGTCCTTGGCGAAATCGCATTCGCCGCGATCGGCCACTGCCGCGACGAGATCCCGTGCCCAGCCTTCGATCCGTTCGGCGATCCGGCCGACCGCGCGCGGCGTGAACGCTTTCGTGAGCAGCCCGCGCAGCCTGCCGTGCTCGGGCGGGTCCATGTTGAGCATCATCCGGCGCACGTAGCGCAGGTCCTCGGCGGTGGCCGGGTCGCGGATCTGCGTACCGCCCAGCTGCGACGAGAACACCGCCGGGGTGCGGAGCACGTGCCGCACGTCGGAATGGCGCAGCACCGCCCAGAAGTCGTCGATCCGCGTCACCGGCGTTTCCCGGCGCAGACGGGCAAGCAGGTCGTAGGGCACGCCCGTGACGTAGGTGTCCGGGTCGGCAATGACAGCACTCGACACGTTCCGACCCTAGCCCCGAGGCCGCCGCCTGCGGAAAGATCCGTCCGGTGGAAAAGCTGAAGCTGCGCGTCACCGGACAAGGCGAACCGCCGGTCCTGCTCCTGCACGGGCTCGGCGCCACCGGCGCGGTCTGGGACGGCCTCACCGGCCAGCTCGGCCGGCGGCTGCTCGCGCCGGACCTGCCCGGCCACGGCGGCTCGCCGCGGCTGCCCGAGTACACGTTCGAGGCACTCGCGGCCGCGGTCGCTAAAGCGCTGGACGAGTCCGGCCCGGTCGCTGTCCTCGGCCATTCGCTCGGCGGTGTCGTCGCGCTGGAGCTGGCGAGCGGGCGCTACGGGCTCGACGTCAGCAGCGTGCTGGCGGTGGGCATCAAGGTGGAGTGGAGCGAAGACGACCTGGCCCGTGCCGCCGCGATGGCCGCCCGTCCACCAAGACTGTTCAACACCCGAGAGGAGGCCGAAACCGCCTGTCTGAAGATCGCCGGACTGACCGGACTGGCTCCGGCCGACCCGGACGGCGTCACCGAGACCGCGGACGGCTGGCGGCTGGTCCTGGACCCGCCCGCGTTCGGCGTCGGCCGTCCGGATATGCCAGGGCTCCTGGCCGCCGCGCGCTGCCCTGTGGTGCTCGCCACCGGCGAGAACGATCCGATGTGCCGTCCCGAGCAACTGCGCGCCCTGGATCCCGAGGCAGTGGTCCTGTCCGGGCTGGGGCACAACGCGCACGTCGAGGATCCAGCCGCGGTGGCGGCGCTGCTCACCCCGCGAACCGACTGAGCAAGCGCTTAGACTGACCGGGTGACGACGATCGATCCGACCCGGACCGGGCTAGACCAGCTGCTGAAGCTCGAACCGCTCGAGCTGAACCTGTTCCGCGGCTGGTGCCACCAGGGTTCGCCGCAGCGGGCGTTCGGCGGTCAGGTCGCGGCGCAGGCGCTCACCGCGGCCGGCGCGACCGTGCCCTCCGCGCGGCACGTGCACTCGCTGCACGGCTATTTCATCCGCGGCGGCCGCACCGACATGCCGATCATCTACGAGGTCGAGCGCACCCGCGACGGCGGTTCGTTCACCACGCGCCGGGTCGTCGCGATCCAGAACGGCGAGAGCATTTTCAGCCTTTCCGCGTCGTTCCAGACGGAGGCGGAAAGCAGTGCGCACCAAGCGCGGATGCCGGACGTCCCCGCCCCGGACGAGGCAGGCGTCGTCGAGCAGGACCGCTCGCCGATCGTCTTGTCCGCCATCGAGGTCCGCTTCGTCAGCAACCCGGAAACCGGACTGCCCGACACCGGCCGCGGCCCGCGTCAGCAGATCTGGGTGCGAGCGAAGGACGCGCTGCCGGACGCCCCGCTGGCGCACGTCTGCGCGCTCACCTACATCTCCGACATCCGCCTGGCCGGCACCGCGCTGCTGCCCCACCGCGCCGACCCGGGCGAACCGCAGCTGACGTCGCTCGACCACGCGGTGTGGTTCCACCGCCCGTTCCGCGCGGACGAATGGCTGCTGTTCGACATGGAAAGCCCCAGCTACGCGAACACCCGAGGCCTGACCCACGGCGAGTTCTTCACTACCGACGGACGACTCGTCGCCTCGGTGACGCAAGAAGTACTGCTGCGCAGGCGCTGACTCAGTCCGATGTAGACAGTTCAGCCAAGCCGGACCCGCACCGGCCCGGCCGGCTCCGCGGCGGCCTCGGCAACCGGCTCGCGCAGCACCTTCGACAACTGCCACGCCTCGAGCCCGGCGAGGACGGTGTTGGCGACCACGAGAAGCAAGTACAACCCGGCCTGCACCGAAAGCCGGAACGGATGCTGGTCGGAAGACCCGGCCAGCAAAGAAACATGGCACGCGACGACGACCGCCATCGACGCCGCGGACAACCCGCCGAGCACGATGAGCAAGGCCCGCAGCACCCGGGTGCGCCGCCAGTTGAGGTAGCCGGTCTGGACCAGATCCGGCGTGCTGACCATGACCAGCCCGCAGCCGTACCCGGAAAAACCGCCGACCACGCCGCCGCCCGCGACCAGCGCGGTCGTCAGGTGGTACGAAACCGGAACCCGGTAGGCGGCGAGGATCGCGGCCACACAGACCAGCAGCCCCAGCGGCAGGTGCGGCCAGCCGTACCAGGGAAGCCGCCGCTCCATCCGGAGAATCGTCGGCAGATCGACATCGCGGTACGCCTCGGGGTCGCGCAAAGCCATTCGCACCGTTCCTCTCGTCCCGGAAACCCCCGGTGTGTGCGCGGTGACCGGCGAAGCCTAGGGCAGGCCGCGCGACCGTGCAAAACCCACGCGAACCGGCCGGCAGGCGGGACCAGATCACCACCCCTACTTTCGCACCCGGCCCCCGACCCCGCGCGGACTGGGAAAGACCGCGTGACCCACGCCACCCGACGGTCCGCGCGCATCCTCTCGACCAGCAGGAATCATCGCCGAATCCGCATTCATTTCTTGCGGTTCATAGTGGGTCGTCCCGGGATGTCCGGTAGAGCGATTTTCTGTCGGTGGTGCAAGTTAGGCTGCAGGCATGAACACCGACGCACCCACCGTCGCCGCCGAAGATCTCGCCCAAGGCCAGTGGTTCTGGCACGAACCCGCGCCCGGCCTGCGTTCCTGGCCGCTGCAGGTGGCCACGGCCGAGATCCTCGAAGACGCGGTCCGCATCATCACCACCGACGAGGTCCGCGAACTGGTCTCGTACGCCCGCGACCGCCGGGTCCGCCTGGCCGTCGCCTCCTGAACGACGACACCACCGGGGAAGCACTGGGGAAATCTGGGGGGATTGGGCCGACCGCATCCGCGAGCGGCCCGTCCACTATGGACACCACATCGGACGCCGCAGCCTTCGTCAGATCTCGGGCTGAATCTTCTTAGCTTTCGGCAGGTTTTGCCGCTCTGCGCTTAGCCCTGTCCCACGACGATCGCCAGGCGACTCAAATCTGTCGGCGGGCTTACCGCCCCACCCGTCAAGCGACCACACCACGCTGTCCCGTCGCGTAGCCGTGCGGCACTGCCCGGTGTATCCCGCCTGTCGCCAGCGGATCCGTTGCCTTGCAAGCAGATCTCCGTCGCCCGCGCCGCGACCAAGGGGCTTGCTCAGCGGGACAGGACGCCTTGCAGCAGGACGTCCAGGAGATGCCGAGCGCGGGAATCCCACTCGTCGTCGTCCAAGCGGGTCAGGTAGCCCGAGAGGATGAACAGGTCGCGGGCGTCGATGTCGGGGCGGATGGTTCCCGCGGACTTTCCGGCGTCGAGCAGGAGGGTGATGGCGTCGCCGAGCGGGCCGTGGCTTTCTTCGGACAGGCCTTTCCACACCGCGGTTTCCAGTGCCGCGAAGACGCCGCGTTTGACTCGGGCGTATTCGGCGATCCGGTCGAACCACCGGGACAGCGCTTCGACTGGTTCATAAGCAGCCAGCAGTTCCGGGGCCAGCGCGACCAGGTCCTCGACCTCCTGCCGGTACACCTCGGCGAGCAAGTCCTCGCGGGTGGGGAAGTGCCGGTAGAGCGTGCCCTGCCCGACGCCGGCCGACTTGGCCACCGCGTTCAGCCGCAACTCCCCCGAGGAAGCGACCGCTTCGCGGGCGATCTCGACGATCCGCTCCCGGTTCTCCCGGGCATCAGCCCGCTGGGCCGCGCTCATCGGCGACGACCGGTACCAGTGGAGACGCACATATCGCCACGTTATCGCGGACCCCGCGAGTGCTGCATAATCTGCGGCCCGGCACCGCCCGGCGGCGGCCAGGCACGCCCGACAGCGGCCAGGCGATCACGGGGGACGGCAGCGTCCAGGCCCACCGACGAGCACCGCTCCAGAGAAACAGCAACGTCTCCGCCTGCCAACCACGGCTGGGAGAACGACAGCGTCCCCAGCCGCCAACCACCACGGCACCCGCCGAAACAACAACCTCCCCACCCACCAACCACCACCACACCCGCCGAAACAACAACCTCCCCAGCCGCCAACCACCACCACACCCGCCGAAACAACAACCTCCCCAGCCGCCAACCACCACCACACCCGCCGAAACAACGCGCTCATCCACCACGCCCAAGGCACCCGCGAAACGGTCACGTCCCCCGCCACAGCCGAGACTCCAGGCAAACTCCGCCCGCCAGCGCCCAAGGCACCCGGGGAGCGGCAGCTTCCTGCCCGTCGACAACCGAGGGCACTCCGGGCACGACAACCCTTCTGGTCACAATCAGCACGCCCCGATCAGCCCGCCGCACCCCGCTCCGGCCAGAACCCCACCAAGCGCGGCCCCCAAGACGTTGTCCGCCAAACGGCATTGATAACCCCCACCCGCCCGTTGAAACACGCCGCGCATAACTCCCCGATTCGATTGACAACCCTTCCGGCCCCGGCAGAGGCTGGTCACAAGCTGCCAACGCCCGGCGCGGTCCGGTTACCCTGTCAACGGGCCGAAAACCGCACCGAAAGGCTGGCCCCGGCACTGAACCGCCAACGTCACGAGTTCTCTGGTGAGGAAAACGATGTCGATCGAGCACCGCGCACTATCCGACGGCAGCCCGGACCGGCGGGTGGCCGCGTTGGAGGAGGCTGTCGCGGGGCTGGCGAGGCGGGTCGGGGTGCTTGAGGCCGAGGCGGAGATCCGCCGCGTGCAGGCGCGCTACATGTTCCTCTGCGACACGCCTTGCCCCGAGTTCGGCGTCAACAACGACGACGAGCGGATCGACCTCATCATGGAGCTTTACACCGAGGACGCGGTCTGGGAGGGCGTCGGCGAGTACTACGACGGGCAGTTCGGGCGAGCGGAAGGCGCGGACGCCATCCGGGCGCATTTTCAGCGCTTCTGGGGCGAGAAGAAAGACCCCGAGCTTCTGCTGAACGCGCATTATCTCACCTCCGAGCAAATTCACGTGGACGGCGACGAGGCCACCGGGCAATGGATCCACATGCAGCCGTGGCTGTTCTCCGACGGGAAAGCGCTCCTGCGGTCCAGCCGGTTGAACAACGCGTTCCGGCGGGTCGGCGACACCTGGCGGATCACCCGTACTCGCACCGAAAACGTCTTCATCGCCCCGTTGCCGGAAGGCTGGGCCAGCGACTATCCCTCGGCCTCGGTGCTGATGAAGCCATGAGCGACGACCCGGTCGTGCACGTGGTGGACGACGACGAGGACCTCCGGCAGTCCCTGGTTTTCCTGCTGGAGAGCGTCGGCGTGCAAGCTCTCACGTACCCGGACGCCCAGACGTTCCTCGACGAGTTCGATCCGGCTGAGCCCGCGGTCGTGATCGTCGACGTGCGCATGCCCGCGATCAGCGGTTTTCAATTGCAGGAAAAACTCGCGGAAATCGACTGTCCGGCTCCTTTAATCTTCTGTTCCGCGCACGGCGACATTCCGATGTCCGTCCGCGCGCTCACCGCGGGGGCGGTCGATTTCCTGGAGAAGCCTTACCAGGCACAGCGCATGGTCGAGGTGGTCCAAACGCAGCTCATCGAGGCCCGCCGCCGGTTCGCGGAGCATGCGGAGCGGCAGGCGGTCCGGGCTCGGCTCGACACGCTGACTCAGCGCGAGCGCGAGGTGCTGCGGCTGGTGGTCGACGGGATGCCCAGCCAGGCGATCGCGCATCGGCTGGGCACGAGCGTCAAAACCGTGGACGTGCATCGGGCGCGGATCAAGGCGAAGACGTCGGCGGACAGCCTGGGGACGCTGGTCCGCGACATCCTCACCCATCGCGTCACCGTGTGAGCGCGGCCTCCACCCAACGACCCGTGCCCAGCAGCGCGGACTCGTCGGAAGCGCGGCCGACCAGCTGCAAGCCCAGCGGCAGGCCAGCCTCGTCGCGCAGGCCCGGCACGGCGATGACCGGGAGGCCCAGCGCTTGCCACGGGCGGCTGAGCACGGGATCGCCGGTCGCTGCCAAGCCAGCAGGGGCCGAGCCGAGCGCGGCGGGAGCGAGGACGGCGTCGTAGCCACCGACGATCTCCGCGAGGCGCGTGGCACCGGAAGCGACGACGTCCAGTGCGGCCTCGTATTCCGCTCGCGGCATCTCCGCACCGGTACGGAGCAGTTGCGCCAGTGGGGCGCTGAGGCGGTCCGCGGAAGCAAGCTCGACCGAACGTTCCCGCGCCGCCTCGTAGGCCATCACCACGGGGTGTGCGGCGGTCAAAGCAGGTACCAGAGCGGGATCCGGGAATTCGTCGACGACGGCACCGGCGGCGCGCAGCAGAGAAACCGCGGTGCCGACCGCATTTTCCATAGCCGGGCTCACGTCGGCCGAGGACCACACCAGCAATCGCGGCGCGGAAGAGGGAGCAACTTCCGGCTCGCCCGACAGCGCGGACCAGGCCAACGCCAGATCGGAAACCGTCGCGGTGAACATGCCGTGGCTGTCCAGGCTCGGGCTCAGGCCGGTGACGCCGTCGACCGGGAACCGGCCCCGGGTCATGACCAGCGAGGCGACGCCGCAGAACGCCGCCGGTCGCGTGACCGAGCCAGCGGTTTGGGACCCGAGAGCCAACGGGACGTGTCCGGCGGCGACGGCAGCGGCGGAACCGCTGGAGGAACCGCCGGGCGTGTGGCCGGGTGCCGCCGGATTACCCGTGGGACCGGGTGCGAAGAAAGCGAATTCCGTGGTGACCGTTTTGCCGATCGGCACTGCTCCGGCCCGACGCCACTCGCGCACGATCGAAGCGTCCACAGTGGCCGGTGCGGCGTCCGCGCGCAGGACGGAGCCGCAGCGGGTCGGGAGTCCGGCCAGGTCGATGATGTCCTTGACGCCCAACGGAACTCCGCCTAGCGGTCCCGGCGAAGAAGGCAAGTAGGCGGACGAAACCCAAGCGTCGTAAGAAGCCGCGGCGATCCGGGAACGGGCTTCCGCCGCAGCGGCTTCCGGCGTCGTCCGGCCCGCGACCAGATCAGCGACCAGCGCGCGCAGCGACCACGGGGCGGTCACGGCTGGGTCCAGGCGGCGTCGGCGGTCCAGTAGTCCATGCCGCTCGCGCTGACCGCGTGCCGCCACTCCGACGTCCGGCGCAGCAGCGGTTCGACGCGGGCGGTGGCCTCGTCGGCGGCGTCCGGGCCGTCGGCCGGGACCTGCCAGTGCACCCAATCCAGTTCGCGGCCGTGCTCGTCGTGCACGAAGAGGTCGACGTGCCGCCAGCCGTAGCCGTGCGTGTCGTTGTAGCAGGTCAGGGTCATCCGGTCCACGGGTTCTCCTCGATCAGGCGTCGATCAGGCGCTCAGCGCGGCAAGCCGGTGGAAGCGGCGCTGGAAGTACACCAGGGCGCCGCGGTCCGGCGCGGTCAGCACCTTCTCGATCTCCACGAACAGCACCGAATGCGACCCGTGTTCCTGTTCGGCGACGATCCGGCCGACCAACGAGGCCGCCGCGCCGCGCAGGACCGGGGCGTCCTCGCTGTCGAGGTCCCAGCAGTCCTGGTCGAAGCGTTCCGCGGTCGGCACCTTCGTCGCGCCGGCGAAGTGCATCGCCAGGTCCTCCTGTCCAGGGCCGAGGACGTTGACGCAGACCTGGCCGTTGCCGACCAGGATCGCGTGCGACCGGCTCGACCGGTTGACGCACACGAGCACGGTCGGCGGGCTGTCGGTGACCGAGCAGGCGGCGCTCACCGTCATCCCGGCGAGGCCGTGCGGGCCTGCGGTGGTCACGACGTTGACGGCCGCGGAGAGGTTGGCCATCGCGGTGCGGAATTCGCGCTGGGTCCGGGTCAGCTCGGACACGGTGCCTCCTAGTACTGGGGCCGGGACTGCCTCGACCGTACAAAGCCGCACCGGTCGCGGGATATCGAGAACTTCCCCGGCACGGCTGAAGAATTCCTAACCCGGGCCGGTCGCGGGCAGTGCGAAGCCGAAGCGCGAACCGCCGCCCGCGCGGTGTTCGGCCCAGATCGTCCCGTGCTGGCGGGTGATGATGCGGTGGCTCAGCGCCAGTCCGATGCCACTGCCGCGTTCTTTCGCGGTGAACGACTCGTCGAACGGATTGCGCGGGAAGCCGCGGCCGCGGTCGTCCACGGTGACCACGCCGGTGTCGCCGTCGCGGCGCGTGGTGAGCACCAGGCTGCGCCGCTGCTGCGGGCATTGCGCCATTTCCTCGATCGCGTTGAAGCACAGGTTCAGCACGACCTGGCCGGTCAGCACGCGTTCGCAGTGCACCGGCACTGGCTCGGCGGACCGGTCGAAGGTCACCTCGATCGCCGCCGGTTCGGCTCGCAACCGCACGAAATACAGGCATTCCTCCACGATCTCGTTGAGGTCGGCCACCTGCTCCACGTGCTCCAGATGCCCCACGAACGCCCGCACCGACGACACGATCTGGCTCGCCCGCTCGATCTGCCGGACCGCGCTGTCGATGCCGTACACGACCGGCGCGGCGTCGAGCGTCCGCGACCGGACCCCGGCCAGGAAGTTGCCCGCGGCGGCGAGCGGCTGGCTCAGCTCGTGCGCGATCGCCATCGCCATGTCGCCCATCGCGGTGTAGCGCGCCAGGTAGTTCTCCCGGTGCAGCTCGCGCTCGCGCCGGACCTCGCCGCGGACACGTTCGGACACGTCGTAGAGCAGCAGCAGAAACGCGTCTCCACCAGGCTCTCGAAGCCGTTCGACGCTGCCTTCCAGCCACACGCGACCCTGGATTTCCAGCCGCACCTGGGTAGCCGGCACCGCGCGTTCGCGGACCTCCTCCCAGGTGGCCGGACGGTCGTCGAGGCGCAGGCCGGCGTAATCGGTCAGGCGGCCGAGCGGTTCGTCCGGCGTCGCGCCGAACAGCGCGACCGCGGAGTCCGTCGCGAACCGCAGCTCGCCCGAGCCGTCGAGCATCAGTGCGACCGCCGACGTCTGCCTGGCCAGCGCGTCGACCCAGGACGTGGTCAGCCGCAGCTCGCGCTCGATTTCCTGCTCGCGTTCGATGTCGCGGAACTGCACCATCACCGCCGGACCCTGGGCCAGTTCGACCCGCGTGGCCACCGCGTCCGTCGGGATCACCCGGCCGGATTTCGTGCGGTAGTGCCATTCGATCCGGCTGACGCCCTTGTCGACCGCCTCCTGCAGCCACGCCCGTCCGATCACGCGGTCGTACTGCTGCGCGGAGCTGCTCATGTGGTTCGCCTTCAACGGCCGCAGCTCGGTGACGCTCCATTCGAGCATCTCGCAGGCCGCCGGGTTGGCCCACAGGATGTTCTTCGTCGCGCCGTCGTGCACGAGCACGCACGTGCGGCTGGCGTTCAGCATCGCGACGAAATCGTGCGTCGTCAGCTCGGGCGCGCGCGGGTCCGCTTCCATCGGCTCAGCGTAAAGCCCCTGGCTGGCGGCTCGCACTGAAGAAATCCCCTACGCCCGCTCAGGCACTACCAATTCCCGCGCGAGGGCGGGATTCGTACCGTCAGTGCCACCGCACCGGCATTCTGAGGAGCAGCGATGAGCGAAGTCACCGTCGAGGAGGTGCTCGCCGAGCTCGCCCAGCGCAAGGACGAGTTCCAGCAGCAGCGCTACGTTCCGCGCGACTTCGTCGACCGGCTCAAGCAGCTCGGCGTCTACCGGGCCAGCACGCCCGCGAAGTTCGGCGGCGAACCGCTGCCGCCCGCCGAATTCCTCCGCCTGATCGAGCGGATTTCCACAGTGGACGGTTCGACCGGCTGGGTCGCCAGCTTCGGCTCGTCGCTGATCTACCTCGCCGCTCTTCCGCTGGAGACGCAGGCCGAGCTGTACAAAGACGGTCCGGACGTCGCGTTCGCGGGCGGCCTGTTCCCGGTCCAGCCCGCCCCGGCGACCGAAACCGGCTTCCGCGTGGACGGCCGCTGGAAGTTCGCCAGCGGCTGCATGGGCGCGGACATCCTCGGCGTCGGCATCCCGGGCGACGAATCGACCGGCGGGAAACCGCGCACCGCGTTGCTGCGGCCCGAGCAGGTCGAAATCGTCCAGGACTGGGACGTCGTCGGCATGCGCGGCACCGGTTCGTTCGACCTGGTAGTGCGCGACGTCGAGGTCCCGCGCGAGTGGACGTTCATCCGCGGCGGCGCGCCCACGGTGGACGAACCGCTCTACCGCTACCCCACAATCGCTTACGCCGCACAGGTTCTCGCCGTCGTCGGCGCGGGTGTCGCGCGGGCCGCGCTCGACCACGCCCGCGACGTCGGCGCCGGCTACACCGGCGTCACCGGTGCGCCGAAACTCGCCGACCGCGCTTACTACCGCACCGGATACGCCGAGGCCGAGGCCGCGCTGCGGTCCGCTCGCGCCTGGTTCTACGAGGTCAGCCACGAGGTCTGGGACACCGTCGTATCCGGCGACGAGGCCACCGACGAGCAGAACGCCCAGCTGCGGCTTTCGTCCGCGCACCTGGCGAAGACGGCGTCCGAGGTCGTGTCGAAGCTCGTCGAGATTTCCGGCACCGCGCCGATCTATTCGACCCATCCGCTGCGTGGACTTCAGGGCGACGCACTGGTACCCAAGCAGCATGCGTTCCTGGGCCCGGCCATCCACGACGCCGCCGGCGCGGTGCTCATGGGTCAGCCGCCGACCAGCCCCGGATTCCGCTGACCAGCCACCACCACGACGAGGAGTCTCCGACTGTGAGCACGCAGCCCCTGCGGGTGCTTTTCTGCATCGGCATCAACCAGAACTTCTTCGACCTGCCCGCCGACGGCATCACCATCGGCGACGTCTGGCAGGCGTTCGTGTCCATGATGGACCAGCTGAAAGCGTTGCCGGGCATCACTTTCATCGGCGACATCGACGACGACGCGCACATGGTCGGCCCGTCCGACGGCTGGCCGTGGACCTGCTACATCCTCGCCGATGCCGACAGCCAGGAAACCGTCAAGGCCGGGTGCAATCTGCTGCGCACGACGGAGGTCGGCAGCAATGGCGTCAAGTTGTGGCGCTTCGCCAAGATCGAAGCCCGGATCGGCCGTCCGCTGACCGTCCGCGAAGACGTCGAACTGCCCGACTGAAATCGGAGACCTCATGACTGAGAACGCGACAGTTCCCGCGGATTTCGCCGAAAGCGACCGCGTGGCCGCCCGGTTGTACACCGATCCGGAAATCTTCGAACGCGAGATGACGCAGATCTTCGAGCGTTCGTGGGTGTGGGTCGCGCACGAAAGCGAATTGGCCCAGCCGGGGAACTTCAAGTCCACTTACGTCGGCCGCCAGCCGGTCATCGTGACGCGGGACCGCAAGGGCACGCTGCACACGATGCTCAACCGCTGCCGCCACCGCGGCGCGAGCCTGTGCGAGAAGCCGAGCGGCAAGGCGAACGGCTTCACCTGCCCGTACCACGCCTGGAGCTACGGCCTCGACGGCAAACTGCGCGGCATCCCTTACCCGGACGGCTACGAAGGCGTGCTGGAAAAGGGCGAACTGTCGCTGAAGAAACTGCGCACCGAATCGTACGGCGGCATGGTTTTCGCGACCTTCGCCGAGGACGGCGAGTCCCTGGAGGACTTCCTCGGCGACGCGAAACTGTGGATCGACCGCTTCATGAAGCAGGGCGGCGGTTACCCGATCAAGGTGCTGGGCAAGCACCAGTTCAAGTTCCGCGGAAACTGGAAGATCCAGCTGGAGAACACCACCGACGGTTACCATTTCCCGATCGTGCACCGGTCGTGGATGGCTTCGGTGGACGCGGAAACGGCCGACATGATGTCGTTCATGACCGATCCGTCGGCGATCACGCACGCGCTCGGCAACGGACACAGCGTCATGCAGATGGTGCCAGAGCACTCCGACCTGGACGTCGACGACGGCACCGAACCGCTGCAGGCCCGGTTCGACCACGTCGTGGCCGAACTGTCGAAGACGCTCGACGAGGCGCAGGTGCGCAAGGTCGTCCGAGCCATGCACGGCACCGGGTTCAACCTCAACCTGTTCCCGAACGTTTCGATGTCCGCGGCGTTTTTCCGCGTGCTGCGGCCGATTTCGGTCAACGAGACCTTGATCGAGCACGTCGCGATCGGTCCGGACGGACCGCCGGAGCTGGACATCGTCAACCGCGAGCGGCTGCGCATCCACGAGCACTTCCAGGGCCCGTTCGGCTTCGGCACGCCCGATGACGCCGAGGGCTGGGACCGCGTGCAGCGCGGTGCGCACGGCGGTCCGGACCTGCCGATCCTGGTCAACCGCGGGCTGGCGAGGGAAAAGGCGAGCCCCGAAGGCTGGCCGACCTCGCACGTCACCGACGAAACCGGCATGCGCGCCGCGTACGCCCAGTGGAAGGAGATGATGGGCGATGACTGAAACCGTCCCCACCACTGACGCCCGGGTCGCGCGCGCCGTCGACCTCGTCAACCGCGAGGCGGAGCTGCTGGACCGCACCGAATACCACGCATGGGAAAAGCTCTTCACCGAAGACGGGATTTACGTCATCCCGATCGACCGGGAAACCGACGATTTCGCCGGTTCGCTGAACATGGTTTACGACGACGCGCGGATGCGGCAGATGCGCGTCGCGCGGATGACCGAAGGCTACGCGCTCGCCGCCGTCGATTCCGCTCGCACGGTCCGCACGGTGTCGCGCTTCGTGCCGGAATCCGTTTCGGACGACGAAGTCGTGCTGCGTTCAGCGCAGATCCTGGTCGCGTACAAGCGCGGCAACCACGACCTGTGGGCGGCGGATCTGGTGCACCGCATCCGGTTCTCGCCGGAGGGCCCCGAGGGCGACCGGATCGCGTTGAAGGTCATCCGGCTGGTCAACAGCGACGACGCAGTTCCGGCCGCGGGATTCCTGCTGTGAACGCGCCGGCGGAACCGCACGTCGCGGTAGTCACGGGCGGCGCGAACGGTCTTGGCGAAGCGATCGTGCGCCAGCTGCACGCCGAGGGTTACCGCGTCGCGATCGCGGACGTCGACGGCGAAGCGGCCGAGAAGCTTGCCGCGGAACTCCGCAGCTGCCGTGGTTACGCGGTGGATGTGCGGGACCGGGCAGCGCTCGCGCAGCTGAAGGACGACGTCGTGCGCGATTTCGGCAGCGTCCAGGTGCTGGTCAACAACGCGGCCCGTACGCAGGCGCGGCCGCTGATGGAGATCACGCCGGAAGACCTCGACGCGGTTCTCGCGGTCAACTTCACCGGCACCTTCACCGCTTGTCAGCTCTTCGGCGCGTACTTCGCCGAACAGGGCTACGGGCGGATCGTGAACATGGCGTCGCTGGCCGGCCAGAACGGCGGCACCGCGACCGGTGGGCACTACGCGTCGTCCAAGGGCGCGATCATGTCCGCGACGAAGGTGTTCGCGCGGGAACTCGCGCCGCGCGGGGTGACCGTGAACGCCGTGTCGCCCGGGCCGCAGGACAGCCCGATGGTGCGGTCGATCGTCGGCGAGGACAACCTCGAGGCCTTCACGAAGAACATCCCCGTCGGCTGTCTCGGCGACCCGGCGTTCATCGCGCGGATGGTGTCGCTGCTCGCCTCGCCCGGCGCGGCCTCGGTCACCGGGGCCTGCTGGGACGCCAACGGCGGCCTTTACCTGCGCTGAACCGCTCGAAACGGAGAGCCGATGCCGAACACCGTGGTCCGCGTGGCCGAGGTCGTCGAGGAAGCGCCCGGGATCCGGGCGCTTCGCCTCGTGCGCGCCGACGGCCTGCCCTTCGACCCGCATCCCGCCGGAGCGCACGTCGACGTCACCGGCCCGACCGGAATCCTGCGCCAGTATTCGCTGTGCGGACGGCCGGACGACACGTCGTCGCTGCTGATCGCGGTGAAACGGGAGCCGGATTCGCGCGGGGGATCCGAGGCGCTGCACACCGTCGCGGAGAACGACAAGCTCGAGATCGGCGAATGCCGGAACCTGCTTTCCCTGGCCCCGGACGCCGATCGGCACGTGCTGATCGCGGGCGGCATCGGCATCACTCCGTTGCTGAGCCTGGCTTATCAGCTGCACGCGGACGGCGCGGAATTCGAACTGCACTACTTCGCGCGCAGCCGGGAGTCGGCGGCTTTTGTTTCCCTGCTGGAAGAACAGGCGGAATTCCGGGATCGGGTGCTGCTGTATTTCGGCGTACCGCGCGGCGAACAGCCCGAGGTGCTCACGGAAGTAGCAGCGGGACTCGGTTCCTCCGCGCATGTCTACACCTGCGGCCCGGAAGGGTTCATGGAGCAGGTCGCCGGCGTGTTCGCGCCAGTGGTCGGCGAACCGCGGATACACGTCGAGCATTTCACCGCGGCCGAGGTCGACACGAGCGGCGACCGGCCGTTCACCGTCGAACTCGACACCGGCGAGGTGTTCGAGATCCCGGCCGACCGTTCGATTCTGTCGGTGCTGACCGACAACGGGATCGAGGTGTTCAAATCGTGTGAGGAAGGCATCTGCGGCTCGTGCGTGTCCGGGGTGCTGGAAGGCACGCCGGAGCACCGCGACCAGTGTCTTTCGGCCAGCGACAAGGCTTCCGGCGACCAGATGGCGCTGTGCGTGTCGCGGGCCCGCTCCGAAAAACTGGTGATCGAACTGTACTGAGCCACGCGGCCGGAATCCTCGCGATTCCGGCCGTCGTGTCGATTAATTGATCGATTTTATTTATCAATCCGCCGCAAATCGGACTTTGCCTCCTTCGTCACGCTTTCCCTAAGCTGTGTCCACCGTTTCCCCACCACCGGACACTCCGCGCATTCCGCGCGAGACGACGAAAGGCCTGCCATGGCCAAGCGCGACGAAGCGCACTCTCCCGGCGTGCTGCGGCTCGGATTCGCCGCCGGCGTCGGCACTTCCCTGGAAATGTACGACTTCTCGATTTACGGCACCGCCGCGGCACTCGTGTTCGGATCGGTGTTCTTCAAAACCGGCAACGCCTGGTTCGGCACCTTCATGAGCCTCGCGACTTTCGCCATCGGTTTCGTGATGGCCCCGCTCGGCGCGGCGCTTTTCGGCTGGCTCGGCGACCGCCGCGGCCGCCGCACCGCACTGTACGCCGCGTTTCTGCTGATGGGTTTCGCGACGCTGGGCATGGGCGTTCTCCCGCCGTACGGAGTGATCGGCATCGCCGCGCCGCTGCTGCTCGTCGGACTGCGTCTGCTGCACGGTGCCGCACGCGGCGGAGAAAGTGCCGGAGCGGCCGTGTTCGCCGTCGAACACGCGCCGGAAAAACGGCGCGGTCTCTACGGTTCCTTCGTCGCACTCGGCTCCCCGATCGGCGTTGTGCTGGCGAACCTGGCTTTCGCCCTGGTTCTCCTGCTGCCCAACGACGACGTCATGAGCTGGGGCTGGCGACTCCCGTTCCTCGCCGGCGGCATCGTGCTGGCAATCGGCATCTGGGTCCGCCGCGGTGTTTCGGAAAGCCCGGAATTCGAGAAAATGGCCGCCGCGGAAACTCGCGCGAAAAAGCCGCTCGCCGACGTCCTCCGCACGAATTGGCGACGGCTGCTGCTGATCGCCGGAGCGAACCTCGGCCTCACCGCCTGCACCTTCGCGCTCGTGACGTTCATGCTGTCCTACGCGACCGCCGCCGCCCCGGAAGGCCTCGGCCTGCCGCGCTCGCCGATCGTCACCATTTCCACGGTCACCCTGCTGTGCCACGCCGCGGCGAACGTCGGAGCCGCCTGGCTGTCCGACCGGATCGGCCGCAAACCGGTGATGCTGACCGGCTCGGTCCTGTCGATCATCGCCGCGCTCGTGATGTTCCCGATCGCGTCGGCGGGCACGATCAGCTCGGTATTCCTCGCACTGCTCCTAGGTTTCACCGCCACCGGAATCCTCTTTGGACCGATGTACACGTGGTTCGCCGAACTGTTCCCGCGAGAGCAGCGCCAGTCCGGCCTCGGCGTGGGCTACCACGTCGGCGCGGTGCTGGGCGGCGGCCTGTCGCCGATGATCGCCAACCGGATCGTGGCCGCGACCGGCGACGCCCTCGCGGTCGGCTACTACCTCGCGGCGCTGCTCGTGCTCAGCCTGGTCTGCCTGCTGATCCTCCCGGAAACCGCGCCCGCGCGGCGTGCCGCGAAACCGGCTCCCGAACTGGTCAGCTGACGCGGCCGCACCCCAGTCTCCCGGGTTGGGCGAGACTGGGGTGCTATGCGCGAGATCGACGAAGTCCTGGACGCGGTCGGCCCCCGGTTGCGAGCCCTGCGCACCCGGCGCGGCATCACCCTGGCCGACCTGTCGGCGGAGACCGGCATCTCGGAAAGCACCCTGTCCCGCCTGGAAAACGGCCAGCGCCGGGCGAACCTGGAACTGCTGCTGCCGCTCTCGCGCGCCTACGACGTGCCGATCGACGACCTGGTGGGCGCACCCCGCGCCGGCGACCCGCGCGTCCACCTGCGCCCGATCCACCAGCACGGGATGACCTACGTGCCGCTCACCCGGCGCCCTGGCGGCGTGCACGCGTACAAAATGCTGATCCCCGGCGGAACTGCGGAACCCGCATTGAAAACGCACAGCGGCTACGAATGGCTGTACGTCCTCAATGGACACCTGCGGTTAATCGTAGGCGCGAAGGATCTGACGGTCCCGCCTGGCGAGGCAGCGGAGTTCGACACGACGGAACCGCATTGGCTCGGCTCGGCCGACGGAGGCGCGGTCGAACTGCTGATCCTCTTCGGACTCCACGGCGAGCGAGTGCACGTGAAGCCGCGCTAATTCCGGAGATCGCGTAACACTCGGGGCCGTCGGTGCGACCTGTTTGTGCACATTCGATCACGAAAGGCACGCATGTCCGCCCCTGACTATCCTCCGCCGCCCGCACCCCAGGCGGCCCCGCCGTCCTATCCGGCCCAGCCGAAGAACGGTCTCGGCACCGCCGGGTTCGTGCTCGGGCTGATCGGCCTGATTTTCGCGTTCATCCCGGTCATCGGGCTCATCGCGTGGCCGCTGGTGATCCTCGGGATCATCTTCTCCGCGCTCGGCTTCGTCCGGACGCGGTCCGGAAAGGCCACGAACAAGGGCCTCTCCATCGCCGGTCTCGTGCTGTCGGTGATCGGCCTGGTGCTGTGCATCATCTGGCTCGCGACGGCCGCCAAGGTGGTCAACGAGGTCAACAACGAAGCGAACCGCTCCGTGACGGTCCACTACGAGGTCTCCGGCACCGCGAAGGACGCCTCGATCACCTACACCACCTTCGGCGACGGCAGCGCGTCGTCCAACCAGGACCAGCCGCAGACCCTGCCGTGGTCGAAAGACATCACCACGAAGGGCCTGTTCAAGGGCGGCAGCCTGTCGGTGACCACCGGCGCCGAGGGCGGAGACGTGGCCTGCAAGGTCGTCGTGGACGGCAAGGAAGCCAAGACGGCGAAGGCGTCGGGCAACTTCGCGACCGCCACCTGCGACGGCTTCTGACCACCCGCCCGCGGCGGCCCGTCGCACGAGACGGCGCCGCCGCGAGCGGTCTCAACTGGTACCGGGAAATAGGTCCGAAACTGGCTCTGGCTGGCACCAGACGGATCTCGGACAGTGGGAGGAAGCACCGAGCGAACCCACCAGCGAGGCAGTCATGTCGGCCCAGATCCTCCCGCTGAACCATCGCGAGCGAGCCACCCTCACCGCCGTCGGCCTCGGCCGCGCCGAAATGACCTGCAGCTGCGAACCGGATCTCTACATCGACGGCGTGCCGTGCTGCGACCAGTTCACCGCCCACCGCCTCGCCCGGTTCGCCCTGGTGGTCCCCCTCCGCGCCGGCCGGCCCGGCGAACGCGTCCCCGCACTCCTCACCGCCGCCGGCCGAGCCGCGATCGGCGCGCCGGTCGCGGAGTTCCCGCAGTCCGCCGCCTGATTCACCGCGCGGACAACGAATCTGGCTGGCGGTAGCAGCAGCGCGAGCAGGCCTTGGTCCGCTCTGGTGACGACTTCGGCCAAGCTCTGCCATTCGCAGGCTGGACCGGTATTCCACAACAGAACCGACGAGGGAGCAATCTCCTTCGGCACCGCGCTCAACTCCAGCCTTGGCCTCGACATCGGCTGCCGCCTGTTTCCGCCGCCAAGCAGCGCGGCACTCCGACGTCCGCGTCCTAGCCGTACTCCGGACTCGAGTACCGCATCCCCGGGAAGAATCGAGATAACCCGTCATGTCTTCGCGTCGGAACCGTGACCCCGGGTTGAGTCTGCGGGCCGGGGTCTGTGTCGTCGCGCTCGGGTTGGCGCCAACGAGCACCCGCCCGCAACGAGCAAGCCAGCGACGCTGACCACCCCGCCTTCGCGGGAGCGCTCTGCCCCCTGAACACAAAACCGCCCGTCCGGGTACCCCGCAGGCTGTGCGCTCGCTTTCCGGTCTATCGCGCGCGGCGCACTGCCGCGAAATTCCGGGGCGTGCTCCGAGCGTCCGGCTCGTTCGGCTGGCGGAAGCGCACCGTCAGGATCAACCTGCCGCTCGAATCGGTCGACGGAGGCTTTCACAGCGGGGCCGTTCTTGCCCGTGCAGTCGACGGTGATCGCCCAGCTTGTGTGCACTGCGATCCGGGCGGCCAATGACCTCCGCCGATGGAGGCGTCGGCGACGACCAGGAATCTCCACGTGGTCCCGGTTCCGTTGGCGCCGGGGCCGACCCGCGCGGAGCATGCGGCCGCTTCGGACGCGGCGATCGCGATGGCGGCGGCGATGAGGGCGACACAGTGAAACACGACGGTTCCTCCTCGTTCCGGATGCTGGCGTTCCCATCGGCCGACCCCCGCGTTACTCGTCGTGAATAGTTCATGCGCAGAACCGCTGTGCGATCCGGCCGAGGTGATGAACCGACGCCTCCGACGAGCTCGGCCGCGGCGACTTCGCGTGGACGGTCGCCGGACCACCGAACAACCGCTGGGGAGTGGTGGATCCGAGGGGAACCATGCAGGCGCACATATCGCCGCGGGGTTCCGTGCGCGTACGTGGTCAACGTGGTCAACCACGAGCGGATTCACACGCGCCGATACGCCAGTTACGGCAACCGCACCATCGAGGCCTGCGGCCATGGGCTGGAGCCGGTCGCGACTGAGGCTCGAAGTTGCTCGGCTCGACCTACCCGCCGCAGCTCGATCAGCGCGGCTCCGGCTGCGACGATTACGAGTTGGCGTCTGCGCGTTCGCTGCTGTCCCAGGCGAAGCCTTCTTCGAAGGTCGGACCCCGGTAGTCGGTCACCGGAGTTTCGAGAGCGGTACGACTCGGTGGCGCACGAGAACGCCGACCACGGGCACGATGAGGTTGATCGTGTCATCCGGGACCACCCACCACCCGAGGGCGACGACGGTGAAGAGTGCCAGGCGCATTGCCTCGGTGATGAGAAGGGAGGCGCAGGCTAGGGCGTTCTGGTTAAGGCGTAGTCGAGGGTGTGCCGCGTTGTTTGGCGGCAGGGAACAGATGACAGCTGAGGCTTAGCTGCAGGCTGGTATTCAGGGCAGTACCGAAAGAGATTTGCCCTTCATCGGTCGTGTTGTGGAACACCGCGTCGTGCGATCCGGGAGCGTCATGCAGACGCTGGGGGCGCGGTTCGAATCCGTAGCGCTGCGCGACGGTCCCGATGACGGTGAGGGCTTTCTCGTAGTCCGCGTCGGGCAGGTTCCCGGCCACGCCGTGGTCGCCCAGGTGTTCGCTCTCTCCGTCGTTGCCGATGGCGGGGAACCGCGCACCGCATGCTGCACGCGAGCCGTTGCCAAGCGGCGTCCAAGGGGACAGTTTGGGTATGGCGGCGGTGAGGGCTTGGCGGAGTTCGGTGTCGAGTTGCTGGTATTGCTGGCGGGCTTGGTCGGTGTCGGGCAGTCGCATCAATGCGGTCCAGACTTCTGCGGGGTCTCGGTCCACGTTGTCTCCAGGGAAGGGCGATTTTTCGACGCTGCACGCGGTCAGAGCGGCGGCGGTCAGGGCGACGGCGAGCGCCGCGTGCAGGCGACTGGGGTGCGGGGTCATCGGGGGCCTTCGGCGAGAACGGTGCCCTTGTACTGGGCGAGGTCGGGATGTCCGGTGGTGATGGCGGCCATGTTGTACATGCTGGTCGATCCTGCGTCGAGGTAGCCGCTGTGGCCTTCGGTTGCGCTGCGTGGTCCTGCTTCGGTGACGCTGGCGTCGGTGGACATCTGGTGGTAGCTGCTCGCGTCCGGGCTGAAGTAGGGGCTGGGCCCGAGCGCTCCGGTGTCGCCGTAGTTGGGGACGAGGGTGTCTCCGGCGTCCTGTGCGGCGAAGAGGTGGCCTTGCGGCACCTTCAGATGTTCGGCGCCCTGGCCGGGGGAGCCGAACAGCATCGCGTCCTGCACCGGGGTGTCATGGCCGAGGGCATACCCGGTGGTGCTGGAGCCGTAGCTGTGCCCGAGCGCGGTCAAGTGCAGCGGCGTGTTCGACGCCTCCTGCCCGGCTCCCATCCCGGGTTCAGCGATCGTGGCAAAGTGGTCGAGCAGTTCGGCGCCGACGAACCGGCGATGTTCAAGCACCGCAGCGACACCGGTCGTGCCTGACCCATGAAGGGATCCAGCACAGTTCCGGCTTCGGGGACGATCTCCCTCGCCCCCTGCGGAACCCCACACGACATATTCGGCGGCATTGGCGAACCGGCCGGCCATAGGGCGCGCGTTGAGGTTGAGCCATGGGACGACGCCGTGCCAGACCCACGCGCCGGCCTGCAGTACATCGGTGGCGGAAGGGAGTTGCCGCCAGTCAGTGAAGAGAAGACAACAGCCCCCGGGCCGGGTGACGCGCAAGGCTTCGGCGAGCCAGAGTGCGCACCAGTGAGCCCGTGGTGCCTCGCGGCGGCGCATTCGCGCAACCCTCGCGCAACCAGAGTGCCGAACCGACCAATTTGAACACTCGTCGAACGAGCTGATTCGCGCTAACCCGCCGTTCAGCGGGAGTTCTACAGTGGAGCCGGCAAGGGGGTTCGAACCCCTGACCTTCTGTTTACAAGACAGATGCTCTACCAACTGAGCTATACCGGCACGCACCCGGCGCCGGGCGCGCCAAAAGTATATCGGGCCGCCCCCGCCGCGCCCGGGCAACCCGCCCCCAGCCCCAGGTCAGCAGGGGAAACCGGCGTGATCCGACCCTATGCGGCACGATCGGCTACAGGTGTGTCGGAGACCACTGCAACAGCTGGGGCGGTACGGCCGATGGTCCCCGGGAACGAACGAGGAGGTGGGGATCGATCATGAAGATCAACGAGCGTGCCGGCCAGGGGGCGGCGCGCAGACGGTGGCCGATTCTCGAGCCCCCGCACCCGCGGTCGAACCAGCGGCATCGGCCCAATCTTCTGCGCCGGCGCGCCTGGCACATTCTCGAGGCGCCGACGGCGGAACAGCCCGCAGTCGAGTCCGAGGAGGCGATCGGGCCCAAGCCGCCGGACGACGCGACCGTCAACTTCGTTCTGGATCTCACCCTGCGGATCGGCGAAGTGCAGATGGCCAGCGGCGCCGGGGCTTCCGACGTCACCGCGACCATTCTCGCGCTCACCTCCGCGCTCGGGCTGCCGCACTGCGAGGTCGACGTCATCTTCACGTCGATCACCGTCACCTGTCACCGCGGCACCGACCTCGCGCCGGTGACCGCGTTGCGAGTGGTCCGTTCGCGCAGTCTCGACTACACCCGGCTGACCGAGACCGAGGCGCTCGTGCGCCAGATCGTCCGCGGGCGCACGGGGGCCGAGGAAGCGGTCACCGAACTGGACCGGATCACCTCCGCGCCGCACCCGTACGCGCGCTGGACCGCGACCGCCGCCTGGGGCGGGCTGGCCGGGTTCATCACGCTGCTGCTCGGCGGGGGCATCGACATCGCGCTCGTCGCGATGGTCATCTCCGCCGCGGTCGACCGGATCGGCAGGCTGCTCAACAAGGTCAACCTGCCGTTCTTCTTCCAGCAGGTGGTCGGCGGCCTCTTCGCGACGCTGTCGGCGATGATCATCGTCAGCAGCAACATCCTCACCACCGACCGGCCGACGCTGGTGGTCGCCGCGGCGGTCACCGTGCTCCTTTCCGGGCTCTCCACGGTTTCCGCGGTGCAGGACGGGATCACCGGGTATTACGTGACCGCGTCCGGCCGCACGATGGAAACCGCGTTGATGAGTGCCGGGCTGATCGCGGGCGTGGTGCTCGCACTGCGGATCGCGGTGATGCTCGAACTGCCGCGCACCCCGTTGCCGGACGTGCCCGTCTCGACCGCGCAGCACCTGCCGATCATCGTCGTCGGCGGGGCCGGCGCGGCCGCCTGCTTCGCCCTCGCCTCGTACTCGAAACTGCGCGCGATGCTCGTCGCCGCCGCGGCGGGCGGGATCGGTGCGCTCGTGTACGGCGCGCTGATCCTGGCCACCCTCGACGCGGTGAGCGCGTCGGCGATCGCGGCGACGCTCGTCGGGTTCTGCGGCGGGGTGATGGCGCGGCGGCTGAAGGTTACTCCGCTCGTGGTCGCCGTGTCCGGGATCACTCCGCTGCTCCCCGGTCTCTCCACCTATCGTGGTCTATACCAATTAGCGGTTTCGCCAGGCGGCAACATCTCGACCCTGATGACCGCGGTCGCCATCGGACTCGCCCTCGCGGCGGGCGTTGTACTGGGCGAATACCTCGCCCAGCCGGTCCGCACCGGGCTCGGCAGGCTCGAGCGGAAGCTCTCCGGGCCCCGGCTCGCGGGACCGATGGAACCGACCGAACGGCGTTTGGAGTAACCAGTTGGTCACCGGCCGGTCACTCCGCGCGCGCTAGGGTTTCTCTTGGGGCCGCGACCCGCCGAAGACGAGGGAGCAGCTGGAGTGACTGACGCGATCGCCGACCGGAACAGCGCACCGTCCGCGGATTTCGTCGTGGTGGCCAACCGGCTGCCCGTCGACCTCGAACGGACCGCGGACGGGCAGCAGCGCTGGACCGCCAGTCCGGGAGGACTGGTCTCGGCGCTCGAACCGTTCCTGAGGTCCCGCAAGGGCGCCTGGGTCGGCTGGCCGGGCGTGCCGGACGTCGACGTGGACGAGTTCGACGACGACGGCCTCGTCCTGCACCCGGTGTCGCTCAGCTCGGCCGAGGTGCGCGACTACTACGAGGGCTTCTCCAACGCCACGCTGTGGCCGCTCTACCACGACGTCGTCGAGCGGCCGGTGTTCGACCGGTCGTGGTGGGACAGCTACGTGAAGGTCAACCGCCGTTTCGCCGAGGCCAGCGCCGCGGTCGCCGCGCACGGGGCGACCGTGTGGATCCAGGACTACCAGCTGCAGCTGGTGCCCCGGATGCTCCGGGAACTGCGCCCCGACCTGCGCATCGGCTTCTTCCTGCACATCCCGTTCCCGCCGGTCGAGCTGTTCATGCAGCTCCCGTGGCGCGCGGAGATCGTGCGCGGCCTGATCGGCGCGGACCTGATCGGTTTCCACCGGCCCGGCGGCGCGCAGAACTTCCTGTGGCTGGCCCGGCAGCTGGTCGGCCTCGAACCCACCCGCGGCGCGGTCGGCGTCCGGTCCCGGCCGGGCATGGTGCAGGTCGGCGACCGCACCGTGCGCGTCGGCGCGTTCCCGATCTCCATCGACGCGGCCGGCCTCGACTCGCTCGCGCGCAGCAAGGGCGTCGTCGAGCGCACCAAGCAGATCCGCCGCGACCTCGGCAACCCGAAGACGGTGCTGCTCGGCGTCGACCGGCTTGACTACACCAAGGGCATCGACCTGCGGCTGCAGGCGCTGCACGAGCTGCTGCACGAGGGCCGTCTCGAACCCGGCGACGTCACCTTCGTGCAGCTGGCCACGCCGAGCCGCGAGCGCGTCGAGCACTACCAGCGGATGCGCGGCGAGATCGAGCAGATGGTCGGCCGGATCAACGGCGAGTTCGCCCGCGTCGGCCACCCGGTCGTGCACTATTTGCACCAATCCGTGAACCGCACCGAGCTGGCCGCCTTCTTCTCCGCGGCCGACGTCATGGTGGTGACTCCGCTGCGCGACGGGATGAATCTCGTGTGCAAGGAGTACGTCGCGTGCCGCCCGGATCTCGGCGGCGCTCTGGTGCTCAGCGAGTTCGCCGGCGCGGCGGCCGAACTGACCAGCGCTTTCCTCGTCAACCCGCACGATCTGGACGGGGTGAAGAACGCGTTGGAGGCTGCCATTACGCTCGACCCCGCCGAGGGCCGACGCAGGATGCGCGCCATGCGTCGCCAGGTCCTCACCCACGACGTCGACCGGTGGGCGCGTTCGTTCCTCCAGGCGCTGGGTGCCGAACCGGCCGACTGACCCCCTCCCCCGTACCGCGCTGGACCTCCTGAGGAGGAGTGTTGACCGCCGAGGCGTTGCCCGCGGAGCTACGGCGCGCGATCGTGCAGATCGCCCGTACCCCGCGCCTGCTGGTCGCCTGCGACTACGACGGCACGTTGGCCCCGATCACCGCCAACCCGGACGAGGCGCGGCCGCTGCCCGAGTCCGTCGGCGCGCTCAGATCTCTCGCCGGCCTGCACGAAACCACCACCGCCGTGATCTCCGGCCGGGCCCTGCGCGACCTCGCGACGCTGTCGCGGCTGCCGTCCGAGGTGAACCTGGTCGGCAGCCACGGGTCCGAGTTCGACATCGGCTTCATCCACGCGCTCGACGAGGACGCGAAGGCGCTGCACCGGCGGCTCGAACACGAGCTGGAACAGCTGGTGCTCGACGTGCCCGGGGTGTCGCTCGAGGTCAAGCCGGCGAGCATCGCGGTGCACGTGCGCCGCGCCGAGCACAACGCGGGCCGGCGCGTGCTCTCGGCCGTGCACGAGGGCCCGTCGACGTGGGAAGGCGTCACGACCACCGACGGCAAGGAAGTCGTCGAGCTCGCGGTCGTGAAGACCGACAAGGGCAACGCCCTGGACACCCTGCGCCACCAGGTCGGAGCCACCGCGGCGGTGTTCCTCGGCGACGACGTCACCGACGAGAAGGCGTTCGCCCGGCTCGCCGGGCCGGACCTGGGCATCAAGGTCGGCGACGGCGAATCGCTCGCCGAGTACCGCGTGCCCGACACCGTCGACGTCGCGA
This sequence comes from Amycolatopsis sp. AA4, assembly GCF_002796545.1. Taxonomy (GTDB): domain Bacteria; phylum Actinomycetota; class Actinomycetes; order Mycobacteriales; family Pseudonocardiaceae; genus Amycolatopsis. The sequence continues at coordinate 7,771,785 of NZ_CP024894.1, forward strand.
TGGTGCTCGCGTTCCTCCTGGAAGAGCGGCGGAACTGGCTCTACGGCGAGTCCGCGCCGCCGATCGAGCGGCTGTCGCTGCTGGCCAACGAGCGCTCGGTCGCGCTCGTGACGCCGGACGCGAAGCTGACCTGGCTGTGCCACCCCGGCCCGGACGCCCCCGCGGTGTTCGCCGACCTGCTCGGCGGTCCCGGAGCCGGGCATTTCTCGATCAAACCGCACCGCAACGGGCTCCCGCTCGGCCAGCGCTACCTGCCGAACACGATGACGGTCGAAACGCGCTGGTCGCGGCTGCTCGTCACGGACTATCTCGAACCGGAAAGCCCCGGCCACCGCACCGACCTCGTGCGCGTGATCTCCGGCGAGGCGGTGGCGCAGGTCGTCTTCGCGCCGCGGCCGGAGTTCGGCGGCGTGCCGGTGCGGCTGGTCGCCGAGGAGGACGGCCTGCGCGTGCTGGGCACGTCGGAGCCGTTCGTGCTGCGCTCGCCGGGCGTCGAATGGTCGATCACCTCCGACGGCCTGCAGGACACCGCGACCGCGCTCGTCCAGCCGACGCCGGAACAGCCGGTCGTGCTCGAATTGCGCTGCGGCACCACGGAACTCGCCGCGCACGAACTGTCCGAAGTGGACCGTCGCGACCGGGCGGGCCGGTACTGGAGCGACTGGGCGGCGAAGCTCAAGCTGCCGACTGTCCAGACCGAACTGGTGCGCCGCTCCGCGCTGACCCTGCGCGGACTGGTCAACACCGACACCGGCGGCGTGCTGGCCGCCGCGACGTCGTCGCTGCCGGAGGAGATCGGCGGGGTCCGCAACTGGGACTACCGCTACTGCTGGATCCGCGACGCCGCGATGACCGTGCGCGAACTGGTGCACCTCGGCTCGCACGAGGAGGCCGAGGGCTACCTGAAGTGGCTGCACGGCGTGCTCGCCACGCTGGCCGGCCCGGAGCGGCTGCACCCGCTGTACACGCTGGCCGGGAGCGTCATCGGCGCGGAGGCGGTCATCGAATCGCTGCCCGGGTACGCCGGTTCGCGGCCGGTGCGCGTCGGCAACCTGGCCAACCACCAGGTGCAGCTCGACGTGTTCGGCCCGGTCGTGGAACTGGTCGCCACGCTGGCGGAGGTGCGCGGCGAACTGCGCGACGAGGACTGGCAGATGGTGCGCGCGATGGCCGAGGCCGTCACGCGGCGCTGGAACGAGCCGGACCACGGCATCTGGGAAGAGCGGCACGTGCCGCGGCACCGGGTGTACTCGCGGGTGATGTGCTGGGTGACCATCGACCGCGCGGTGCGGCTCGGCGACGAGTACGGCCGCGACGTCCCGGGCGCCTGGCCGAAGCTGCGCGACCGGATCAAGGCCGACGTGCTCGAGCACGGCTGGAACGAGGAGGTGCAGGCGTTCACCACCGCCTACGACGGCACCGACCTCGACGCGGCGTCCCTGTTCGTGGGCCTCACCGGCCTCATCGACCCGGCGGACGAGCGGTTCCAGAAGACCGTGACGGCGATCGAGGCCGAACTGCGCAGCGGTTCCACGGTGTACCGCTACCGGCGCGACGACGGCCTTCCCGGCGGCGAGGGCGGCTTCCACATCTGCGCGGCCTGGCTGATCGAGGCGTACCTGTGCACCGGGCGGCGCAACGAGGCCGAGGAGCTGTTCGCGCAGATCGTCGACGCGGCGGGCCCGACCGGCCTGCTGCCCGAGCAGTTCGACCCGGTCGCGGAGCGCTCGCTCGGCAACCACCCGCAGGCGTACTCGCACATCGGCCTGATCCGGTGCGCGAATCTCCTGGCCGAGAAGGCTTGATCAGGCAAGCCCGTTAGCACGCCTCGGTGACAAGTGCCGTGAGGCCACCTTGCCGGAATCGCATTCCGTTAAGGTGGTCTTCACGAGCATTTGCACGTTCGTTCGGGTTGCCGGCGCGGAGGTGATGCGGTGAAGCAGTACTACGGGCAACAGGCCGCGGAGTACGCCCCGCTGCCGCCGCTGTTCGCCGCCCGGGTACGCATCGCCTCCGTGGTCGTCGGGGTTTCCCTGGCGATCGGCACCCTGCTCGTGTTCGGCATCACCGCGCTCGTGAACCGTCCGCTGCACGGGCACAGCCTGCCGCGCGGCTTGCTCGGTCTCACCGCACTGCTGCTGCCGCTGCTGTCCGTGCTCGCCATCGCCGCGGTGGTGGTATCCGCACGCCGCTGTCTGCAGGGCGACTACCTGGTGATCGCGCGGGCCCGCGGCACCCGCGCGGCGCTGACCACGTGTTTCACCCTGCTGTCGGTCAGCTGCCTGATCGCGCTCGGGGCGTCCGCACTGGTGGATCTCTGGGGCGACCACGGCAAGCTCGGGTTCACCGAACTGCTCGCGACGTTCGCGAATTTCGCCATCGGCCTGATCGGCTACAGCGCCGGGCTCTGGTGCGTGCGGCCGTCGGTGAGCACGCTGGAGAAGTTCAGCGACCATCCCATCTGGTGACGCCGTGAACGCTCGCCCTCGGTGCGGGCAACAACGGGCATGCAGGTGACCCATGACGGTCCCGAGCCGGTGTCGGCCGGCCCGCAGGACCGCCCCGACCTGGGCGGCCCCGATCCCGCCCCGGCCTTCGGGCGGCTGTTCGACGCGCACGCGGCGACCATGCACCGGTATCTGGCGCGCCGCGTCGGCCCGGATACCGCGCACGATCTCGTCGCCGAGACGTTCCTCGTCGCGCTGCGCCGCCGGGACTCGTACCAGCCGGAGCTGGGCACCGCGCGCTCGTGGCTGTACGGGATCGCGACGAACCTGCTGCGCCACCACGTCCGCAGCGAAACCCGGGCGCTGCGAGCCACCGCGCGGCTCGCGAATTCCGGCGACCGCGGCCACGGCGGGCACGACACCCGGGTCGCCGAGCAAGTCGACGCGCAGGCCCGCGCGGCACAGCTGGCCGGCGCGCTTGCGAAGCTGAGCGTCGCCGACCGCGACACCCTGCTGCTGGTCTCGTGGGCCGGGCTGGAACCGGTCGAAGTCGCCGAGGCGCTCGGCATCCCGCCGGGCACCGTGCGTTCGAGGCTGCATCGGATCCGCAGATGGCTGCGCACCAACGCAGCCGCATCGACCCGCGAGGAGGCGAAGGAACAGTGAACGACGACACCGTGCGGCACCTGTGGTCCGACGCCGAACTCGACGCGGCCCTCGCCGCGCTGCATCCGCACGAGGGGGCCACCGATCGGGCCGAACTCGACCGGGCTCGCGCGAGCCTGATGCGGGCCGCCGCGGCAGCGAGCGAATCGGACGAACCTGTTGTCCCGCAACAGAAAAGCCGCTCGGGCGCGTGGCGATGGATCGCCGTGGCCGCCGCGGTCGCGCTCCTCACCGGCGGCGTGGTCGTGGTCCGGGAACTCGCCAGCGCGCCGACGACGCTGGCTCCAGCGGGCCCCGGTTCCCCGGCGGAGCGCCCCGAAGCGGGCGCGCCGTTCACCCACGTCGTGACCGAGTACAGCCGCACCGCGCTGGTGGGCGGGACCAGTGTGTTCCGGGTCCGGGAGCAGGCGGATCTGTGGATCCCGGCCGACGAGTCCGGGGTCTGGAAACGCCGCTGGACCCGGGCCGAATCACCGACGCTGCTCGGCGGGGACGACCGGGCCCGCGCGAAATTGGACGGACCGTCCCAGGCCGAGGAGTCCGCGCCCGGCGGACGGTTCGCCCACGACTCCCGCTTCCCCGGCGAATCGTCCCCGAGCGCCTTGCCGGGCTGGTTCCACCCGACCCCGGAGTTCGTCGCGAGCCTGCCGACCGACACCCACACGCTGACCGGCACCCTCCTGAAGGAGAGCAGCCCTCCGCGACCGCCGACGAGCGTCGGACCGCTGCCGCAGCCGGTGAACTACGGCGCTCCGAAGATCCCCGCCCCCATCAGCTATCCATCGGCCACCGGGCTGATCCTGAACGTGCTCGCTTCTGGATACGCGTCGCGCGAACTGCGGGGCGCCTTCCAGAAAGTGATGGACAACCCGTCGCTCGGCTTCGAGGTGGTGCAGATCAGCCCGGACTTCGTGCAGTACGCGGCACCCGCCGGTCCGTACCGGCTGCTCGTCTCGGTCGACCGCACGCGAGCCCACCTGACCGACATCCAGGCACTCGCCACAAGCCCCGCCACCGGATTCGCGCCCGGCACCCTGGTCAGCTCCGCCCGGTTCTCCTACCAGACCACCGACCGAGCAGGAGACTGATCATTTCGCGTGATTCGCCGCGTTGAGCGCACTCGCCACGTCCGGCACCTCCAGCACCCGGATACCGTCCGGCAGCTTGCCCGAATCCGGCGGCACCAACGCGTGCGTAAAGCCCAACCGAGCCGCCTCAGCGAGCCGGCGGCCCACGTTCGGGACCCGCCGGATCTCGCCCGCCAGCCCGACCTCGCCGACCGCCACCAGCCGCGGCGACAGCGCCACGTCGTGCAGGGACGAGGTCAGCGCGAGCACCAGCGCGAGGTCGATGGCGGGCTCGGTGATCTTCATGCCGCCGACCGTGGCGACGTAGACGTCCTTGTCGCCCAGCTTCATCCGGCCGCGTTTCTCCATCACGGCGAGCACCATGGCGACCCGCGCCGAATCGAGGCCGCTCACCGCGCGCCTCGGCTGCGGCATGCCGCTGCTCGACACCAGCGCCTGCACCTCGCCCAGCAATGGCCGTTTCCCTTCGACCGCGACCGTGACCGCGGTGCCCGGCACCGGCTCCGCCGTCCGGCTCAGGAACAGGCCGGACGGGTCGGGCACGCCGACGATGCCCTCCTCGGTGAGCTCGAAACAGCCGATCTCGTCCGCCGCGCCGAACCGGTTCTTGATGCCGCGCACCATCCGCAGCGTGGAGTGCTTGTCGCCCTCGAACTGCAGCACTACGTCCACCAGGTGCTCCAGCACGCGCGGACCGGCGACCGAACCGTCTTTCGTGACATGTCCCACGAGCACGACCGGCAGCCCGCGTTCCTTCGCCAGCGCGACGAGCCCGGCGGTGACCGCGCGCACCTGCGTCACGCCGCCCGGCGAGCCCTCGACCTGCGGCGATGCCACGGTCTGGACCGAATCGACGATCAGCACGCCCGGTTTCACCGCGTCGACGTGCCCGAGGATCGCGGACAGGTCGCTCTCCGCCGCGAGGAACATCTCACCGTGCACGTTGCCGGTGCGCTCGGCGCGCAGCCGGACCTGTCCCGCGGATTCCTCGCCGGTGACGTACAGCGAACGTCCGGCCGTGACCGCCCATTGGTAGGCGACCTCGAGCAGCAACGTGGACTTGCCGACCCCGGGTTCCCCGGCCAGCAGCGCCACCGCGCCGGGCACGAGGCCCCCGCCGAGCACCCGGTCCAGCTCCGGCACGCCGGTGGCCTTGGCCCGGGCCGCCTCGACGTCGACCTCGGCGATCGGCCGCGCGGGCGCGCTCGGCGCTCCGGCGGCCACCCGCGCGATCGCCGGTTTCGCGGAGCCGCGCTCCTCGAGCGTGCCCCACGCCTGGCATTCCGGGCAGCGGCCGACCCACTTCGCCGTTTCGTACCCGCATTCCGCGCACCGGTGGACGGTGCTGGTCTTCTTCACCACGCCGCGAGGCTATCGGCGGACACCGACAAAAATCGCGGCGACGCGATCAGGAGCCCGCGTGCGCCGGCGCGGCGACCGGCAGCGCGACCACGATCGGGCCGGCGTTCTGGAAGGTGAAGGTGACCTTGATCGTCGCGCCCGGCCACAGCGGCTGCTTGAGGCCCTGGAGCACGACCTTGCCGGTGCCGAGCGGGCTCGCCGCCCCGCCGTTCTCGCCCGCCTGCGGCGTGTTCGACGCCGAGCTGGGGGCGGAGTTCGCCGAGCTGTTCGGTGCCGAGCTGGGCGCGCTCGAGGGCACCGAGTTCATCTCGGAAGCCGGGGTGCTGTTCGCCGACTCCGACTTCGCCGGGGCGCCCTGCTCGACCGCGTCGGCCGGGCCGATCACGAGCGAGTGCCCGGCGACGATCACCGTGTCCCCGGAGATCTGCGCGGGACCGGAGGCGCCCTCGGACGTCACCGAGACGAGCTTGTCGTCCTTCTGGCCCTGGTTGACGATCGTGAGCGTGAGCGGGGCGGGCGAACCGGCCGGGTAGCCGGGGCCCTGCGCCGGGTACTGCACGGCGGCGTTGCGCAGCATGATCGTCTTCGCCTGGGCGTAGGTGCCGTTGACGGCGGGCTGCTGGGTGTCGGTCTGGGTGATCTGACCGGCTCCGCAACCGGCGAGCACGAGTGCGGCGCCGAGCGCCGACACGCCTGCGCCGAGCACGCGGCGATTCTGCAGCCTCACGTCAGAGTCCTTCCCTTTCACGGCCTCGTCCTTCCCGAAGACTAGCCGGGCGGTTTCCCGCGCGCGGAACCGGTGTGCGTTCCCGGCCGATCGACTGTCCACAAAGGATCTCCCGGACCCGGTCCGGACGCTGTCGGCTCACCTGCATGAGCACGGCGAAAACCGGTTTGTCAAGCCCTGCCCAAGCCGCTGACCTGCGACGACGATCCCGGGCCGCTAGGTGGCCGCCGAACAGCCGTGATAGGATGGACCTCAGCGAAAGGGGCAGAGGACACATGGTTTTCAAGGTCGGAGAGACCGTCGTCTACCCGCACCACGGTGCCGCACTCATCGAAGCCATCGAGACCCGCGTGATCAAGGGCGAGGAAAAGAAGTACCTCGTCCTCAAAGTCGCGCAAGGGGATCTTACGGTTCGCGTGCCCGCGGACAACGCCGAGATCGTCGGCGTACGCGATGTCGTCGGGCAAGAGGGACTGGACAAGGTCTTCGATGTTCTGCGTGCTCCGCACACCGAAGAGCCCACGAACTGGTCTCGTCGGTACAAGGCCAACCTGGAGAAACTCGCCTCGGGCGACGTGAACAAGGTGGCCGAAGTGGTGCGCGACCTCTGGCGGCGAGAAAAGGACCGCGGACTTTCAGCCGGCGAGAAACGCATGCTGGCGAAGGCACGGCAAATCCTGGTCAGCGAGCTCGCGCTCGCGGAGGGCACCGACGAGGGCAAGGCGGAAACGCTCCTCGACGAGGTCCTGGAGACCGCGACGGTCTGACCCCGGGTCCTCCGGTTCGCCCCCGCGGCAACCGGTTCCCTACGATCACGACCTGATGAACCCACAGGTGCACAGCGTCGCGTTCGTGACTGTCGCGCACCGTCCGGCCGATCCCGAGCTCGCGCTCGCGGCCGTCGGCGGTGCAGCACTACTCACGCACACCGTGCGGGGGCTGCTCGGCACACCGGAGATCGATCTGGTGGTCGCCGCAGCCCCCGAGCGGTGTGCGAAGTCGTTTTCCGAGGCTCTGCGCGGCCTCGGCTGCCGGGTCGTTCCCGGTTCCTCGCTCCGGCAGGCGTTCGCCGCCGTCGAGCCGCTTCTCGCGCCGGACGCCGTCGTGCTGGTGCACGACGCGCTGCGGGCGTTCACTCCACAACGGACGATCCGGCGGGTGCTGGCCGCGGTCCGGAACGGCGCGCCCGTCGCCGTGCCGGTGCTGCCGATGTCCGACACGGTGAAAACCACCGACGAATCCGGAATCGTCACCGCCACGGTCGATCGCGACGGTCTCCGCAGCGCGCAAACCCCGGTGGGTTTTTCCCTTTCCGCTTTCCGTTCCGCGCTCGCCGATTCCGCTGACCCCGGTCTCGCCGACACCGCGGGCGCGGCCACCGTCCCCGGCGATCCGGACGCGATGCGCGTCGCGAGCGCCTTCGAACTCACCCTCGCCGAGGCGCTCGTCGCCGGCGGGGACCGAGAGGATCCCCTGTGACCGATCTCCGGGTAGGCAACGGCGTCGACGTCCATCCGATCGAACCGGGCCGCGAATGCTGGATGGCCGGGCTGCTCTGGCCCGGGGTCGACGGCTGCGCGGGCCACTCGGACGGCGACGTCGCGGCCCATGCCCTGTGCGACGCCCTGCTGTCCGCCGCCGGTCTCGGCGACCTCGGCGCGGTATTCGGCACCGGCGATCCGCGCATGGACGGCGCGCACGGCACCGACATGCTCGTCGAGGTGCGCGCCTTGCTGGCGGCGGAGGGCTGGCAGGTGGCCAACGCGACCGTGCAGGTGATCGGCAACCACCCGCGGATCGGGAAACGGCGCGACGAGGCGCAGCGGGTGCTGAGCGACGCCGTCGGCGGACCGGTGAGCGTTTCCGGGACGACGTCGGACGGGCTCGGGCTCACCGGCCGCGGCGAGGGCATCGCGGCGGTCGCGACCGCGCTGCTCGTGCGCGGCTGAGCGGAATTCGCGCGGCCGGGAAATCGTCATATTCCCTTTTTCGCCGATAGCTGACCAGCGACCACAACGCGATTCCCGGAAAACGATCATTGCCGATCGGGCACGAATCTCCGCGGACTTCTGCGCGGGCAATCGCGGCTCATTATAGTTATTCCGCGACGTTCGCGGCGGCAGGGAGCGGGGCCGCCCGGCCAAAGGGGGACGATGCCCGTCGATGCGCATCGCTTGTCCGGAGTACGTTCGATCACCGGAAGGCTGGTCGAAGAACTGCTGAGCCGTCCGGGAGGACAGAGCAGACCGCTGCCGATCGCGGTGGCGCTCGGCGTGCGCGGTGCGGGGAAGTCGGCCCTGCTGGAGGAATTGCGCTCGCGGTGCGCGGACATCCCGCACGCGCTCGTCGATTTCGAGCGGCGCGACTGGGAGCAGATTCAGCCGCGGGAACTGCTGGGCCACCTGGCTTTTGATCTCGGCAGGCAATGGCGGCAATTCGGCCGTATCGCGTTTCCCCGGCTGTGGCTGTGCATGCTCGTGCTGAGCGCGCCGGTGGAACTCGGCGACCGCCGGGCCGCGCTGCGCAAACTCCGGGACCTGATCGCGAAAAACCAGCCGCTGGAACGCAATCGCGACGCGATCGTGGACGTCGTCAAGCTCGTCGGCGGGGTCACGTCCGGCAGCAGCCTCCCTGGTTGGCACGAGGCGACCGAACTGCTGCTGCGCGGGCTCAGCTGGTACGACCGGCGGCGGCTGATGGGCAAGGTCAAGGCCATGCCGACCGGACCCGGCAACCACCAGGACTTCCTGATCGAAATCGCCAAGCACGCGCACGGCGACGAGGAGGACCGGGCGGCGGTCGACGCGATCATCTGCGACGCGTTCCTCGCCGACCTGCGCCGCGCGTACTCCGGCCTCTCCGGGAGCCGCCGGACGATGAATTGCCTGGTATTGCTGGACAACGCGCACACGAAGGGCGGACAGGACTTCCTGCGCGCGCTCGTCGAGGCGCGCAGGCACACGCCGGACGAGGCCGATCCGCTGGTGGTGATCGCGACGAGCCGGACGTGGAATCCCGACTGGGGCGAAAGCTGGTCGATGGTCACCGCGCATCCGAGCAGCGACCGGGAAATCCGCCGGAACCCGGAGCACCGGACCAGCGGGCTCGACTGGCCGGTGCCGCGGCTGCCCGCACAGGTCGAAACCGATTGGCTCCCCGGCCAGCCGGACAACCGCTGGTCCCCGTGGTACCTGCTGGAACTCGGCACGCTTTCCAGCGGCGACGTCGTCGATGTCGCCGCCGCGCACGACGTGCACCCGACGTCGCGGCTGCCGCGGTTCCTGTCCCGGCTCACCGACGGACATCCCGGCGCGGTCCAGGAGATACTGCGGACCGTCGCCGCTCGATACGATCCCGCCAACCCGAACACGTTGCGGGAAGCCTTGTACACCAAGGTCGTCCTGGACGACGGCGGCGAGTCCACTTTGCTCGCCGAGATGTGCGACTACCTGCTGCAGGACTTCTCGACGGCGAGCCGACAGGAACTCGTCACCGCGAGCGCCGCGGTCGACGTGGAAATGCTGTTCCACAAGGAAATTCTCGACCTGCGCAATCCGATGGGCGAGGGCCCGCTGTTCAAACAGCTCGCCGATCAGCTGTGGCTGCGGGCGGATCCGGACGATCCGTCGCGCTACGTCCTGCACCCGTGGCTGCGCCGGCTGCTGCTGCGGAAGCTGGCGACGCGCCCCGACGATCACCCGTTGAGCTGGGAAAAGGTGCACACTCGCTGCCGCGATTTCTACGAGAAGAACGGCCGCGTCGCCGCCGCCCGCTACCACGACCTCGCGCTCGAGAACGTCGACGCGGTGGTGACGCATCTGTGCAAACCGCTCACCACGCCGCACGCCGAGTTCGACGTGCCGACCGCGGAAGCGTGGCTGGGCGAACTGGACACGATCACGGCCGCGCCTAACCGCCTGGTGGAGAACGCGGATCCGTACCCGCAGGTGCAGCAGCGCGTCGGCGAATGGGAAGGCGAACTGGAGACCACCATGGCGTGGCTGGTCGTTTCCCTGTGGCTGGCGCGCGATCCGCTCGGCGACCCGGGCGGCACCCTCAACGCCACGATCGAGAGCGGATTCCACCATCTGGCCCAAGGCCGGGGACGAGGATCGATGCTGTTGCACGAGCGAGCGGAGCGCTACCGATGACGCAACGGATCAAACCGCCCCGGCCGGCTTGGGCGAAGTGGCTGTGGGGCGGCGGCGTGGTGCTGCTGGCCGTGGTCATCGTGGTCGCCGTGGTCGTGGTCGTCCCGGCGATCAGCAAGGCGAACCGGACCTGTGGCACCGGCGTCGAAGAGCGCGGCGAGAATTCCGAATGCGTTGGCACGACGGACGGCGAATTCGTGTTCTCCCCCGACCTCGCGGAGGTGGAAAACAGAATTCATCAGGAAAACACTGAAACCGTCGGCTCCGGAAAGCCGTACGTGACCGTCGCGGTCCTGCTGCCGATGACGCTCACCGACCACGACATTCTTTCCCCCGAATGGGTGCGGCACCAGCTCGAAGGGGCGTATATCGCGCAGCACCGGGCCAACAAAACGCAGTCGTGGGGCAGCGTGCCGCTGATCCGGTTGCTGCTCGCCAACCCCGGCAGCCAGCTCAAACAGTGGGAGCCGGTGGTCGACGACCTGATCGGCCGCACCGGAGCCGACCGCATCGTGGGCGTGACCGGGATCGGGCTGAGCCTCGGCACCGCACGCAGCGCGATCCAGAAGCTGTCCGACCACCGCGTCCCGGTCGTCGCCTCGCATCTCGCCGCCGACGAGTTCTCGCAGATCCCCGGGTTCCTGCGGGTGTCCCCGACCAGCTCGACCTACGGCAGTTCGATGGCGGGGTACCTGAAGCCGACCGCGCACACCGCCGCCGTCGTGCAGGACCAGAACCCCGGCGATCTGTACCCGAAGACGCTGGCCACCGCGTTCGCCAGGACGTTCGCCGACGCCGCGCACCGGATCGTCGGACGCACCGAGTCCTACGACTCCAGCCTGCCCGGGATCGAGAACACGTTCCTGCAGATGATGCCCAACATCTGCGGCGACAACCCGGACGTCGTGTACTTCGCCGGCCGCGAGGACCACCTGAAGTCGTTCGTCGCGCAGCTCGCCCAGCGGCCCTGCCTCGATCGGCACCTGACCGTGCTGACCGGCGACCTCGCCCAGGTCGGCCCGCCCGGGCCGGAAATGCGCCGCGGCCTCCAGGCGAACGTCACCGTGCTCGCGCCCGGTCTCGCGCATCCGCAGGCCTGGCGCGACCACCCGGAGTCGTTCAACAAGGCGGCCGTCGCGAGCTTCGAAGAACCAGGGTGCGACGGCTGTTTCACCGCGGTCTTCCCCCGCGAACGGCTGGACGACGGCATCGCGATCCTGGCGCACGACGCGGTGCTGACCGTGGTCTGGGCCATCCGCGGCATCCCCCGGGTTCTGCCGGAAGAGGTCACCGCGCAGGACGTGCTGCAGGCCCGGAACCGGCTGCACGGACAGTCGGCGGTCCCGGGAGCGAGCGGCATGATCTCGTTCGACGACCGCGGCGACCCGGTGAACAAGGCGGTCCCGATCCTGCGGGTCCGGCTCGACGCGACGCCGGAGTTCGTGGAGCTGTACGTCCCGGCCGGCTGAGCGCGGCGAAGGTGAGCCGGGGACCACAAACGGGCGGCATCGCACCCGGATTGCCCGATAAGGTTGGCACGTGGCCATCAACGCGGTGTTGTTCGACTTCTCCGGCACTCTTTTCCGGCTCGAGCAGCAGGACGGCTGGCTCGACGACGTGCGCGACGACGACGGCGAGGTGCTCGACGTCGAAGCGCAGACCGAGCTGATGCGGCGGATGACCGCGCCGGTCGAGCAGTCCGTCGAACTGGACGAGGAGCACCTCTACGCCTGGCACAACCGCGACCGCGACCCGGAACTGCACCGGAAGGTGTACCTGGAGGTGCTGCGGCTGTCCGGCGTTCCCCGGCGCGACCAGGCCGAGGCGCTGTACCAGCAGCTCATCACGCCGGACCAGTGGACGCCGTACCCGGACACCGAGGCCGCGCTCAAGGCGGTCGCGAGCAGCGGGCGCAAGGCGGGCGTGCTGAGCAACATCGCGTTCGACATCCGGCCCGCGTTCGGCCAGCGCGGCTGGGACGCGCACGTCGCCGAGTTCACGCTGTCCTTCGAGGTCGGAGCGGTGAAACCGGAGCCGGAGATCTTCCAGTCGGCGATCGAGCGGCTCGGCGTGCGCGCCGAGGAGACGCTGATGGTCGGCGACAGCGAGGAGGCCGACGGCGGCGCCCGCGCGCTGGGCTGCCAGTTCGCGCTGGTGGACCCGCTGCCCACCGCGCAGCGGCCGGACGCGCTGCTCGGCGTGCTGCGGGAGCACGGCGTGCTCTGACCCACAGTGGTCCCGGTACCCTTTACCTCGTGGCTTTGCACCTGTACGACACCGCGACCCGTGCCCCTCGGGAGTTCACTCCCGTCCGCAGCGGAACGGCGTCGATCTACGTGTGTGGGGCCACCGTGCAGGGAGTACCGCATATCGGGCACGTCCGGGGCATGCTGAATTACGACGTGCTCCGCCGCTGGCTGCTCCACAGTGGACTCGACGTGCTGCTGGTCCGCAACGTCACCGACATCGACGACAAGATCCTCACGAAGGCCGCCGACGCCGGCCGGCCGTGGTGGGAGTGGGCGGCGACGCACGAGCGGGCGTTCGAGAAGGCGTACGAGGACCTCGGCTGCCTTCCGCCGTCGGTCACGCCGCGCGCGACCGGGCACGTCACGCAGATGGTCCAGCTGATGGAGCGGCTGATCGAGGCCGGGCACGCGTACGCCGTCGACGGCGACGTGTACTTCTCGGTGAAGTCGTTCCCGGAGTACGGCGCGCTGTCCGGGCAGCAGCTCGACGAGGTCCAGCAGGGCGAGACGCCCACGCGCGGCAAGCGCGATTCGCGCGACTTCACGCTGTGGAAGAGCGCGAAGCCGGGCGAACCGTCGTGGCCGACGCCGTGGGGCGACGGGCGCCCGGGCTGGCACCTGGAGTGCTCGGCGATGGCGACCAACTACCTCGGCGCCGAGTTCGACATCCACGGCGGCGGCGTCGACCTGGTGTTCCCGCACCACGAGAACGAACGCGCGCAGTCGAACGCGGCGGGCGACGGGTTCGCCCGCTACTGGCTGCACAACGCGTGGGTGACCATGTCCGGCGAGAAGATGTCGAAGTCGCTGGGCAACACGGTCTCGATCCCGGCGATGCTGGAGCGCTACCGCGCGCCCGAACTGCGCTACTACCTGGTGCAGCCGCACTACCGGTCCACGGTCGAGTACTCCGACGGCGCGGTTTCCGAGGCGGCCCAGGGCTACCGGCGGATCGAGGCGTTCCTGCGCCGGGCGGAGTCGGCTGGAGCGGTTCCGGTGGGCGAGGTGGCAGCGGAGTTCGCCGCGGCGATGGACGACGACCTGGCCACCCCGGCCGCGTTCGCCGTGGTGCACAACACGGTCCGCGACGGTAACGCCGCCCTCGACAGCGGCGACACCACGAAGGCGCTCGAATTGGCCGGCACGGTCCGCGGGATGACCGGCGTGCTCGGTCTCGACCCGCTGTCGCCGGACTGGGCGGACGGCGGCTCGGACACTCCCGTCCGCGACGCGCTCGGCACGCTCGTGGAAGCCCTGCTGGCCGAACGCCAGGAGGCCCGTGCGGCGAAGGACTTCGCCCGCGCGGACGCCGCCCGCGACCGTCTCGTGGCGGCGGGGATCGCGGTGGAAGACACCCCGAACGGTCCGCAGTGGACGGTCAGGAACTCCTGACCTCCTCGCGGCAGCAGAGATTGAGGATTCATGGCAGGCAACTCACAGCGCAAAGGTGCCATTCGCAAGACGGGCACCAAGAAGGGCGCCGTCGTCGGTTCGGGCGGGCAGCGGCGCAAGGCGCTCGAGGGCAAGGGCCCGACGCCGAAGGCCGAGGACCGGCCCGGGCACAAGGCGTACCGCGCTGCCAACGCCGCCAACAAGCGTGACCAGGCCCGGCAGAAGAAGGCCGACCGCCCCGAGCTGATCGCCGGCCGCAACCCGGTCGTCGAAGCGCTGCGCGCGGACGTGCCGGGCACGGCGCTGTACGTCGCGCTCAACATCGACATCGACGACCGGGTCAACGAGGCCGTCCGGCTCGCGGGCGACAAGGGCATCTCGATCCTGGAGATCCCGCGCGAGGAACTGGACCGCAAGACCAACCGGGCCATGCACCAGGGCCTCGGCCTGCAGGTGCCGCCTTTCGAGTACGCGCACCCCGACGACCTGATGCAGGCCGCGCGCGACTCGGGCAACACCCCGCTGTTCGTCGCGCTCGACGGCGTCACCGACCCGCGCAACCTCGGCGCGGTGATCCGGTCCGCCGCGGCGTTCGGCGCGCAGGGCGTTCTCCTGCCGGAACGCCGCAGCGCCGGAATGACCGCGGTCGCGTGGCGCACGAGCGCCGGCACCGCGGCGAAGCTGCCGATCGCAGTCGCCACGAACCTCACCCGCCAGCTGCGCGCGTGGGCGTCGAAGGGCCTGATGATCGTCGGTCTCGACGCGGACGGCACGGTCGACATCGACGCACTCGAACTGGCCGCGGACCCGCTGGTCGTCGTGCTCGGCTCGGAAGGCCGCGGGCTTTCCAGGCTGGTCCGCGAGACCTGCGACGCGACGGTGTCGATCCCGATGGCCGCTGGTGTGGAGTCGCTGAACGCCTCGGTCGCCGCCGGCGTGCTGCTGGCCGAGGTCGCCCGCCGCCGCCGGATCGCCGGACGCGTCTGATTTTTTCGGTGGAAGCACCGGCCTGTTATCGTCGATAACATGCCCGACGACGCCCGCACCCGCATCATCACGGCGGCCCTGGACCTGCTGACCAGCGGCGGCCCGGACGCGGTGTCGACCCGCGCGGTGAGCTCGGCGGCGGGCGTCCAGCCGCCGACGATTTATCGCCTTTTCGGAGACAAGGACGGTCTGCTCGACGCGATCACCGTCCAGGGCTACGCCGATTACCTGGCGGCGAAAACCGCGGAGCCGCCCGCCGCGGACCCGTTGGACGACCTGCGGCGGGGCTGGGATCAGCACCTGGAGCTCGGCCTGGCCAACCCCGCGCTGTACCTGCTGATGACGACCCGGCCCGGCCGTTCGCCCGCGTTGGAAAAGGCCCTGGAAATCCTCGCGGCACGAGTCAGCCGCGTCGCATCGGCCGGACGGCTCCGGGTGCCGGAACCCCTCGCCGCGGCTCTGATCCACGCCGCCGGCTCCGGGACGACGTTGAGCCTGATCTCGACGCCCCCGGATTCCCGCGACCTGACAGTCTCGACCGCGGCCCGGGAAGCGGTGCTCGCAGCGATCAGCACGGATCGGCCGGTTTCGCGAACCCCGGGCCCGGCCGCGGCGGCGACGGCTTTGCGCGCGGTGCTGCCACAGGTCTCGGGGTTGAGTGCGGCGGAGAAGGCGTTGATGGGCGAGTGGCTGGACCGGATCACCGATTGAGGTTGCCGGAACGCTTGCTTCGCTTCTGGTTCGCGCCTCTCTTCTGGCTCACGACTCTCGCGTCTTCTGCTCAGGCCTCTCGGGTCTTCTGGCTCGCGCACCTCGCGCTGCCGTCTCGCGTGGCTACCGCTCAGCTGCCGTAACTGCCCCGCCACGGCCGGATGGCCCGCCCTTCCTTCCGGCCTCTCGCACGCGTGAGCCCAAACCCGCCGCCCCATCCGCACGGCCACCGCCCTTCCGCCCCAACCCGTCGCCGCTCCTGCACGGCCACCGCCCCGCCGCGCCAACTCCCGCCCTTCGCGCTGCCGCAGCGCATGCCATGACTTTCTTGCGCAGCCGCTCACCTACTGCCCTCGCGCCGTCGCCTCGCGCACCGCCCGCCGTTCCGCTCGGCCGCCCCCATCGAAGTCCCGCGGGCCGCCAAGTCCGACTCCTACAACGTTCCCGCTAGCCGCCTGAACCTCCCGCCGCCGCATCACAAGCCCACCGCCCTTCCGCTAAGCCGCGCCACCCTCTGCCCCTCGCGCCGCCACATCGCACGCCACTGCTCCCCCGCCGAGCCACCCCAACCGGCCGCTCCCTGATCGCCGCCCCCACCCGTCGGCTTCCCTCGGCTCCCGGCCGCGGCGCAGCCTCCCCGGGCCGCTTCCCGCCGCGAGGGGCGAAATCCGCCCAAATCCGTCACCCTCGGTGATTCGTGCTGTGATCCGTCGGGCATCGCCCCGCGGAGCCACCCGCTCGGGCTAAGGTCTCCTCCGGAACCGAGGGGGTCCGTCACCGATGTCGTTCGTTTCGCCGCTGTTCTTGTGGTACTTCATGCCCGCGGTGCTGATCGCGGTCCTGGCGTGCCCGCGCAGCTGGCGCAACGGCATCGTCGCGGTCGCGAGCCTGCTGTTCTACACGATCGGCGCCGGGCCGTACCTGTTCCTGCTGCTGCTCTGCATGGCGGTGAACTTCCTGGCCGGACCGGCGCTGGAGCCGAGTCCGTGGGACGTGCGCGGCACGCGCCGGAAGCGGATCCTGATCGGCGTCATCACGCTCGACGTCCTCGTGCTCGTCATCTGGAAGTACGCCGGGTTCGCGACGCAGCAGATCGCGGCCGTCGCGCATTGGTTCGGCGGGGACCTGGGCGTCGCGAACATCGTGGTGCCCATCGGCATTTCCTTCTACACCTTCCACCACATCTCGTACGTGGTGGACATCTACCGCGGCGAGCGGCACGCGCTGCGCAACCCGGTGTCGTTCGCCGCGTACATCGCGATGTTCCCGCAGCTGGTGGCGGGTCCCATCGTGCGCTACCGGGAGATCGCCGACCAGCTTCCGCAGCGGCGTTCGCACCGGCTGGACGACATCGCCGCGGGCTTCCCGAGGTTCGCGCTGGGCCTGTGCAAGAAGTCGATCATCGCCGACTCGCTTAGCCCGATGGTCGAGGCGTGCTTCTCGACCCCGGCGAACCAGATGACGTTCACGACGGCCTGGCTCGGCGCGATCGGCTACACCCTGCAGTTGTTCTTCGACTTCTCCGGCTACTCGGACATGGCGATCGGCCTCGGCCGCATGCTCGGTTTCCGGCTGCCGGAGAACTTCGCCCGCCCGTACTCGTCGGTGACGATCACGGAATTCTGGCGGCGCTGGCACATGTCGCTGTCCCGCTGGTTCCGCGACTACGTCTACATCCCGCTGGGCGGCAACCGTTCCGGCGCGGGCAAGACCTATCGGAACCTGTCGATCGTCTTCGTGCTGACGGGTTTCTGGCACGGCGCGCAATGGACGTTCCTGATCTGGGGCTGCTACCACGGCGCGCTGCTGGTCATCGAACGCCGCTTCCAGCTCGGCGACGCCCCGGCCGGCCCGGTCGCCCGCATCGCCCGCCGGTTGCTGACGCTGATCCTCGTCGTGTTCGGCTGGGTCTTCTTCCGCGCCGCCGATCTCGGCCACGCCTTGTCGATGATCGGCCACATGCTGATCCCGGACTTCGGCGGCCTCGGCGACGTCGTGGAAAGCGCGCTGACGAACCAGCGGATGGTGATCCTGCTGCTGGCGCTGATCGTGTTCATCCTCCCGGCGCACCCGGTGACCGGCCCGCTGCTGGAATCGTCGCGAAGCCGCGGAGCGACCGCACTGCGCATCGGCGTCATGACGGTGGGACTGGTGTACGCGGCGATCCTGGTGGCCACGGGGACTTTCAGCCCGTTCCTGTACTACCAGTTCTGATCAAGTTCAGCCGGAACACGCGACAGGTAAGCTTCGCCCGTTGCCGAACGGAAGGCCCGGAACGATGACCGAACCGACCGCGCCGCCACGTCTGGCTTCCACCCCGAACGTGATCCCGTACGTCGACCCGCACGACGGGCCTCGGCGGTTGCTCACGATCGACATTTCCACGCACATTTTCCACGCCGGCGCGTACATCCCGTTCGCGGGCATCGACGGTCGGCAGTACGTCGTTTCCTGGGGTGCGGTGTCGTTCGAGATTCCCGCGGACCGCAACGTCCATGTCAGCGTGCACCTGCAGAGCAACGGCGGGGCCGGGTACACGCCGTCGCCGTTCGCGTCGATCATTCTGTACCCGAACCCGCTGCCGCAACGCCTGGCGACCCAGTTCGCCCGGGCGGGCATGGGGGCGCTCGTACCGCTGCCGTAAGCCGCACCCCAAGCTGAGGAACAGTTGCCCCACCTCGGTACCGCCACAGCCTCGGTATCCGCCAAGCCCGTCTTAATCAGTCAGCGCTGGCCGTATCCCTTCAGCTTCTCCACCACGTGCTCGATTTCCTCGGGCGCCAGCAGAGCCGGAGTACCGGCGGACCGAGCCGCCAGCCACACCTGGCAGACCCACTCCAACTGCTGCGCCCGGCTATACGCGCTCGACAACGAGTCGCCATAGGTGATCGTGCCGTGGTTGGCCAGGAGGCAGCCTCGGCGGGCTTCCAGGGCTTTCAGCATCGCGTCGGCAAGCTCGGTCGTGCCGTAGGTCGCGTACGGCGCTACCCGAGCCGTCGGACCGATCGCCGCGAGCATGTAGTGGATCGGCGGGACTTCCGTGACCAAAGTGGACACTGCGGTGGCGTGCACCGAATGCGTGTGCACCACCGCGTTCACCGGCGCGGACTCCGGATCGGTCGCCCGGGTGTACACGGCCAGGTGCATCGGGAGTTCGCTCGTCGGTTTCAAAGCACCGTCCGCGAGCTTGCCTTCGAGGTCCACCACGGGGATGTCGGCGGGCGTGAGGGCGGCGTAGTCGACCCCGGTGGGCGTTACGGCGACCAGGTCACCGGACCGCGCGGACACGTTGCCGGACGTGCCGACGACCAAGCCGTCCGCGGTCAGGCGGCGGGCGTACTCGCACACTGCGGCACGCTCGTTTTCCAGGATCATTCACAGCCTCCACAGTCCGCGCGCGGCAGACAGGGAAGCCTGGTAGTCGGCGTAACCGCGCTCGTAGCCAGCGACATTCTCGGGCCGGGCCTCGACCGTTCGCGAGTTCGCGGCCCAGCGGTCCCGATCGTACGGTGTGCCCAGTGCGTCCGCGGCGGTCAGCACGGCACCGCGGGCGCCGACGCCGGGATCGCTCGGGATCACGACCGGACGGCCGAGCACATCGGCGAAAATCTGCAGCCATTCGGGCGAGCGGACTCCGCCGCCGCAGGCGTAGAGCTGGCCCGACAGACCGGCTGCTTCGAAGCAATGCCGTGCGGCGTAAGCGATCGACTCGCACAGCGCCCGGACCAGGTCGGCCCTTCCGGTTTCCAAGCTCAGCCCAGAAAACTGTGCGCGTGCTCCGGCGTCGACGAAGGGCGCGCGTTCGCCCGACACCGACAGGAAGGGCAACGCGCGTACCCCGCGAGCGCCGGGTTTGCTGCTCGCCAGCAGCGGGTCGATTTGCTCCACGCTGATGCCCAGCAGTTCGCAGACCCAGTCGATCCCGGCGGTGCCGACCATCGCGGGCATCGCGTGCAGGTACTCGTTCTCGTCGGGCGTGCACAGGAACATGCCCGCCGGTTCCGCTTCGGGATCGAACGTCGGGTCGGAGGTGAGCACCTGACAGGCGAGCGTGGTCCCAGCGGTGAGGATGCCGTCGCCGGGTTTCCGTACCCCAGCGCCGATCGCGCTGGCCGGCAGGTCGAAAGGTCCTGCGGTGACTGGCAATCCGACCGGCAAGCCGAGCAATTCGGCCCCGCGCCGGTCGAGCCGGAACACCGACTTCGCCGGAGCTGGTTTCGCGAAGAGCGACCGGCGATGGCCCAGTCCGCAGGCCTCGATCGCGCCGTCGTCGTAGCTGCGGGTGGCCGGGTTCAGGAACGGCAGCGACGCGTCCGAAACGTCGACCGTGATCTCGCCGGTGAGCCGCTGCAGCACCGCGTCCACGCAGTATCCGGCGACCGCGGCGCGGTCCAGCACCTCGGGCTCCTGGGTGTCCAAATAGGACATGATGGCCGCGGTGCAGCCGGGGAACATGCCGGAACCGGTGCGGCGGAACACTTCCGCGGTCACGCCGTCGGCCTGCCATTTCGCGAGCACCGTGTTCGCCCGGCCGTCGAGCCAGGAAATGGCCGGGTGCACCGCATTGCCTGCCTCGTCGCGGAGCCAGAGCCCGTCGCCCTGTCCGGTCAACGCCAACGCGGACACCGGCTCGGGCAGCGCGGCCGCGACCTCGCGCACGACCGTCGCGACCGTGCCGACGACCTGGTCGAGATCCTGCTCGACCCGGCCGCCCGGAAGGTGGTGCACCTCGGACGGCGTGCACGCGCTCGCGATGGAGCTGCCGTCCTCGTCGAACACCACGGCCTTGGTGAGCGACGTCCCGATGTCGACCCCGACAATCACGGCCGTCGCTCCAGCACCTCGGGATTCGCGAGGTTGGCCAGCTGCTCGCCGCGCGCGTACCGGCCGACTTCCGCGGCGACGATCGTGGCCGCCCGCTCGGCCGTCTGCTTGCTCGCGCCGGCGAGATGCGGAGTCGCGATCACGTTGGGCGCGTCGCGCAGCGCCCAGTCCGCCGGCGGCGGCTCGACGTCGTAGACATCGAGGGCGAGCGCGCCGAGCCGACCGGAACGCAGGGCTTCGGGCAGCGGCGCGTAGTCGAGCAACCCGCCGCGAGCGGTGTTCACGAGGACCGCGCCCTCCGGCAGCAGGGCGAGTTTGCCCGCGTCGATGAGGTGCCGCGTTTCTTCGGTGAGCCGCGCGTGCAGGCTCACGACGCGGCTCTGCCGGAGCAGCTCGTCCAACTCGACGAGCTGCGCGCCATCGGCTTCTACCGCGGCACGGTCGGCGTACGGGTCGGCTACCAGGACGTTCGCCCCGAACGCGACGAGCACCTTGGTGACCCGGGACCCGATCGCGCCGTACCCGACGAGCCCGACCGTGGTACCGCCCAGCTCCAGCCCGGCCTGGTCGTAGGCGTAGTAGTCGCCGCGCCAGGTGCCGGCGAGCAGTTCGGCCGAGGAAGTCGAGATCCGCCGCATCGCGGCGAGGATCATGCCGACCGCGAACTCGGCCGCCGCGCCCGCGTTGCGTCCCGGCGCGTACGTGACGGCGACTCCGGCCTCGGTGGCGGCGGCGAGGTCGACGTTCACCGGCCCGCCGCGGCACACCGACACGAGCTTGAGCTGCGGCGCGGCGGCGAAGACCTTCTTGGTGAACGGAGCCATCTGCGTGACGACGGCCTCGGCACCGGCGAGTGCCTCGATCACCTGGTCCTCGGTGCCGCTGGCCTCCAGCACGTTGCCGACCGGCCCGAACGGCTCGACCGGCCACGGCAGCGTCAGCTCGGCGACCTCGTGGTCGCCGCCGAGTTCCGCGCGGACGGCTCCGGCCAGCAGGCCGGGGCTGACGAAGTGGTCTCCCGCAGCGAGAATGTGCAACTCTGCTCCCTCACTCGCTCTGTGCCGATTGTGCGCCCCGACGGACGCCTTGGTCAGTGGGCGTTCTCGTATTCGGTGATGTGCGCGACCTTGGTCGCGCTGGCCGACGCCGGGTCGAAGCGGTAGCCGACCCATTCGGCGACGATCTTCTTCGCCACCTCGGGACCGATCGCACGCGCTCCGAAGGTGATCACCTGGCAGTCGTTCGATTTGATCGACCGCTCGGCGGAGTACGAATCGTGCGCGACCGTCGCCCGCACGCCGGGCACCTTGTTCGCCGAGATCGCCATGCCGATGCCGGTGCCGCAGACCAGGACGCCCCGGTCCGCCTCGCCGCGCGCGATCGCTTCCGCCGCGGCCAGCCCCAGCAACGGGTACGCCCGGTCGTCCGCCGCGTCGGGCACGCCGAGATCGGTCACCTCGGTGACTCGTTCGTCGGCCCGCAGCAGGTCGCGCAGCTGATTCTTCAGTTCGACCCCGGCGTTGTCCGCCGCCACCACGATGCGCATCAGTCCGCGCTCCTTTCCAGCTCCTCGCCGACAGCCGTGACCAGCAGCGAGAACGACACCGCACCCGGGTCTGGATGACCCTCGCTCCGTTGCGCGAGCCGCGCCGCGCGCCCCTTCGCCGGACGCAACCGCGCGGTCTCCTGCGCGGCCACGACTGCGGCTCCAGCGGCTTTCCGCCATGCCTGCACTACTTCCGAGCCCGCCTGCTCCCGCAGCGTGGCCCGGAACGGCTCGATCGCGTCGAGCATCGTCTTGTCGCCCAGTTCGGCCTTGCCCAGCTCGCAGAACGCGCGAACCGCACCGTCGACCGCGTCGGCAAGCATCGCCGTGGTGATGTCCTCGGCCGCCACCCCGCTCAGCCCGGCACCGGTTTCCGCCAGCAGCACGCCGTACAGCGCGCCCGAGGCACCGCCAGCCGCATCCGCGAACGCGGTACCGGCAGCCAGCAGCGCACCGGAAACCGTGTCCGGCTCTCGCCGCGCGGCGGCGACGGCGGCGCGCATCCCGCGGGTCATGCCGAGCCCGTGGTCGCCGTCCGCGGCCACCGCGTCGAGCCTGCCCAGCTCGGCTTCGTTTTCCTCGATGCTGCGCAACGCCGCGGTGAGCACCCGGTCGACCACGCTGGTCCCCGGAGCCTCCTCGGTCAGCAATTCGTCCACTGTGGACTCAAGCGCGACGGTAGCCAGCTCGGCGCCCTTGGTGCGATAGCCCGGGGTGTCGCACGGCGCGGCGTACAACTCGGCCAATTCGTCGTCCAACACCAGGATCGACAGCGAGACCCCGGCCATGTCGAGGGAGGTGACGAACTCCCCGACCTCGGAATGCACCGGACTGAGCCCGGCCTGGGCCAGCCGTTCGTGCACGCGGGGGTAGGTGACGAACATTTCCTCGTATTTGGTGCGGCCGAGCCCGTTCACCAGCACGACCACGCGGCCGTCCCCCTCCGGCAGCTCCGGCAGGAGACCGTCGACCAGTTCGTCGGCCAGCTCCGCCGCGGACAGCCGGCCCACCGTGCGCACGCCCGGTTCGCCGTGGATTCCGAGGCCCAGCTCCATTTCCTGGTCCGCGACCGTGAACAGCGGAGAGTCCGCCCCGGGCAGCGTGCAGCCGCCGAAGGCGACGCCGAACGTCCGCGTGCGAGCGTTCGCTTTCGCCGCGACCTCGTGCACCGCGTCGAGACTGTAGCCGCGCTCCGCCGCCGCACCGGCGATCTTGAAGACCAGGAAGTCGCCCGCCACGCCGCGGCGGCGCTCCGGTTCGGTCGCCGGGCCGCTCGCGATGTCGTCGGTGACCAGGATGGTGCGGCTTGGAATGCCCTCCGCCGCCAGCCTGCGGGCGGCGAGTCCGAAGTGGAGCACGTCGCCCTGGTAGTTGCCGAACCCGAAGAGCACGCCGGCTCCGTGGTCCGCCGCCCGCGCCGTGCGGTAGACCTGCTCGGCGCTCGGGCTCGTGAACACGTCGCCGACCACCGCGCCGTCCGCAAGACCAGGGCCGACGAGACCCGCGAACGCCGGATAGTGCCCGCATCCGCCGCCGATCACGACCGCGACCTTCGGGCTCGCCGGAGCCTCGCGGCGGACGACGCCATAGGCGTCCGGCACCTTCTGGACGGTGCGGCCGTACGCGGTGACGAACCCGTCCAGCCACTGCCGCTTGAACGTGTCCGGGGAACCCAAGGTGGTCATGGTTCAGTCCTTCGCAGCCACCGGCTCGCCGGCCAGGTAGGCCAGGAGCTTCAGTCGGACGTCGTCGTTGCTCTCGGCCACCGCGCTGGCCAGCTCCAGCGCGTCCGGCTTCGGCGGGTACGTCGGGTTGGGCAGCGCGATCACGGTGAGCCCGGCCGCGGCCGCCGCCCGGATGCCGTTGCTGGAGTCCTCGACCCCGAGGCATTCGCTGCCCGATTTGCCGAGCCGGGCCGCCGCCTCCAGGTACACGTCCGGGTTCGGTTTGCCCCGCGCGACCTCGGCGCTGGACACCGTCGCGGTGAACTCGCCGGTGAGCTGGTGCTTTTCGAGCACCGCGTCGATCACCCGGCGGGCCGCCGACGACGCGAGCGCGACCGGGACCCGCTCGCTGACCTCGCGCACCATCTCGCCCGCGCCGGGAAGCAAGGGCGCTTCGCCCGCGTCGATCGAGGCGATCATGCCGTCGACCACCGCGCGTTCCACCTCGGCCGCCTGGTCCGGCACCCCGCAGCGGCGGGCGAGATAGCCCGCCCATTCGGGCGCGCTCATGCCTTGCACCGAGGCCGTGTCCTCCGCCGTCCACTCGACCTGGTGGCGAGCGGCGAAAGCGACCCAGTTCTCCTCCCAGAGGTGTTCACTTTCCACCAGGACACCGTCGAGGTCGAACACCACCGCGTCGAGCGTCATCCACCAGATCCCTTCAGAGACGAGCCCGTTTCACACGAGCAATGTTAAGTTAACAGCGACGATGAGAAGTTCGCAAGGGTGTTCACACAAGGAGGGCACGAGTGGGCGCACGGCTGCTGCTGGCCAGGCACGGGCAGACCGAATGGCACGCGGAGAACCGCTACGCGGGCACCAGCGAGGTAGCGCTGACCGAGGAGGGGGTCCGCCAGGCGGAGGCGCTGGCCGCGTACGCCCGCCGGGTGAAACCGGACGCGCTGTTCTGTTCGCCGCAACGACGCGCCCGGCGCACGATCGAACCGACGGCACAGGCAGTTGGACTGGTCCCGGAAATCGTCACCGACCTGCGGGAAACCTACTTCGGGATCGCCGAGGGTCGCACCCGCGACGAGGTCCGGCAGACCGATCCCGAGGCGGTCGAACGCTTCCTCGCCGATCCGATCGCCGGGGCGTTTCCCGGAGCTGACGACCCGGCCGAGGCGGCCGAGCGCGGGGCTCGCGCGATCCGGTCGATTGCCGCCGCGACCAGCGGAACCGCGCTGGTCGTCGCGCACAACACGCTGCTGCGGCTCACGCTCTGCCAGCTGCTCGGCATCCCGCTCTCCCGCTACCGCACCGTGTTTCCGCGGCTGGACAACGCGGCCGTCACCGAACTGGAGGTGAGCGGTGACCGAACGGCCCTGGTGCGCTTCAACCTCCCAGTGGAACCGCGATAATCACGGCATGTCGACCGAAAAGCCTGCCGCCCACCCCCGCGAGAACCGTCAGCAGAAGCTGACCGAGCACGTGTTCCGGCAGGGTTCGGCGACCATCGGCGAACTGGTCGACCTGCTCGGCGTCAGCATGATGACGGTGCACCGGGACATCGACGAACTGTCCCGGCGCGGCCTGGTCCGGAAGTACCGCGGCGGCGTCTCGGCGATGCCGTCGACCGTGTTCGAGAGCAACGCCGAGTACCGGATGAACGCGCACGTGGACGCCAAACGGGTGATCGCGATGCACGCGGTCGAGCAGGTCGAACCGGGCATGTCGGTGCTGCTCGACGACTCGACGAGCGCTCTCGCGCTGGCCCGGCTCCTGGTCGACGTGACGCCGCTGACCGTGGCCACGAACTACCTCGCCGCGATCGACGTGCTCAAGAACGTGCACGAACTGCGCCTGATCTGCATCGGCGGCGACTACTCGCCCACCCACGATTCGTTCCTCGGCATGCAGAGCATCGAGTCGATCGAACGGCTCTCAGTGGACATCGCGTTCGTGTCCACCTCGGCGATGAGCACGTCGATGAGCTTCCACCAGGAACCCGAGATCGTGATGATCAAACGGGCCATGCTGGCCGCCGCGCGGCACAAGGTGCTGCTGATGGACCACAGCAAGATGAAGCGAACGGCACTGCACCGGCTCGCGCCGCTGGACGACTACGACCTGCTGATCGTGGACGAGGGCGCAGATCCGCACTACGTCGACGAGATGCGCAGCCGGGTCGAAGTCCAGGTCGCCGAAGATCCCGACAACTGATCGACTTAATAACACTCTTGCGTGCGAAGTTCACACGAGCCATGATACGTTCGATCTCGACGTCATGGAGGCGTGTATGAACGAGTCGGCAACAGCGGAGTTGCCCAAGACGGGCTTCGGGCGCTTGCTCACGAAATGGGGGCTGCCCGCACCCCTGTTCCTCGGGTATGTCGGACTGCTCCTGTTCATGATCGGCGACGGAGTGGAGTCCGGTTTCATCGCGCCGTACATGGCGGACAACGGCGCGGGCACGGAAATCAAGGCGTCGTACGTGATCACCGTGTACGGCGTCGCGGTGATGCTGGCGTCCTGGCTGTCGGGCGCGCTTTCCGAACTGTGGGGGCCGCGCCGGGTGATGATGATCGGCCTGGTCATCTGGCTGGTGTTCGACGCGCTGTTCCTGACGCTCGGCCTCGCCGGCGGGAACTACCCGGCGATGCTGATCTGCTACGGCATCCGCGGATTCGGCTATCCGATGTTCGCGTTCGGATTCCTGGTGTGGATCACCGCGGTGGCCCCGGTCGCCCGGCTCGGCGCGGCGGTCGGCTGGTTCTACTTCGCTTTCACCGGCGGCCTGCCCACGCTCGGCGCGCTCGTCGCGAGCTTCACCAACCCGCTGTTCGGCCACTACGGCACGCTGTGGGTGGCGGTCGTGCTGCTCGGCGTCGGCGGTCTCGTGGCGGTGCTCGGCGTCCGGCAGCGCACGGGATACCGCAGGCTCGCGCCGCCGGACGTGAAACCGGTGCAGAGCCTGGTTTCCAGCGTGTCGATCGCGTGGAAGAAGCCGCGGGTCGGCGTCGGCATGATCGTGCGGATCATCAACACCGCGCCCGAATTCGGCATGCTCGTGTTCTTCCCGACGATCTTCATCTCCCAGATCGGGTTCGGGGAGAGCCGCTGGCTGCTGCTCGTGTCGGTGATCTACGGGACGAACATCTTCTTCAACCTGATCTTCGGCGTGCTGAGCGACCGGATCGGCTGGCGCACCACGATTTTCTGGTTCGGCGCGATCGGCTGCGCGATCTCGATCCTGCTGCTGTACTTCGTGCCGGTCGCGATGGGCTCGCAGTATTACTGGCTCGCGCTGATCGTCGGCGCGCTCTACGGCGCGACGCTGGCCGGATTCGTGCCGATCTCCGCGCTGCTGCCGTCGCTGGCCCCGGAGCACAAGGGCGGCGCGATGGCTTTGCTGAACCTGGGCGCGGGAGCGGCAGCCTTTGTCGGACCGGCGATCGTGTCGCTGTTCCTCGGGCCGGCCGGTGCCGCCGGGGTGGTCATCATCTTCGCCGCGCTGTACCTGGTGGCCGCGGTGCTGGTGCGGTTCCTGAAGCTGCCTGAGGAAACCGAGAAAGCACTGGCGAGCGACGGCAGTTTGCAGGATGTCGAAGAGAGGGTCAGCACGGCGTGAACGAGCAGGTCTCGGTCGGCATCGACGTCGCCACCGCGGGGGTTCGCGCCTTCGCGGTGCGCGGCGGCTCGGTCCTCGCCACCGCATCGGCGTCGCTGCCGGCGCCGGTGCGCGCGGACGGCGGCCGCAGCGAACAGGATCCGTCGGCGTGGTGGCCCGCGGTCGGTTCGGTGCTGAACGAGGTCACTGCCGCGTTGCCCGGGCGCGGCGCGGAAGTCTCGGCGGTGGCGATCGCGGCGACGTCCGGAACGATCGTCGGCGTCGATGCCGCGGGCGAACCGGTGACGCCCGCGTTGATGTACGACGACCGGCGCGGCGCGGACTACAACGCGAAAGCCGCGGAACTCGGTGCCGCACGGTGGCAGAAGCTGGGTTCAGGCGTCTCGCCGACCGCGGCGCTCGGCCGGATCGCCTGGCTGGCCGAGCACACCGAGGCGGTCGCCGTCCGGCACACGCCGGAGATGATCGCGGCGAAACTCACCGGACATCCGGTCGCGGCGGATTGGTCGCACGCCCTCAAAAGCGGTTACGACCCGCTGGCTGAGGAATGGCCGTCCGAGGTGTTCGCCGGATTGGGGGTGCCGGAGGGAATGCTGCCGCAGGTGGTCGCGCCGACGAGCGTGCTCGGCGAGATCTCCGTGCCGACCGCCGGATTGCCTGCCGGATGCCTTGTGGTGGCAGGCATGACCGACGGGTGCGCCGGACAACTGGCCGCGGGTGCCGTGGAACCGGGGCGGTTCGTCGGGATTCTCGGGACCACGTATGTCCTGAAGGGCGTCACCGAATCGCTGGTGCCGGATCCCACCGGGGTCATGTACAGCCACCGGCATCCAGACGGATGGTGGTTGCCCGGCGGCGCTTCGAATACCGGCGGGGAGTCCGTTTCGGACAGTCCACGGCTGGCCGAGCTGGATGCCGCCGCCGGTGCCCGTGGCCCGGCCGCAGTGGTGGCTTTCCCCTTGCGCCGCAAGGGAGAACGCTTCCCGTTCGCCCACGGCGATGCGGAAGGTTTCGTCCTCGGCACCCCCTCCGACGAGGTCGAGCTGCACCGGGCCCGGCTGGAGGGAGTCGCCTTCCTGGAGCGACTCGCCTTAGACCACCTGCGACGGCTGGGCATTTCGGTCCACGAGCCGCTCCTCGCGGCGGGCGGCGGCAGCAAGAGTCCTTTGTGGACCCGGATCCGGGCGACCGTGACCGGGCTGGGGCTCCAGGTGGCCCCGCAAGCGGAAACGGGATACGGCGCGGCCCTGCTCGCGGCAGCGGGATGCACGCCGGGCGGCCTGAGCGCGGTGTGCCAGGAGATGCCGGTGGGGTCGCTCGTCGAGCCGGAACCCCGCGAGGAGGCGGCGATGCTGGCTTCGTACCAACGGTTCTGCCGCGAATTGCGGGATCGCGGCTGGATTGACGACGAACTGTTCACCGTGGCGGCGGGGTGATGCGACTGGCAACCTTGACTGTTACGCGCGAACCGCACGCTGTGAGCCACGGACGCCGGGATAGCGCTGCGGGCTCCGAACTCCGCTGACAGGAACCCTCGCAGGTCGCTGACGCCTCAGCTACGCCATCGCCGAGCCAGAATTCTTGCGGGCCGACGGTGAGTGCCGCCAGGGCGGTCGCGACCCGGTGGGACCCGAGGCTGAGGAGTCCGGTGCCCCGGCTGCGGCAAGTCCACGTCCGGCGGGCCGTTGATGCGCCTGCTTGACCCGGCGTCGGGCAGGATCCGGCTGGGGTGTTGATGCCCTGAGTTCGTTCCGCGCCTGGACAGGAGGCGTGGACTTGGCCTGCGGGTGCAGCAGCACCGGACCGCGACCGGGCAAAGGCGCAGACCCCACCCGCGGATGCACCAGCACTAGACAGTCCGCGCCCGGCAAGAGGCGCGCCCTCCCATGGGTGTAGCAGCATCAGCCGGTGGTCCTGACCGGCTAAGACGAACCAGGCGGGAGCGGTCGGAGGTGCAGCAGCCCCAGGCGGTCCGCGCCGCGCAAGACGCGCAGACCCCGCCCGCGGGTGCAGCATCAACCGGTCGCCCTGACTGGTTCAGGCGAGCCGGGAGCCGTCGGAGGTGTGGCGGTTAGGAGCGACCTGCGCGGGGGCGGCGGCCGTTGCCGTTGCTGCCGTGCGGAGGCTTCGCGGTTTGCTTGGGGTCGGCGGATGATTGCGAGTCCGAAGTGGACGCGGCCGGGCGCGGGGTCGGCTGAGGCAAGGCAGGTGCGGATGAGCCCGTTGCCAAATCGGCGTTGGTCGGTGACGGAAACGAAGGCTGCGAAGCGGTGCCGGTCGGCGAGGGAGAAGAAGCCTTCGAAGCAGTGTCAGTCGGCGAGGGAGTTGACGGCCGCGAAGGTGCGTCAGCCGGAGAAGTAGTAGCTCCGGAAGGCCCGCCATCCGAAGCGGAAGCTTGCGCAGATGCAGCGACGGCTTCCTCTTCCTGCGAACCGAGGAAGCGCAATGCCTCCTGGACGGCCTCGTTGGTCGCGGCGATCCGGTCGGCGACCTTGGTGCGCAGGTCCAGGGCCAGGGTGCGCGATTCGGTGGCTTCGGATTGCTTCTGGAGGGCGTCGGCGAGGGCGGTTTCCGCTTGTGCCTTCTTGATGGCGATCTCTTCCGACGCTCGACGGTCGGCTTCGGCGCGGACCTCGGCGGCGGCTGCTTCCGCGGCGGCGTCGGTTTCGGCTCGGAGTCGGGCGGATTCCTCGTCGGCGGCTCGGCGGGCGGCTTCGGCTGCGGCGTCTGCCTCCGCGCGGGCTCGGGCGGCGGCTTCGTCGGCTTCGGTGCGGACGCGGAGGGCTTCGGCGTCCTTCTCGTCGCGGATGCGGCGGGCTTCGGCGTCGGCGGCTAGGCGGGCGTGCTGGGACTCCGCGTCTGCCTTGGCTCGGGCCTCGGCGGCGGCTTCGTCGGCCTGGGTGCGGGCGGTCAGGGCGGCCTGATCGGCCTCGGCGCGGGCCGCTGCGGCAGCCTGGTCCGCCTCGGCTCGGGCGCGGTCGGCGGCTTCGGTGCGGGCGGCGATCTCGGCATCGGCTGCCGCAGTGCGGGTGGTGATGTCTTCGTTAGCCGCCGCAGTGCGAGTGGCGATGTCCTCGTCGGCGGCAGCCGTGCGCGTGGCGATGTCCTCGTCGGCGGCAGCCGTGCGCGTGGCGATGTCCTCTTCGGCCGCGGCCAGGCGAGTGGCGATCTCCGCATCCGCCGCAGCCGTCCGGGTGGCGATGTCTTCGTTAGCCGCCGCAGTGCGAGTGGCGATGTCCTCGTTAGCCGCCGCAGTGCGCGTCGCGATGTCCTCGTTGGCCGCAGCCGTCCGGGTCGCGATGTCTGCGTCGGCGGCAGCCGTGCGCGCGGCGATGTCTTCGTTGCCTGCCTTGATCCGCGCTTCGAGGTCCGCTAGGCGGGTCGCGATCTCCTCGTCCGCGGCGGCGGTACGGGTAGCGATGTCCGCTTCTGCAGCAGCGATCCGGGACTCCAGGTCCGCCTGTCGCGCGGCCAAATCCTGCTCCGCCGCCGCGACGCGGGCGTCCAGGGCTTCCGAGCGCGCGGCCAAATCGGCGTGGGTCTCCGCGAGCAGGCGCTGACGTTCCGCTTCTGCTTCTTTGGCCGCTTTGTCCGCTGCCCGTTGGGTTTCGTGGGCGTAGCGGTCCGCTTCGGCGCGGGTCGAAGACGCGTCTGCTTCCGCGGAGCGGCGGAGGTCGGCGATCTCCTCCTCGGCCAGCTGCACCATCATCCGCACGCGTTCGGAGATCGCACCGGCACCCGCCGGGCTCGAAGTGACCCGGACCAGCGCGGCCTTCGCTTCAGACAGTTCCGCCTGGGCGGTCGTCAGGGCCTTCGTGAGTTCGCCCGCGGTGGCCACCGCCTCGTCGCGGCCGTGGGAGGTCGTCTTGAGTTCGCTGGTCAGCTGGGCGATGCGGGCGTCGACCTGATGCGGGTCGTATCCCTTCCGGGTAACAGCAAAGGCGGGGTGCTGCGGCTTCTCGGGCGCGACCATCGGGCCACCTTAGTGAGCGGGGCACCTCCGGCACGTACCGCCAAACGGCTGTATTACGAAGCGCGAAACCCGACGTCACGCATGGCATCCTGTCTCCTCGACGTACCGCGCGGGCGAACGGGGCAAAGCATGGACCTTTCAGCCGTCGCCGCCGACCTGGCCGCGCACTGGCACGTGTACGCGACCATGCCGTTCATCGCGGCGCTGATCGGCTACCTGACCAAACGCGTCGCGATCGAGATGATGTTCCGGCCGCTCGAGTTCCGCGGCCTCCGGCCGTTCCTCGGCTGGCAGGGCGTCATCCCGGCCAACTCGCGGCGGATGGCTACCACCGCGGTCGACCTGCTCACCAAGAATCTCCTCGACCCGCGCGAGGTGTTCGCCCGGCTCGATCCGGAGGAAATGGTCGCGCAGCTGGAAGAACCGCTGCTGAAAGCGGTCGACGAGGTCACCCGCGAAGTCTTCGAGACCTACCAGCCGCGGTTGTGGGAGTTGCTGCCCGCCCGCGCGCAGCAACTGCTGGTGGACCGCGTCCGCGCGCAGGCGCCCGCGGTCGTGAAGCGGCTGATGCGGGAGGTGGCGTCGAATGTGGACGAAGTCCTCGACGTCAACGACATGCTGATCAACGCCATGGTCCGGGACAAATCGCTCACCTGCCGGCTGATCCGCGAGGTCGCCGCGCCCGAATTCCGGTTCATCGCGCGCAGCGGGATCGGCTTCGGATTCGTGATCGGGCTCGTCCAGCTCGTCGCGTGGGCGCTCACGAAACAACCGGTGATCATGCCGATCTTCGGTTTCGTCACGGGCTTCGTCACGGACTGGCTCGCGCTCAAAATGATCTTCTACCCGCGTCAGCCGCGCCGGTTCCTGTTCTTCACCTGGCAGGGCATGTTCCAGAAACGCCGCGCGCAGGTCGCCGCGGACTACGGCGCGTTGATCGCGGAGGAGGTCCTCACCGCGGGGAACGTGCTGGAAGCCGTGCTGACCGGGCCGCGTGCGGACAAGCTGTTCGCACTCGTCACACGGGAGGTCCAGCGGACCGTCGACGCGCAGGCCGGCCTCGCCAAACCGCTGGTCGCGCTCGCGGTCGGCGGGCGCGAGTACCAGCAGATGAAACAGGCGGCCGCGGAGAAGGCCATCGCGTACCTGCCGGAAACCGTCAAGCACGTCGAGAGTTACGCGACCGACGCGCTCGACGTCCGCAACACCATCGTCGACAAGATGCAGCAGCTGACCCCGCTCGAGTTCGAGGGCATTCTCCGCCCGGCGTTCAAACAGGACGAATGGAAACTGATCGCGGTCGGCGCGGTGATCGGCGGGCTGGTCGGCGAACTGCAGGTGCTGCTCCTCCTCCACTGACGCGCGCGGGTTACCGTTCCGTAGGCAACACGGAGGGGACGCGCGTGCACACTTTCGCCGAGCACTGGCCGGTGTACGTCTCCATGCCGTTCATCGCGGCGCTGATCGGCTACGTCACCAAGCGCGTCGCCATCGAGATGATGTTCCGCCCGCTCGAATTCGTCGGCATCCGGCCGTTCCTCGGCTGGCAGGGCGTGCTGCCCGCGAACGCCGAGCGGATGGCGACGACCGCGACCGACATGCTCACCACCAACCTCGTCGATCCGAGGGAGATCTTCGCCCGGCTCGACCCGGAGCAGGTCGCGAAGGAGATCGAGCAACCGCTGCTGCGCGTGGTCGAGGACGTCACCCGCGAGGTGATGGAGACCTATCAGCCGCGGCTGTGGGAAATGCTGCCGTCCGGCGCGCAGCAACTGCTGCTGAAACGCGTGCAGGCCGAGGCGCCGAGGGCGATCACGAAGATCATGCGCGA
Organism: Amycolatopsis sp. AA4; assembly: GCF_002796545.1. Lineage (GTDB taxonomy): Bacteria > Actinomycetota > Actinomycetes > Mycobacteriales > Pseudonocardiaceae > Amycolatopsis. The sequence continues at coordinate 7,805,034 of NZ_CP024894.1, forward strand.
GATTTCCCAGAACATCGAGGACGTGCTCGACCTCAAGCACATGGTCGTCACGAACCTGGTGCGCGACAAGGCTTTGCTGAATCGGCTGATCCGCGACATCTCACGTCCGGAAATGCGGTTCATCGCCCGCTCGGGCATCTGGTTCGGGTTCATTCTCGGCTGCGTGCAGCTGCTGGTCTGGGCGCTGACGAAGTCGCCGATCGTGCTGCCGCTGTTCGGGCTCGGAATCGGCTGGCTGACCGACTGGCTCGCGCTCAAAATGATCTTCCTGCCGCGTGAGCCGAAACGGTTCTTCGGCTTCTACAACTGGCAGGGCGTGTTCCAGAAGCGCCGCGACGAGGTGGCCGCCGACTACGGCGACATGATCGCGCGCGAGATCATCACCGTGCCGAATCTGCTCGAAGCCGTGCTGCGCGGGCCCAAATCGGACCGGCTGTTCTCGATGATCACCCGCGAGGTGCAGAAGACGATCGACGCGCAGGCGAGCGTCGTGAAGCCGTTCGTCGCGATCGCGGTGGGCACGAAACGCTTCCAGGAGATGAAGCAGGCCGCCGCCGCGAAAGCCGCCGAGCGGGTGCCGGACACCATCCGGCACGCGGAGACGTACGCGATCAACGCGCTCGACGTCCGCAACACGATCGTGGACCGGATGCGCCGGCTCAGCCCGCTCGAATTCGAGCAGCTGCTGCGGCCCGCGTTCCGGCAGGACGAATGGAAGCTGATCGCGGTCGGCGCGGTGATCGGCGGGCTCGTCGGGGAGCTGCAGGCGTTGCTGCTCCTCGGTTAGGACGCGCGCGCGATACGGTTTCCTTCCGGAACGGGGAGGGAGGCCCGGTGGACGCGGTGCTGGACGATCTCGCGCGGCACTGGCCGGTGTATGTCTCCATGCCGTTCGTCGCCGCGCTGATCGGCTACGTCACCAAACGCGTCGCGATCGAGATGATGTTCCGCCCGCTCGAATTCATCGGCATCCGGCCGTTCCTCGGGTGGCAGGGCGTGGTGCCGAAGCACGGCGGGCGGATGGCCGCGATCGCGACCGACCTGCTCACCGCGAACCTGCTCGACATCAAGGAGGTCTTCGCCCGCGTCGACCCGGCGATCATCACCCGGGAACTCGAGCAGCCGCTGCTGCGCGCGGTCGACGGCATCGCCCGCGACGTGCTCGAACAGCATCATCCTCGGCTGTGGGAGGTCCTGCCCACGCTCGCCCAGGAACTGCTGATCAAACAGGTGCAGGCCAGCGCGCCGCAGCTGGTGCGGGACTTCCTGGACGAGGTCCGCGACAACCTGGACGAGGTCCTCGACGTCCGGCACATGACCGTCGAGCGGCTCACCCGCGACCGCGCGCTGCTGGTGCGGCTGATCCGCGAAACGTCCCGGCCGGAGATGACGTTCATCGCGCGCGCCGGGATCGTCTTCGGCTTCGTCCTCGGCCTGGTCCAGGTTCTGGTGTGGGCGCTGACCCGCCAGCCGCTGGTGCTGCCGATCTTCGGCGGCGCGATCGGGCTGTTCACCGACTGGCTCGCGATCAAGATGATCTTCCTGCCGCGCGAACCGGTGCGGCTGGGCCGGGTCATCCTGCAGGGCAAGTTCCAGCGGCGGCGCGCCGAGGTCGCCCGGCAGTACGGCGAACTGGTGGCCAACGAGGTGCTGACCGTCCCGAATCTGCTCGACGCCCTGCTGCGCGGCCCGAAGTCGGACCGGCTCGTGGCGATGGTCGAACGCGCGGTCGGACACGCGGTGGACGCGCAGGTCAGCGCCGCGAAACCGGTGGTCGCGCTCGCCGTCGGGACGCAGCGGCTGCAGGAGATGAAGCACGCCGCGGCGCAGCGGGCGCTGGCCGAACTGCCGTTGACCGCGCGCTACGCCGAGGGGTACCTGACCGAGGCGATGGACGTCGCGAAGATCGTGGAGCAGCGGATGCTCGCGCTGACGCCGCTGGAGTTCGAGGGATTGCTGCGGCCGGCGTTCCGGCAGGACGAATGGACGCTGATCGCGGTCGGCGGCGTGATCGGGTTCGTCGTCGGCGAATTGCAAGTCCTCCTCATGCTCGGCTGACTTTTCGGCGGTTGTTCGCGCCGGGCTCACTCGAACTGGCTAATCTCAGTGCCGTGTCCGAGCCACCGCAGCTGCCCGCAGTCCACGAGGCCTACCTGCCCCGCGAGCACGCGCTGCATCGCCCGCGGCACGGCAAACGGCAGCTGACCGCGCTGGTCAGCGCCCTGGTGTTCTTCGCGACGCCGACCCTGCTGTGGGTCGTCGGGGTCCGGCCGAGCGAGATCGAAAACCACAAGCTCGCCGGCTTCCCCAGCCTCGGCGAGGGGTTCGGGTTCTTCACGAACCTGCCCAAATGGGCGACGGATCAGCTGTCGTTCCGGGCGGGCGCGATCAACGCGGCGAACGGGATCAGCGAGGGCGTCTTCGGCGAGGCCGCACCGCTCGACCAGGGTTCCGCGTCGAGCAGCGGCCCGATCCCGGCCCCGCCGCTGCAGCAGCCGGGCGCGCCGAACACTGGCCCGTCCGTGCCGAGCGGACCGGGTTCGAGCCAGGCCGGATACCGCAAGGTGGTGCAGGGTTCGGACGGCTGGCTGTACTACGGCTACGACTCCGAGGCGAAGTGCACGCCGGCCCAGGACATCGACACGACGATGAAGCGGATCGACGAACTGCGCGCGGCGGTCGAGGCGTCCGGCCGCAAGTTCGTGTTCGTGGTGACGCCGGACAAGACGACGATGGTGCCGCAGTTCCTGCCCGCGAGCTACCCGGGCAAGGAATGTTCGCAGGCCGCCTCGCCGAACGACTGGTACAAGATCACCACCGAAGGCCACTCGCTGGACCTGCGCCCGCAGCTGGCGGCGGAAGCGGCCCGCGTCGGCCACCCGATCTACGCCCCCAACGACACGCACTGGCGCGACGAAGGCGGTCTCGTCCTGACCCGCGCCCTCGCCGAGACGATCAAACCGGGCGCGACGGCCACCTGGAAGAGCGCCCCGGACGGCCAATACGACGCGGTCGCGGACCTGCCGCTGCTGCTCGGCCAGACCGGCGTCAAGTCGAACACCCGCTACGACCTGCGCCCGGACGGCGTCACCGACCGCGCGGGCGAATTCGTCGGCAGCATCGACCAGCCAGTGCACCGCTCGACCGCGCCGATCGTCGGCACGGTCGACCAGCCGACGCTGGTCTACGGCGACTCGTTCAGCCTGGCGTCGTCGCGGTACCTGGAGGCGGCGTTCACGAATCTCACGTATTTGGCGTATTCGACGGACAAGACGCCGCAGTCGCAGGCGGTGGATCTGTTCGTGAACTCGCACGTGGTGGTGCTGCAGGCGGTGGAGCGGAATGTCGCTGGCGGGCTGGTGCCGTTTACCGACGAAGGGTTCATCTCGGCGGTGAAGACGGCGCTGGCGCAGCATCCGATCCGCTAGCTGTATGAGGTCAGGACGTTGCTGACACGTGACGGCGTCGCCGAACCTGCTCTAAGAGCTACGTGCGGGCATAGAGGAACTCTTCTGCGGCTCCCGGTTCGTCTCGCCGTTCGGATCGATGAACTTCCGCCGGCTGAGGCCGAGTTGCGCCAATAGCGGCGTGATCGTGCGGCGGCTGACCGGGGTACCGTCCTGGTGGAGCTCGAATGCGAGGCTGACCGTTTGTGTTCGCGCCGCATCGCTTCGATCCGCTTCACGAACCCCCTGGCGCAGCCGTCGGCTGGTGTGCAGGCGCGGAGGAGCGGTCGACGAGCCCGAGATCGCCGAATTGCTTGTAGCGGTTCACCCGCTCAGCGGCGGTCGCGCGGTCGATGCCCGTCTCGGCCGTCGCCATCCGGTCACCGGGCTGACGTGGCTGCGTTCGGGATCTCGTTGAGCGAGTAGTACACCGGGAGGCCGCGGCCCTGTGCGATCGCGACGTCCTGGTCCGCGCCGCGGGAGTCGCCGGGAAGGCGCAGCACGGCGTCGCAGTGCTGGAGCAGCCGCTCGGCGGTCGGGTACATCACCTCGGCGGCCAGCGGGTCGGCCGGCCCGCTGGCTCCGGCGCTTTTCAGCACGGGCAGGGCGACCCACTCGCCGATCATGGGCACGTGGCCGGCTTGGAAGACGGGCCAGGCGGCTTCCTCCAGGCGCTTGAGGTTCCGCGCCATCAGCTCGGGGTCGCCGCCCGTCCCGGATGCGTAGGGGCCGGCGATCAGAATCAGCATAGGCTTGCTCATACCCGGCACAATACAGCAGAAACGTGCAACAACAGGAAGGATTGCGATGCTCGCTGCGGCACGCAAAGACCTGCTCCTCGAACGACTGCGCACCGAGGGGCGCATCGTCGCGAAGGAGATCGCCGCCGAACTGGGCCTGTCCGAGGACAGCATCCGCCGGGACCTGCGCGAACTCGACGCCCAAGGCCTGGCCGTCCGCGTCTACGGCGGCGCGCTCCCCGCATCGCCGGCCGTGGCCGATTACGCCGCGCGAGCGTCCGTCGCGCCGGAGAGCAAGCGGCGGGTCGCCGCGGCGGCCGTCGCGCTGATCGAGCCGGGAGCCACCGTGATCCTGGACGGCGGAACCACGACGCTCGCGGTGGCCGACGCGCTCCCGAAGAGGTTCCGCGGCACGATCATCACCCACAGCCCCACCATCGCCGCCGCCCTCCTGGACCACGAGGCCGAGGTCTTCCTGATCGGCGGGCAACTGTTCAAGCACTCCGCCGTCGCCTGCGGGGCCGCCGCGGTCGAAGCCGCGAACCGGATCAGCGCGGACCTGTTCTTCCTCGGCGTGACCGGCATCCACGCCACCGCGGGCCTGACCACCGGCGATGCCGAAGAAGCCGCGATGAAACGCGCCCTCGCGTCCCGCGCCGCGGAAACGTACGTCCTCGGCAGCGACGAGAAGATCGGCACTGCCTCCCGCTACCCCGTCCTCCCGCTCGACGCCGTCGCCGGCGTCATCACCGACACGCCGGAGAACGACGCGACCTCACAGGAACTGACCAAGGCCGGCGTCAACCTCATCCACGCCGACTGACCGCCTCAACAACGCCATGGCCGGCAACAACTAGCCGACCGGAACCGCAGCCACTTCCGCCGGGCTCGTCCGCACCCCGCGCCGACGGTCGCGGACCCACGCGATCACGCGGCACACCAGATAAATCAAGAACGAAATCGAAGTCACGAACGCGCTCACCGGCAATCCCGGGGCCAGCGACAGCACGATTCCGCCCAGTGCGGCGACTTCCGCGAAGACCACCGACAGCACCGTCGCGCGCAGTGGGCTCGCCGTGACCCGGGCGGCGGCCGCGGCGGGCGTCACCATCAGGGCGACCACCAGCAGTGACCCGACCACCTGCACGCTCAGCGCCGTCGCGACCCCGACCAGCAGGGAAAACAGCACCGTCAACGACTTGACCGGAACCCCGCGCGCCTCGGCCACCGCGCGGTCGACGCTGGCGAACAGCAGCGGGCGATAAATCAGTGCCAGCACCGCCAGGACCACCGCGGCGGAGATCGCCAAGGCGGTCAGGTTCGTGCTGTCCACCGTGATGATCTGGCCGGTCAAAATGCCGAATTTGTTGGCTGACCGTCCTTTGTAGAACGACAGCAGCAGGACGCCCATGCCCAGCCCGAAGGACAGGATCACGCCGATCACCGAATCGCGGTCGGCGTCGCGGATTCCCAGGATTCCCAGCAGCAGCGCGGCGGCAACGGCGCCGGCGAGTGCGCCGTATTCCACTCCGACGCCCAGCAGCAGCGCACCGGCCGCTCCGGTGAAGGCCAGTTCGGACGTGCCGTGCACAGCGAAGGACATGCGGCGCATCACGATCAGCGGGCCGAGCACGCCGGCCAGCAAGCCGAGCACCGCGGCCGCGATCAGGGCGATGCGGACGCTGTCCAGTTCCGCGATCAGCTCCCACGTCTTGGCGAAGTCGAACATGCCGTCCAAGGCTCAGCCCACTGCTTCCTGCTCGTGGTGGTGCGGTTGGTCCTCGCACAGCGCGCTCTGCGCACCGGCGATGTGGATCTGCCCGCCGACGCGCAGCACCTCGATCTTCGTCCCGTACAGGTCCGACAGCGTCTCCGAGGTCATCACCTCGTCCGGCTTGCCGATCCGGAACTGGCCGTTCACCAGGTACAGCACGCGGTCGACGAACTGCAGGACCGGATTGATCTCGTGCGTCACGAACAGCACCGCGGTCCCGGCCGCACGCCGGCGCGCGTCGATCAGTTCGCTGACCGCGCGCTGGTGCGCCAGGTCGAGCGACAGCAGCGGTTCGTCGCACAGCAACACCGTCGGGTCGCCGACCAGCGCCTGCGCCACCCGCAGCCGTTGCTGCTCGCCGCCGGAAAGCCGGCCGACCGGCTGCCTCGCGTAACGCGTGCCGCCGACCGAGTCGATCACCGACGCCACGCGGCGTTTCCGCTCGCGCATTCCGGCGAGGCCGGGGCCCCAGCGGTGGCCGTCGAGGCCAAGGCCGACCAGGTCGATGCCGCGCAGCGTGAGCGCGTCGTCGATCGCGCGCTGCTGCGGGATGTAGCCGACCTTGCGGTTCGCGCCTCCCGGACGTCCGCCCGCGATTTCCACCGTGCCCGCCGACAGCGACTGCATGCCCAGCAGCGCCTTGAGGAAGCTGCTCTTGCCGGACCCGTTCGGGCCGAGGACAGCGAGGAATTCGCCCGGCTCGACGTCCAGGTCCAAACCGGACCAGAGGGTGCGGTCGCCGAAGGCGAGCCCGGCCCCGCGCACGCGGACCGCGGGGCCGGTTTCCGGAAGCTGGACGGACATCAGCTGTTCAGAGCCCCCGACAGCGAGTCCACATCCTTGGTCATCCAGTCAATGTAGCCCGTGACGTTCGCCGGGAGCGTCTCGGATACGTCGACCACCGCGACCCCGGACGCCTTCGCGTCGGCGACCGCCTGCTTGGTCAGCGGGGTGACCGTCTGCACGTTGTTGACCAGCGCCTTCACCTGCTTCTCCTTGATCAGCTTGGTGAACTCGGAAACCGCGGCGGCGGGCACGTCGGTCTCGTTCTCGATCGCGTCGGAGAACGCCTTCGGGGTGGCGTCGGCGATGTTCGCGGTCTTGAGCAGGTAGTGCGCGACCGGTTCGGTGACGACGACCTTCGTGTCCGGGTGCGCGGTCCCCAGCGCGGCCGCCTTCTTGATCAGGCCGTCGAGCTGGGCCTTGAAGGTCTTGGCGTTGTCGTCGAACTTCTGCTTCGACGCGGGCTGGATCTCGCCGAGCGCGGCCGCGACCTGGTCGGCGACCTTCTCCACGCCCGGCAGGTCGTACCAGACGTGCTCGTTCTCCTCGCCCGGCTTGGCGATGTCGTACGCGACCAGCTTCTTCGCCGAAGCCGCCTCACCCGAAAGCTTGGTGAAGAACTCGTCGTACCCGCCGCCGTTGCCCAGCGTCAGCTGCGCCTTCTTGGCGGCGAGCGCGTCGTCGGCGGTCGATTCGTACGAGTGCGGGTCGGCCGACGGATCGTGGATGATCGACGTGACCTGCACTTTGTCGCCTCCGACGGCGGACACGACGCTGCCCCAGACATCGGTGGACGCGACGACCTTCACCTGGTCGCCCGCGCCCCCTCCCGCCCCGGAACCGGACGAGGACGACGTGCTGGAGCACGCGCCGAGCGCGAACACAGCCAAGGCCGACGCGGCGGCGAGGACGCTCGTGGTGCGGCGGGAAGTCATCGGGCACTCCTGAGTCGAACTGCTAATGGAAACCGTTGTCAGATTCACTTTACCCCATCCGAACGGCGAGCCTCACTCCACCGGGTGGCCGCACCCGCTCTTGATCACCGAGCGGATCGAGACGCTCACCACAGGGGTGTCGCTTCTGGAAAACGATCTGAACCGTTACGGTTTGCGGATGGGCCGTCCTATTCGCACCCGGAGGCAGGCGACATTGGCGTCGCTCGCGGCGGAGCTCGGGGTGTCCAGGACCACCGTGTCCAACGCCTACAACCGCCCGGACCAGCTCTCCCCCGAACTGCGCCGCAGGGTGCTCGAGACCGCGCGGCGGCTCGGCTACCCCGGCCCGGACCCGGTCGCGCGCTCGCTGCGCACCCGCAAGGCGGGCGCGGTCGGGCTGCTGCTGACCGAGAACCTCTCCTACGCCTTCCGCGACCCGGCCGCCGTCGGCGTGCTCGAAGGGCTCGCGCTGGCCTGCGAGGACGCGGGCGTCGGCCTGCATCTCGTGCCGGCCAGCCCCGGCCGCGAGGACCTCGCCGCGGTGCACCGCGCGGGCGTGGACGGGTTCGTCGTGTACTCCGTGCCGGACGACGATCCGCATCTCGCGGCCGTCCTGGAACGGCCGGTGCCGACGGTAATCATCGACCAGCCACGGATCGAGGGCGTGGACCGCGTCGGTCCGGACGACGCGGCCGCCGTGACGCAGCTCGCGGACCATCTCGTGGCGCTCGGCCACCGGCAGATCGGCGTTCTCTGCATGCGGCTCGGCCGCGAGCGCAACGACGACTTCGTGACCGCCGAACGCCAGAGCGGCGCGCATTTCCACGTGCAGCGCACCCGGCTGGAGGCGCTGGCGACCGCGTTCTCCTCGGCGGGCGTCGACTGGGCGACCGTGCCGGTCGTCGAGCGTTTCGACCACACGGTGGACGACGGCGCCTCGGCCGCACGTCAGCTGCTGGACGCGTATCCGCAGGTCACCGCCCTGGTCTGCACGTCGGACATTCTCGCGCTCGGCGCGCTGGCCGAGGCCGCGCGCCGCGGGCTGCGGGTGCCGCTCGACCTCACAGTGACCGGTTTCGACGGCATCGCCGAGGCGGAGCGCTCCGGGCTCACCACGGTGCATCAGCCGGTGCTGGAGAAGGGCAAGGTGGCCGGACGGCTGCTGCTCAGCTCGGCCGAGCGGGTCGGGCCGAAGGTCATCACGCTGCCGACCGAACTGCGGGTCGGCCGCACGTCGGCGCCGCCGCGGACGGTCGAGGAGCCCTGGTTCGGCGGCTGAGTCGTGCGCGGCGATGCCGGTGAGAACCGGCATAACCACGCACAAGACACCCCAGCCTTTGCCGTGATTTCCCGCCCACCGCGTTGTGCGGGCGGGTCGCGGCGGGTTCCATGGACGCCAGCCGCCCGTGTCCCGCGGGGAAGCGCAGGCCGAAAGGTGCCCCATGACCTCCATCGACGTGCTGCTCAAGCGCAATCAGGAAATCGGCCACATCGTTCCGGGCGACCGGTCCTCCCCCAAGCCGTCGCTGCAGGTGTCGATCCTGACCTGCATGGACGCCCGGATCCGCGTGTTCGAGATCTTCGGCCTGCTGCAGGGCGAGGCACACGTCCTGCGCAACGCGGGCGGCGTGGTGACCGACGACATGATCCGGTCGCTCGCGCTCAGCCAGCGCAAACTCGGCACTCGCGAGGTGCTGATCGTGCAGCACACCGACTGCGGCCTTTCCACGGTCACCGACGAGGAGTTCAAGGACGAACTGGAGTCCGCCACCGGGCTGCGGCCGACCTGGGCGGTCGAGGCGTTCCGCAAGGTCGAGGACAGCGTCCGCACCTCGGTGGAGCGCGCCCGGCGCAGCGACTTCCTCCTGCACACCGACAACGTGCGCGGATTCGTCTACGACGTGAAGGCCGGGAGCCTGACCGAGGTCAAGTAAGAGCTTTCGTATTCAATGGTGGGGTGGCCCTAGACACCGATGTGCTGATCGAGTGGTTCGCCGACGTCGGCCGGGACCTGCCGTGGCGGGAGCCCGATTGCTCGGCGTGGGGCGTGCTGGTCAGCGAAATCATGTTGCAGCAGACGCCGGTCTCGCGCGTCCAGCCGATCTGGCTGGAGTGGATGGCTCGCTGGCCGGTGCCGTCGGCGCTCGCCGCGGAGACCACCGGCGAGGTCGTGCGCGCGTGGGGCAAGCTCGGCTACCCGCGTCGCGCGCTTCGGCTGCACGCCGCCGCCACCGTCATCGCTCAGGAGCACGGCGACGTCGTTCCGTCCGATGTGGACACGCTGCTCGCGTTGCCCGGCATCGGCGCGTACACGGCGCGCGCGGTGGCGGCGTTCGCGTACGGCAAGCGCGCGCCGGTGGTGGACACGAACGTCCGACGGGTGGTCGCGCGCGCCGTACATGGCGCGGGGGACGCTGGTCCGGCGTCGAATACCCGCGACATGGCGGACGTCGAAGCGTTGCTTCCCGCCGAAGACGCGCCTGCGGCGAAGCTGTCCGCAGCCTTGATGGAGCTGGGCGCGCTGATCTGCACCGCGCGGTCGCCGAAGTGCGCGGACTGCCCGATTTACGCCGAATGCGCGTGGCAGCTCAACGGCCGTCCCGAATACGCCGGTCCGGCCAAGCCGGTGCAGAAGTTCGCCGGCACCGACCGGCAGGTGCGCGGGCTGTTGCTGGACGTCCTGCGCGGTGCCGAGGGGCCGGTCGAGAAGGCGCGGCTGGATGTCGTGTGGCACGAAGCCGGCCAGCGCGACCGGTGCCTGGATTCGCTGCTCGTGGACGGTCTGCTGGAGCAAACCCGCGACGGGCTGTTCGCGCTTCCCGGGGAACACTGACGCACTACTACGAAAGTCGGCAAAAAGTTGTCCCCTCCGGGGCGCCGGGTTAGCTTTCCCCCGTCGCACTTCCGGGCTGAGGAGTTCCGCATGGGGGAAGCAACGCGTCGTGCCGTCCTGAAGGGCGGCCTCACCGTCACCGCCGCGGGCGCTTTGGGCTTCGCAGGAGCGAAATCCGCGGCCGCGGTGACCACGCCGGTCATCCATTCGACGGCCGAGTGGAACGCCCGTCCGCCCTCGGGCACGATCGTGGTGGAGAACCACAAGCCGACGTACATCGTGGTGCACCACACCGTCGACCCCGGCAACAACACCGACTACTCGCTGGCGCACGCGCTGCAGATCTCGCGGGACATCCAGAACTTCCACATGGACACCCGCGGCTGGATCGACACCGGCCAGCAGTTCACGAACAGCCGCGGCGGCTTCGTCACCGAGGGGCGGCACCGCAGCCTGGAAATCCTGCGCGGCGGGAAGCAGCACGTGCAGGGCGCGAACGTCGCCAACCACAACAGCGAATGCATCGGCATCGAGAACGAGGGCCTCTACAGCACGGTCGACGTGCCGGTCGCGCTGTGGAACTCGCTCGTGCAGCTGGTCGCCTACATCGCGCACCAATACGGCATCACGCCCGAGTTCATCAAGGGCCACCGCGATTTCAACTCGACCGAGTGCTGCGGCCAGGTGCTCTACAACCGGCTCCCGGAGCTGCGCACCGCGGTCGGGCAGCAGCTCGGCCTGTCCGTCGCCCGGCTCGACGCGCCGGAGTGGCCGCTGCTCAAGCCGGGGGACACCGGCCCGCAGGTGCGGACCGCGCAACGCTTCCTGCGCGCCGCCGGTTTCGGCGTGCCGACCGACGGCGTATTCGGCAAGGCGACCGCGGACGCGGTGTCCGCGCTGGCCGCGGCGCACGGGCTTTCCCGCGACAGCTGCACCGCGGCCCGGGCCGGCGACGAATCCGCCTACCTCGGCTCGGACGTCTGGCCGCTGATCGTGCCGGCGGACCGCTCGACCGCCGCGTGGCGCACCGAGCTGGCCCGCTGACCGGGGACGCCTCACGTGTGCCAGCGAGGGCGGGACACGTGGGGCGTCACAGGCCGGACAGGAACGCCTCCACCGCACCGCGGTAGGTCTCCGGCGCCTCGGCGTGCGGCAAATGCGCCGAACCGGGCACGACCAGGTGTTTCGCGCCGGGCACGCGCGCCGCGACCTCGGCTTGCTGACCGGCGGGCATCGCGGTGTGCTCGCCCTCGACCAGCAGCAGCGGACAGCGGATGCCGTCCACAATGGACCAGTAGTCCCGGCGCCCCCATTCGGCGGCGATCTCGTACAGGTGCTCCAGGTCGGCGATCAGGTGGTAGCCGTCCTCGCGTTCCTCGACGCATTCGGTGAAGTAGTCGCCCGCGGCGCCGAAGAACTCGCGCACGTGGGCCAGCGATTCGAACGGCACCGGCCAGCTCTCGAAGTAGCCGCGCCAGGTCTCGACGGTGCGTCCGCGCTGGTCCGGCGCGAAATCCTCGCTGACCACCGCGCGTACCAGCTCCGGGTATTTCGCCGCGGTGGCCCACGCGTGCAGTCCGCCCATCGAATGCCCGATCAGCACGGAGGGACCGAGCTCGGCCAGCACGTCCGCGATGTCCTCGGCGAACTGCTCGGTCGTCCACGGTCCGCTGTGCGGCGCGCGGCCGTGCCCGCGGGCGTCGAGGGCGCGCACCCGGCCGTACCGCTTGAGCCATTGCGCGACCGGCCACCACGTGCGAGCGCGGCCCATCAGCCCGTGCAGCAGGAGGATCGACACGCCGGGGCGTTCGTCGCCGCCGAAGTCGATCAGGCCTGGTCGCATTAGTCCTCCTGGGTTTCTGGCGCTACTTCATCACAAACCTGCCCCTAGGGTGAAGGAATGCGCAGCCGCCGAACCGCCGTCCTCGCCCTCGCCGGCGTGCTTGCGCTGTCCGCGTGCAGCCCCGCCGAGCCCGCTGCTCCGCCGCCGCCCCCGATGCATCCGGCGCCGGGCGCGAGCAGCGCGGGCGACCCGTACTTCCCGGAGGACGGCAACGGCGGATACGACGCGCTCGACTACCACGTCGACGTCAGCTACGACCCGCCGAGCGGCCGCCTCGACGGCGACACCACGGTCTCCGCGAAAGCCACCCAGGACCTCAGCCGCTTCGACCTCGACCTGCGCGGGCTCGACGTCTCCGGAGTGGAGATCGACGGGAAACTGGCGAAGTACAGCCGGGAGAAGAACAAACTGGTCGTGACTCCGGCCGAACCGCTGCGCTCGGGTTCGACGTTCCGGACGCGCGTGCGCTATTCGGGCGTACCGGCGAACACCCCGCACGACGGCGGGTCGGAGAACGGCTGGGCCCGCTCCGAGGACGGCGGCGCGTACCTGGTCGGCGAACCGCACGCGGCGTCGTTCTGGTACCCGGTCAACGAAACCCCGCGCGACAAGGCGACCTTCACGCTGACCGCGCACGTGCCCGCCGGATGGACGGTGCTGTCCAACGGCCGGGAGCAGGGCACGAGCGGCAAAGACGGCAAAACCACCACGACGTGGACCGATCCGAACCCGGTGGCCAGTTACCTGACCACGATCGCGATCGACAGGTTCACCGTGCAGCGGTCCACGCTCCCGGACGGCACGCCGGTCGTTTCCGGCTACGCGCCGGGTGCCGAAGCCCGCGAGGCCACCGGCGACCGGCTGCCCGAGGTGCTCTCGTTTTTGGAGAGCAAGTTCGGCAAATATCCGCAGAGCGCGGCGGGCGGGATCTACCTCGACGAGAACATCCATTTCTCCCTGGAAACGCAAACCCGTCCCACTTATGCGAAATGGGCGGAAATCCTGACTCTGGTGCACGAGAACGCGCACCAGTGGTTCGGCGATTCGGTGTCGCTCAACTCGTGGGCGGACATCTGCCTGAACGAATGCTTCGCGTCGTACGCGCAGTGGATGTGGGGCGAGCGCGAGGGCCAGAACCTGGACGACCGCTACCGCGCGGCCGTCGAAATCACCAGGGGCAGCACGGATTTCTGGGGCCAGAAGCTCGTCGACATGGGGCCGGAGCACCTGTTCGAGGGCGCGTACGACAAGGGCATCCTCGCCGTGCACGCGCTGCGCCGGGAAATGGGCGAGCCGGGGTTCGAGAAGGTGCTGCACGAGTGGGTGAGCCAGCATCGCAACGGCAACGCGACGTGGGCGGACTTCGAGAAGCTCGTGTCGAAGGTCGCCGGACGCGATTTGAGCGGCTTCCTCAACGACTGGTTCCACAGCTCGAAGCTGCCGTCGGACGCCGACCTCTACCCGGGCACGCTGCGGCCGTGACTGCCGAGCAACGACCTGGTCAGGCTGCTGCGCGAGTCGTTCATTTCGGCTAGGGCCGCGCTCAGTTCGGGGTCGCCGACCCGCACTGGTTCGTCGGGCCGAAGCGCCAGCGCGCGCAGCGACGCCCGGCGGAGCAGTTCCTTCATGAACGACGCGGTGACGCCTTCCGTCGCCTCGACCACCGGGGTCAGGTCGGCTGTCAGCTCCAGGTCACGCGAGTACAGCCGCAGCAACGCTTCCCGGCCCGCCGCGTCCGGCAACGGCACCTCGACCGCCAAGTCGACCCGGCCGGGCCGGTCTGCCAGCGCTTTCTCCAGACTGCTCGCCCGGTTGGTGGTCAGCAGGAAGGTGACATCCGCGTCGCCGCCGACGCCGTCCATCGCGTCGAGCAGGCTGAACAACAGCGGCGTGGGACCGTGCGCGAGGGCGCGGTCCTCGGCGATCAGGTCGACGTCCTCCAGCACCACGACGCTCGGCTGCAACCGGCGCGCCAGCGAAGCGGCTTGCGAGATGAACCGCATGGCGACGCCGGTGAGGATCACGACTGTGCAGTTCGGGAGCTGACCCATCAGGTATCGCACGGTGTGCGTTTTCCCGGTTCCGGGCGGGCCGTGCAGCAGCAGGCCGCGCTTCAAATGCTGACCGGTCGCGCGCCGTGCCTACCCGACGCAATCCAAACGCGGGATCGCCGACTTGAAGGCGATCGCGCCCGCGACGGCGGAGCCGGCGCCATCAAACACAGCGATCACTTCGAGGCGGCAGTTCGCTTGGCCGTATTGCGGGGCCGAGCCGCGCACGCCGACCAGCACCGGGGAACCGTCCGGCGCGGTCGTGCCGACCAACCCGAGCTGGACGACGTCCGCCGCCTCGTCCGGGCCGATCGCGACCGTCGCGTAGTCCACCGCGCCCAGCTCGTAGTGGCCGTGCTGTTTGGCTGTGACCAGCATGCCGACCAGGTCCTCGTGCCCGCCGGACCAGCCCCGCGCCCACCTGACGTAACCCAAACGCGGGATCGCGTCGGCGTCTGACGGAGATGCGTGCACGGCCCCCCGGGCCGGGTGCGCAGCTCCGTCAGACGCCGACTTGAAGGCGATCCCGCACGCGCCGACGAAGTCGGTGCAATCAAACACAGTGGCACGAACCGCGAAACAGGGCCAGCCGTTAGTACGCTGGACCCATGGCAGTGGTCAAGATCAACGCAATCGAGGTCCCCGAAGGCGCCGGCCCGGAGTTGGAGAAGCGATTCGCCGCGCGGCTGCACTCCGTCGACAACCAGGAGGGGTTCCTCGGCTTCGAGTTGCTCCGCCCGGTCGCGGGCGAGACGCGCTACTTCGTGTACACGAAGTGGGAAACCGAGGAGCACTACCAGGCCTGGGCGAAGGGCCCGGCGCGCGAGGCGCACGCCGGCGAGCGCCAGAAGCCGGTGGCGAGCGGCGCGAATCTGCTGGAGTTCGAGGTCGTCCAGGCATCGAAGCCGGGTGAGTGACGAACTCGCCCGCGCCGCCGAGCTGATCCGCGGCGCCGGCGCGCTGCTCGTGTGCGCCGGCGCCGGGATGGGCGTCGACTCCGGCCTGCCCGATTTCCGTGGCGGGGAAGGGTTTTGGCGGGCGTATCCGCCGTACGCCGGGCTCGGGCTGCGGTTCGAGGAGCTGGCCGACCCTCAGCATTTCGCCTCGGATCCGGAGCTGGCCTGGGGGTTCTACGGGCATCGGCTCGACCTGTACCGGAAAACGGTCCCGCACCGGGGGTTCAGCCTGCTGCTCGAATGGGGGCTTGCCACCCCGGGCGGTGTGCGCGTTTTCACGTCCAATGTGGACGGACAGTTCCAGGCGGCGGGATTTCCGCACGTCGCCGAGGCGCACGGGTCGATCCATCATCTGCAGTGCCTGGCGGGATGCTCGCGGGAGATCTGGCCGGCGGAGGGCATCGCGGTCGACCTGGACGAGGCGACGATGCGCGCCCGGCCGCCGCTGCCGTCGTGTCCGCGGTGCGGCAGCCTGGCCCGGCCCAACATCCTGATGTTCGGGGATTTCGACTGGGTGCCGGATCGCAGTCAGGAACAGCTGGACGAGCTGACGGCCTGGCGACGTGCGCATCGCGACCTGGTGGTGGTCGAACTCGGTGCCGGGCAAGCGGTTCCGACGGTACGGCGGTACTCCGAACTCGCCAGCGCGGCGACGGGTGCGCTGATCCGGATCAACCCGCGCGAACCGCAAATCCGGCATGGGCGCGGGATTTCGATCGCCGCCGGCGCGCTGGAGACGCTGGTCAAGCTCGCTTGAGTGCCAGCAACGGGAACGGACGGCCGTCCGAATCGGTCTCCTGCCTGCCCGCCACCACGAACCCGTGGTGCAGATAGAAACCGACTGCCTGCGGGTTCTGCTCGTTCACGTCCAGGGTGAGCTTCGGGAACCGGTCCAGCGCCGCACGCAGCAACGCCGATCCGACTCCGCGACCGCGGAAATCGTCGTGCACGAACAGCATTTCCAGCTTTCCGTCGGCGATCCCCGAGAAACCCGCGGCGATTCCGTCGACCTCCGCCACGGTCAGGTCCACTTCCGGGAAGTAGTGCGGGACGCGCGTGGCGTAGTACTCGACGTCCGCCGGGGTCAGGAAATGGTGCGTCGCCTCGACGGCGCTGCGCCAGACCTCCAGCAGCCGCGGGTATTCGGCTTCCCCGCTGCTGGGCCGCAGGGTCGTCACGGCAGTTGCACCTCCGCGTAAACCGCCCGGTGATCGCTTCCGGGCACGTCGAACGCCCGGTAATCCCGGATCGCGACCCGGCGGTCCACCAGCACGTGGTCCAGCGGCACGAGCGGAACGGCCGACGTCGACCAGGTCGGGACCAGGCCGGCGCCGCGAGCCTCCGCCGCGTCGACGTATCCGCGGGACAGCACCGTCCGCAGCGCGGCGTGGTCGAGGGTCGCGTTGAAATCGCCGGCCACCACACGCAGGCCGTGCTCGCCGATCGCGCGCGACAGGTCCCGCATCTCCTGTTCCCACTGGTAGTACCCGGAGTCCGGCGAACGCGGATGCGCCGCCACGAGCTCCAACGTCGTGCCGCCGCCGAGATCCGCGGCCGCGCCGGGCTGTTTCTGGGCCGAATCGCCGGTGTAGTCCTCTTCGGTCAACGGATACCGCGACACGATGCCGGAACCGTCCACCCCGGACGCCGGATGCAGCACGCGGTACGGCAGCGTCTGGAACAGCCCGGCCTTCTCCAGCCCGGACATCGCCGCCGGCGTCATCTCCAGCAGGTTCAGCACGTCGATCCGCTGCTCCCGGACCAGCCGCACGAGCGCCGCCGGGTCGGCCTGGCCCAGGTACAGGTTGGCCGCCAGGACGCGCACCGTCTTCCCCTGCGCCGCGGGCTGGTCGTCGGACATCACGCGCGGCGCGACGTACACCGCCAGCAGCGCGGACATCGCGAGCGCGACACCGCCGACCCACCAGCGCCGCAGCACCAGCGCGAGTGCGGCGAGCAGGACGCCGTAGATGACGACGTACGGCGTCAGCGCCAGCAACGCGGTCAGGTACCAGCCGCTGCCGTCCCAGCCGATCGTGCGCAGCACCGTCACCGTCAGCAGCGGCAGTCCGACCAGCACGAGCAGGCCCGTGACCAGCCGGGTTCGCGTCCGCGCCTCCATCACCATGATCGAAGAGTATGCCGGGCAGCCGCTGACAGGTCCGTGTCAGCGCCGTGTGCGCGGCTTGCCAGCGGCACCGTCCACAGTGTGCTGGAGCGACACAGGAGGAGGCATCATGTCGCACGCGATCCAGGCCGAGGGCCTGGTCAAGCATTTCGGGGAGACGAAGGCGCTGGACGGGGTGGACCTGGAGGTTCCGTTCGGGAAGGTGGTCGGGGTGCTCGGGCCGAACGGCGCGGGCAAGACGACCGCGGTCCGCATCCTGGCGACCCTGCTGAGACCCGACGCGGGCCGGGCCACGGTCGGGGGGTACGACGTGGTCCGCGACCCGGTCCGGGTGCGCGGGCTGATCGGGCTCACCGGGCAGTACGCGTCGGTGGACGAGGACCTGAGCGGCACCGAGAACCTGGTGCTGATCGGCAAGCTGCTGAACCTGTCCCGGGCCGACGCCCGGGCGCGGGCGGCGGAATTGCTGGAGCGGTTCGAGTTGACCGACGCGGCCAAGCGGCCGATCCGCACGTACTCCGGCGGCATGCGGCGCAGGCTCGACCTGGCGGCGAGCCTCGTCGGCCGCCCCGCCGTGCTGTACCTGGACGAGCCGACCACCGGACTCGACCCGCACGCGCGCAACGAGGTGTGGGCCGTCGTCCGCAGCCTCGTCGCCGACGGCGCGACGGTGCTGCTCACCACGCAGTACCTGGAGGAGGCCGACCAGCTGGCCGACCGGATCACCGTGTTCGACCACGGCCACGTGGTCGCCGACGGCCGGGCCGACGAGCTGAAGCGCCGGGTCGGCGGGCAGACGCTGCAGGTGCGGCCGACGTCGCTGAGCGACCTCGACGAGGTCGACCGCATCCTGGCCGAACTCACCGGCGTCCGCCCGGTCCGCGACAACGCCACCGGACTGCTGACCGCGCCGGTGTCCGACCCGGTGCTGCTGTCCACGCTGGTGCGCCGCCTCGACACGGCAGGCATCACCTCCGACGAACTGGCGCTGCGGCTGCCCAGCCTCGACGAGGTGTTCCTGGCGCTGACCGGGCACGCGGCCGAGGAGAAGACGCCGGAGCGCGAACTCGAAGGGAGCCGGTCATGACCGCCGCCACCGCCGTGGCCCCGCCCCGGCACATCAGTCCCGTCCAGGGCGCGAAGCACGCGTTTTCGCTGGCCTGGCGCGGAATCCTGAAGATCCGCAAGAATCCGGAACAGCTGGCCGACGTCACGCTGATGCCGATCATCTTCCTGCTGATGTTCACCTACCTGTTCGGCAACGCGCTGGGCGGTTCGATCGAGAACTACCTGCAGTCGTTCGTGCCGGGCCTGATCGTGATGAACGTGCTGCAGGCGTCGCTGACGGTCGGCACGCAGCTCAACACCGACATCACCAAGGGCGTCTTCGACCGCTTCCGCGCCATGCCGATCGCCCGTTCGGCCCCGCTGATCGGCGCGGTGCTGGCCGACCTCGT
The DNA here is from genome assembly GCF_002796545.1 of Amycolatopsis sp. AA4. Lineage (GTDB taxonomy): Bacteria > Actinomycetota > Actinomycetes > Mycobacteriales > Pseudonocardiaceae > Amycolatopsis. The sequence goes on from NZ_CP024894.1 coordinate 7,823,980, forward strand.
GCGGTACGTGGTGTGCCTCGCAGTACTGCTGACCGTGGCGACCGTGATGGGTTTCCGGGTGCAGACCGGTCCCGGGGAGTTCGTCCTCGCGATCCTGCTGGCGGTCGCGTTCGGCCTGTGCTTCTGCTGGGGTTCGGTGTTCGTGGGGATGCTGATGAAGTCCCCGGGCGCGGCGCAGGGCCTGATGTTCGTCTTCATCATGCCGCTGACGTTCGGCAGCAACGTGTTCCTCCCGACCGCCACGATGCCGGGCTGGCTCAAGGCCTGGGCCGACATCAGCCCGGTGAGCCTGCTGTCCGACGTGATGCGCGGCCTCCTGAACGGCGGCGCCTACGGCGGTTCCCTGCTGGGCGCACTGGCGTGGATGGCCGGTGCGGTCGTGGTGTTCTTCCCGCTCGCGACGTGGGCCTACCGCAAGCGGGTCTGAGGGCGTCCTTCACGGGGGTGTGGACGCTGCGGGGAGTGTCTGTGTCCGGGTTCCACAGCCGGGCACAGACACTCCCTTTCTCATCTGGGCTTACGGCTTCCGGCCCCGTTCGAGCCAGGCACGCATGAGGTCGGCGGCCAGCCAATGTCCTCGGCTGTCCGCTTCCTCGACGGCCGAAACGCCCTCGTGGCGACGGCTCGGGTCGGCACCGCGCGCGAGGAGAAAGGCGGTGACGTCGACGTGCAATGGCTCGCCGCTTTGGATGTGGCCGTCGACTTCGGCGTCGATGGCGTGCCGCAGCAGAGTCCAGCCGTCGCCGATGTCGTCCTCGACGTCGTGACCGGCGTCGAGGAGCGCCCGCAAGCGTGGCAGGTCTTCAAGTTCGACTGCTTGGTGAGCTGCTGACCACACGCCTGGGCTCCTTCGCGCTATGCGGGACGCCGCAGGTTATCGCCAGCTGTCAGCGCGGCTGACGACCTGTCGCGAGATGGCCGGTCAGCCGCTCCCAGTTGCCGGACCCGATCGCGGCCTTCTCTTCCTCGCTGAACGGCACCTGCTCCAGAAACGACCGCGCGACCCCGCCGCTCGTGTCCAGGTAAGGGAATCCGCCCGGCCGCGTGCCGAAGGTGTAGGGATAGTCGGTCGAGTACAGCATCCGCCCGGTCCCGACCACCTCCGCCGTCCAGCGCAGGTACCGTTCGCTGACCGTGCCGCTGCCCGCGATCCAGAAGTTCTGCCGGAAGTAGTCGGCCAGCGGTTGCCGCAGTCCGGCCATCCCGCCCAAGACGCCGACGTGGTCCAGGTAGAACAGGACCACCTCGCCCCAGTGTCCGGCGATCACCTGCAGTTCGGGATGCCGGTCGAAGACGCCGGAGAAGATCATCCGCAGGTATTGCACGCCGAGGTCGTAGTACCAGCCGAGTCCGGCGGTCGCCAGAGCCGCGCCGACGCCGTTGGGCAGGCCCGAGTAGTACACGTCCTGTACCGCCCGCACCGGCGCTTGGGGGTGGAAATGCAGCGGGGCGCGCAGTCTTGCGGCGGTGGCGTAGAGGTCGTCGAATTCCGGTGCGTCGGCCAGTTTCTCGCCGGTGCGCCCGTACAGCATCGCGCCGCGGAAGCCCAGGCCCACCGCGCGTTCCAGTTCCTCGGCCGCGGCTTCGGGCGAGGACGTCGGGAGGGTGGCGAAGGCTTGATACCGCGTGGGATTCGCGGCGACGATCTCGGCGAGTGCGTCGTTGGCTTCGCGCGCGACTGGCACGGCGTCGGCAGCCGGCAGGTTCTGCACACCGGGAGTGGTGAGAGACAGCACCGCGACGTCGATGCCCTGCTCGTCCATGTCGGCGAGGCGTTCGTCGCCGACGTCGAGAAGCTTTCGAGTGACCGGGTGGCCCTCGGGATAACCGTGCGGCTGAAGCCCCGCCTTCGCCCACGCGTCGCGCAGGACAGGCAGGATCACGTGTTCTTCCAGGGCGACGATACGCATGACAGCTCCTCGACGTTTCCAGTGATACCCACGAGAGCGTATCACTGAAAACATCAGTGGAAGCAAGATTCAGTTATCACCGATAACACAGGACCGCTCCGCCCGGACCGCCCCGATCGCCTCGGCCCGGTCCAGCCGCGAGGTCTCGGCCACGAGCGCCTCGTACCGTTCCGCGCCCAGGTCCCGGGTCAGGTTGGCGATCAGCTCCCGGACCTCCGGGCTCCCCAGGTCGAACCGCCCACGCACCACCGCGCTCAGCGCCAGCATCCGCGCGGACTCCTCCAGCCGCCCCTGCTGGTACCGGATCCGCGCCAGCAACTCGACCATGCCAGCGAGGTCCGGCATGTCGAAGCGCCCGGCCGTCTGCTCGATCACCTCGAACACCGCCGGCTCCGCCTCGTCCGGGCGGCCTTCCGCGAGCAGCAGCCCGGCCTCGATCGCGGCGAGCCATTCCGCTTCGAAACCCTCCGGCGTCGGCCAGTCCGCCCGTGCCGACTTCATTTCCCGGAACACCTCGCGCGCCTGCGCGATGTTGCGCTCGCGGATCAGCAGCTCGGCGCGGCCGAGCAACAGGATCAGGCGCAATCCGTTGTTGCCGCCGGAAGACGCGTAGCGTTCCGCGGCCTCCATGTCCCGCCAGGCGCCCTCCTGGTCGCCGGCGCGCGACCGTTCCACCGCCAGCCGCCACCACTGCTGCACGATGTCGTCCCTGGACCGCAGCTCCATCACGAGCCGCAAACCCTCGGTGTACCCGGCGATCGCCGCCTCGTGGTCGCCGGATTGCGACAGCGCCGCGGCCCGGAAACCGTGCGTCATGCCGAGGCCCCAGCGGTCGCCGACCTCGGCGAAACCCTGGTGCGCGAGTTCTCGCGCCCGCTCCGCGCCCTCGAGGTCGCCCATGTCGCCGAGGACGAAGCTCTCCGCCCAGTGTCCGGCGGCGCGGCTCCACAGGTCGTCCCGTTCGACCGCACGGCGGATCTCGCGCTTCGCCAGCTCGCGTTCGCCGTTGAGGTAAGCCACTATCGGCAATCCCACCCACAGCCACGGATTCCGTTCCGCCGCACCGGTCCGTACGCATTCGTCGACCAGTTCGGGAACGTCCGCCTCGACCTGCGGACCGGACATGGCCAGCATCAGCACCTGGCTCAACCGCAGGCTCGCCGCGAGGTCGGGCGGCAGCTGCGCGCCCAGTTCGAGCACCTCGTCGACGAACTGCGCGGCCCGCTCGTTCTGGCCGACGATGTTGAGATACCAGAACAACCCGAACAGCAGCCGGGCCGCCGATTCCGCGGCTCCCGACTCGATCGCCGCCCGCAGCGCGGAGGTGAAGTTGTCGCTGTCGTGCTCGTAGACGTCGATCGCCCGCAGCTGATCCCGTCCGCGCAGCAAGGGCTCGTTGCGGTGCGCCAGTTCCGCGTAATAGGCGACCATCGCCACCCGCATCCGCTCCTGCTCACCGGATTCGGCGAGCCGCTCGGACGCGTACGCACGCAGGGTTTCCAGCAGGCGGTAGCGCAGGCCCACCACGTCCACAATGGACTTCTCGACCAGCGAACCCAGCACGTACACGATGTCTTCCGCGGGCAGTTCGTCGTCCGCGCAGACGTTTTCCACCGCCTCCTCGGAAAAACTCGCCGCGAACACCGCGAGCCTGCGCGCGAGCCGGACCTCCGCGTCGCTCAGCAGATCCCAGCTCCACTCCACCACCGCGCGCAGCGTGCGCTGCCGCGGCAACGCCGTCCGGCTGCCGGAGGTGAGCAACCGGAACCGGTCGTCCAGGCGTTCGGCGATCTGCTGTGCGGTCATCGACCGCAACCGCGCGGCGGCCAGTTCGAGCGCGAGCGGCATTCCGTCGAGCCGGCGGCAGATCTGCCGCACCGAGTCCACTGTGGACTCGTCGAGCCGGAATCCCGGGCGCACCGCCATCGCGCGGTCGAGGAACAGCCGGACGGAATCGAGCGTGCCGACGTCCGAGGGCGGCGCGGTCTCGTCCGGCACCGGCAGCGGACCGAGCGGGCACAGCGTTTCCCCGGTGATCGCCAACGGCTCCCGGCTCGTGGCCAGCACGCGCAACGCGGGCAGCCGGCGCAGCAGGTTTTCGGCCAGCTCGGCGGCGGTGTCCACGACGTGTTCGCAGTTGTCCAGCACCAGCAACGCTTCCGCGCCGCAAAGCGCCTCCACCGCGTGCTCGAACGGATCGACCTGCCGACGCCGCGCCTCGGTCTCCGTCGTCCGGAGGTCGCGCACCTCCAGCGCGTTGAGCAAGGCCGACAACACGTCCTCGGCGTCCCGCACCCCCGCCAGCGGCACAAACCACACGAGGCCGCGCGAGTGTGCCGGATGCCGCGAAGCCGCTTCCGTCGCGAGCCGGGTCTTGCCCGCCCCGCCCGGGCCGACGAGCGTGACCAGCCGGGCTCCTTCGAGCAGTTCGGCCAGCAGCTTCAGCTCGTCGGTCCGGCCGATGAAGCTGGTCAGCCGCTGCGGCAACCGGTCAGCCACCGCGGCGACCGGCGTGTACTCGCCGCGCAACGCACGCAAATGCACTTCCTGCAGCTCCGCCGACGGGTCGACGCCCAGCTCGTCGGCCAGCGTCGCCCGGATCGCGGAGTACGCGGCGAGTGCGTCAGCCTGCCTTCCCGCGGCGGAAAGCGCCCGAATTCGCAAGCCAGCCAACCGTTCCCGCAGCGGATGCGCCTGCGCCGCGGCGGTAAGGTCCGCGAGCACGTCCGCGTGCCGGCCCAGCCGCAGCTCGGCTTCGAACCAGTCCTCGGCGGTCTCCGTGCGCCGCTCCTCCAGCAGCGTCGCCGGCGCGGCCGCGAACGGCGCGTCCAGCACGTCCGCGAGCGCCGGCCCGCGCCACAACGCGAGCGCGGCAGCGAGCGATTCGGCGGCGGTACCGTCCCGGCCAGCGGCAAGTTCCCGGCGCCCCTCGGCGGACAACCGCTCGAACCGGTGGAGATCCACCGCCTCCGGGGGCACCGCGAGCCGGTACCCGCCGTTGCCCGACTCCAGCTCGGCCCCCGCGGGCCGCAGCACCCGACGCAGCCGCGAGACCAGCGATTGGAGCGCGTTCGCCGCGTCCGCCGGGGGTTCCGCGCCCCACAGCCCGTCGATCAGCGCCTCGGCGGGAACCGCGCGGCCGGCGTCGAGCGCGAGCCGGGAAAGGAGCATGCGAAGGCGGGCTCCGCCGATGTCGATCGGCGTGCCGTCCTTCCCCTCCGCTCGCAGCGGGCCCAGCAGCGCTACGCGCATGAGGTCCAGCTTTCCAGACATCGCCCGGCTCGTGTCGGAGCCCGACGGAAGTGTGGACTTTCGGGACAATCTGCCGCCAAGCGGTTACCGCCCGGCTTCCCGGCGCTACGTTGCGGAGGATTCACCCGCAGACACAGGAGCGCCCATGAGAGCACTGCACCGCTGGCGTCGCCCGGCAGTGACCGTCGCAGCCACCCTCACCGCATTGACGCTCGGCACCGGGATCGCGTCCGCCGGACAGGGCGGCTGGGACAAGCCGACCCCCGGCTCGGACGGCGCCGGGGACAGCTACTACCCGCAAGACGGCAACGGCGGGTACGAGGTTTCCGACTACGACCTCCGGGTCAACTACGCTCCCGACACCCACCAGCTCGCCGGTCTCCAGACGGTCCACGCGAAGGCGACCCAGTCGCTCAGCTCGTTCGACCTCGACCTGCGCGGCCTCACCGTCGACGCGGTCCGGGTCAACGGCGCGCCCGCGAAGTTCACCCGCACCGGCGACCACGAACTCGTGATCACGCCGAAGATGCCGCTGTGGAAGGGCCTGCCGTTCACCGCCGAGGTCGCCTACCACGGCGTTCCGGTGGCGATCGACGACCCGAACCTCGGCAAGAACGGCTGGCAGTTCACGAAGTCCGGCGGCGCGTTCGCGGCGGGCGAGCCGAAGTCGGCCACCACCTGGTACCCGGTCAACGACACCCCGCGCAACAAGGCGAGGTTCCGGCTGTCGATCACCGTGCCCAGCGAATGGGGCGTGATCGCCAACGGCCGCGAGGTCGCCAAGTACCGGACGCGGGCGGGCACCACGCACGTCTGGGCCGAGGAGACGCCGACCGCGCCGTACATGACCACGGTCGCGATCGACAAGTGGACCTTCAACAAGCGCCAGCGCGCGGACGGCACCCCGATCGTCAGCGCGTACGCGCCGGGCACCACCGACGCCACGAAGCAGGCCGACGCGCAACTGCCCGAGGTCCTCGACTTCCTCGAATCGAAGTTCGGCAAGTACCCGGTGGACGCCGCGGGCGGCATCTACCTGACCGAGCCGATCGGCTTCTCGCTCGAGACGATGAGCCGGCCGATCTACTCCGGCCGCGCGGGCAACATCGGCACGATCGTGCACGAGAACGCGCACCAGTGGTGGGGCGACACGGTCGCGGTCGACCACTGGAAGGACGTCTGCCTCAACGAATGCTTCGCGTCCTACGCGACCTGGCTGTGGGCGCAGAAGAACGGCACGGACCTCGACGCCAAGTACCTGAACACGGTCGCGTCGGCCAGCGACGCGTTCTGGGACGGCAAGCTGTACGACATGGGTCCCGGCCACGAGTTCACCTACGTGTACTCCAAGGGCCCGGTCATGCTGCACGCGCTCAGCAAGTACCTGGGGCAGGACGCGTTCGACCAGGTGCTGAAGACCTGGAACTCCGTGCACCACGACGGAAACGCGAGCATGCAGGACTTCCAGAAGTACTGTGAGAAGGTGTCCGGCATGGACCTGCAGGGCTTCTTCGACGCGTGGATCTACGGCAACGGCAAGCCGTCCGACGAGTACCTCTACCCGGGCGACTTGAAGCCGGCCGCCAAGTGACAATTCTGCTGACCGGGTTCGCGCCGTTCGACGGAGCGGCGACGAATCCTTCTTGGCAGGCAGCCTCGCTGGCAGCGGCGCGGCGGACGGACACGGTGGCGGTCGAGCTGCCGTGCGAGTTCGCCGCGGCGCTGCCGGCGCTGCGCGCGGCGATCTTGGCGCACCGGCCGGAAGTGGTCGTCTGCGCCGGGCTGGCGGGCGGACGCGAGCACGTCACGCCGGAGCGGGTGGCGATCAACCTGATCGACGCCCGGATCCCGGACAACGCGGGCGCGCAGCCGATCGACGTGCCGGTGGTCGAGGGCGGGCCGTCCGCGTACTTCACCACGCTGCCGGTGAAAGCCGCGGTGGCGGCGATCGAGTCGGCGGGGCTGCCCGCGGCCGTGTCGTACACCGCGGGGACGTACGTGTGCAACCAGGTCTTCTACGGCCTGATGCACCTGATCGCGACGGAGTTTCCCGGGCTGCGCGGCGGTTTCGTGCACGTGCCGGAGGAAGCCCGGCTGCCGGTGGACTCGACCGCGCGAGCGCTCGAGATCGTGGCGGACACCGCGCTGACCGTGCCCGAGGATGTGGCGACCTCGGCCGGCACGCTGAACTGAGTTATTCGCCGGGCTGGACGGTCTGCTCGAAGAACTGCACCAGGTCCTGCGGCCGGCGGCTCGTGTGCGAAGGGCTGGTGTCCATCACCGTGCCGACCACGGGAATGCCGTCGGCCTGGTAGATCAGCAGCCCCAGCTTCGGCCCGATCCCGGCGACGTACCGGCCGCTCAGCCCGGTGCGGGTGCGCCAGGTGTCGGTTTCGACGCGGCCGGTCATGTCCTTGCGCGCGCTCGGCTCGACCTGGGCGAGCGTGAGCCCTTCGTGGAACGCAACGGTGGTCTTGTCCGGGAACCGGCACAGTGCGGTGCGCACCGCGCCGAGGGCCTTCGCCAATTCTGGGTCGTCAGAGCAGGTTGCGCGGGTTTGGATGCTCGGACCGGACAGGCGGCGCATGCACTTCGTGAGGCCGTTTTCGCCGGGGAGCGCTGGCTTCGAATCGGCGCAGGTGGTGGTGTTGTTCGGCGGAGTGACCGGTTGATTCGCCGCGGCTTTGTCGTCGCCGCGGGTGGCGAGGACGGCGGTCACGATTCCGGCGACGACGAGCACGGTCAGAGCGATCGCGCCGATGACGATGGGCTTGCGGGACTTCTTCTTCTGCGGCTGCTGCCATCCGGGCGGCGGCATCGGTGCCGGTGGCCGCTGAACCAGAACGGGCTGTTGCTGGACCGGCGGCCAGGACGCCGGCGCCTGCGGTGCGGGCACCGGTGCTGCTGGCCGCTCGTCCACGTGATGCAACCCGAACGCGACCGCCGTCTCCGGCTGGTCCTCGGTAGTCGGCACCACGCCCAGCTTCGACCCGACGAGCGAGGCCAGCAACGGCATCCGGCTGGGCCCGCCGACCAGATACACGCCGCCGAGCCGATCCGGCGTCAGCCCGGCCCGCGCGATCGTCGCCGCGAGCATTTCCGTGCTGCGCAACAAATTCGGCCGGACCAGCGCTTCCAATTCGGCCCGGGTGACGAGCACGTCGCCGAACGGATCCGGCATCGGCACTTCAGTGTGCGCGTGCCGGGAAAGACTTTCCTTGGCATCGCGGACGTCTTGGAGCAATACCCGCTGCATCCGCCGGTCGCTGGTCGTCTGCGGACGCAGAAGCCGTTGCCACTGCGCCGGATCCGCGTGCGACACGGACCGTCCGATGTGGACTAGCAGAGCTTGGTCGATGTCGAGGCTGCCGAGATCCGGCAACCCGTCCTCCGCCAGCACCGCGGTGCCCGCGCCGACGACCGCGCAGTCGAACGTGCCCGCCCCGAGGTCGTACACCGCGATCGGCCCGCTGGGCGCGCCCTGCTCGCGCAGAGTCGCGTAATGCGCCGCCGCCGCGACCGGCTCCGGCACCAACCGCACCTGCCCGAACCCGGCCTTGCCCGCCGCCGCCCGAAGCGTCTGCTGCCGCTGCGCGCCCCATCCCGCCGGATGCGACAGCCGCACCTCGCCCGGAACCCCGGACAGCTGCCGTTCGGCTTCCTCGCCCATCCGCCGCAAGACCGCGGCGAAGGCGTCGACCACCGGCACGACCCGATCCCCGAGCAGCAGTTCGCCGTCGTCGATCCGCCGCTTGGGATACGGCTCGAACCGGCTGGGATCCAGCCGGGCCCGCCGCTCCGCGTCCTGCCCGACGACGAGCCGCCCGTCCTCCTCGGCATACACCGCGGAGGACATGGTGACCGACCCGTCGACCTCAATAGCCCGCGGGCCGCGCCCGAAGGCCGCCAAGACGCCGACCGTGCTGGAAGTACCGAAGTCGATCGACAGAACGTCCACGCAGTTCCCCTCCCCAAAAACCCCACCGCATCGTCTCACGAGCGTCAGCGCTCGCGAGCCGCGGTGGCAGCGGAGCTGACCGCGCTCTACCCCGCGAAAACCGCCGCCGGAAAGGGCGTCTCCCGGTCCTCCAGCAACCGCCCGTAGAAGTCGTTCATCTCCACCGCCACCGCGGCATGCCGGGCCACCAGACCGGCCACCGGCGCGGGCAACGGAAGCTCCCCGGCCGCCGCACGGCGGACCGCGGCCAGGCGGCTTTCTCGGTCCCGCGTTCCGCACACCTCGGTGACCAGCCAGTTCACCAAATACATCGAGCCGTAAGCCCGGTCGTGCTCCGCGTTCAGCTCCGCGAACGCCCGCTCCTCCTCGGTCAGGTCGAACCGGCGCGCGAACGACAGGCCGAAATCCGTCAGGACGAACCGGTCCCCGTCGGTCAGGAAGTTCTCGAAGTGGTTGTCGAAGTGCAGGACACCCTGCGCGCGAAGGAACGAGAGCGTGTCGGCGACCTCCGACGCAAGGCGCTCGACCTGATCCAGCCGACCAGGCAGCCACCGATGCACATTGGTCGGGAAATACTCGCAAAACAAAACCACGCTCGCCGCCGAATCCCGCAATTCCGTGAGCCGCCGGCGGACCGCGGCGGAACCGCCCCAGTACTCGACGTCCTCCTCCAGCGGGCGGTCTGGCACGCGGCCCGACGGGACCGGCAGGATCCGCCAGTGGTGCAGCAAAGGGAAGTTCTCGCACGAACCACTGAGGACCCAGCCGTTCGCCATGACGTGCAGCGCCAGTTCCCGCCACGCCGAGCCCTCCGGCGAGCCGAGGCCGTAATGGCAAAAGGCAGGCAGGCCATAGAGATTGGCGGTGGAATGGGGATGCTGAAGCTCCAGCGCGGTTAACGGCACTCGCTTCGCGAAGACCGGAACCCCGTCGACGTCCAGCCGCACGCCGGTGCCGCCGATGCCTTCGGAGACCACCTCAGCCGACTTCAGCCGCTCGGTGAGCTGACGGTCGCTCAGCAACGAAAGCGCGGTGCTCGCCGCGGCGTGCCGCGAAATTCTCGAAGGAGACCCCATAAGGACGACAATAGAGAAAAGGGCGGCCCCCCAAACCTGGGAGCCGCCCTTTTCCTTGCCTAACTCACTCGTTCTCGGATTCGCCGTTCTCGGCGGCGCCGATGCTCACCGGCGGAGCGTCGGGAACCGAGGACGGACGCTTCTCCCCGCGGAAGGTGAAGTGCGCCTCGTCGTCGCGGTCCTCCGGGTTGCCGCTCCAGCCCTCGACGTCGACCACGATGATCTGACCCGGCTCGACCTCGCCGAACAGGATCTTCTCCGACAGCTGGTCCTCGATCTCGCGCTGGATCGTGCGGCGCAGCGGCCGGGCGCCGAGGACCGGGTCGAAGCCGCGCTTGGCCAGCAGCGCCTTCGCCTTCTCGGTCAGCTCGATCTCCATGTCCTTGGCCTTGAGCTGCGTCTCGACCCGGCCGATCATCAGATCCACCATCTGGATGATCTGTTCCTGGTTGAGCTGGTGGAACACGATGATGTCGTCGATCCGGTTCAGGAACTCCGGGCGGAAATGCTTCTTCATTTCCTCGTTGACCTTCTGCTTCATCTTCTCGTAGCGGTTCGTCGAATCCGCTCCGGAGGAGAAGCCGAGGCTCACGGACTTCGAGATGTCCGAGGTCCCCAGGTTCGAGGTGAAGATCAGCACGGTGTTCTTGAAGTCGACCGTCCGGCCCTGCCCGTCGGTCAGGCGACCGTCCTCCAGCACCTGCAGGAGCGTGTTGTAGATCTCCTGGTGCGCCTTCTCGATCTCGTCGAACAGCACCACCGAGAACGGCTTGCGCCGCACCTTCTCGGTCAGCTGCCCGCCCTCCTCGTAGCCGACGTAGCCCGGAGGGGCGCCGAACAGCCGCGAGGCGGTGTAGCGGTCGTGGAACTCGCCCATGTCGATCTGGATCAGCGCGTCGTCCTCGCCGAACAGGAACGACGCCAGCGCCTTCGACAGCTCCGTCTTACCGACACCCGACGGGCCGGCGAAGATGAACGACCCCGACGGGCGCTTCGGGTCCTTCAGGCCCGCCCGCGTCCGGCGGATCGCCTGCGAGACGGCCTTGACCGCGTCCTCCTGGCCGATGATGCGCTTGTGGAGCTCGTCCTCCATGCGCAGCAGCCGGGTGGTCTCCTCCTCGGTGAGCTTGAACACCGGGATGCCGGTCCAGTTCGCCAGCACCTCCGCGATCTGCTCGTCGTCCACCTCGGCGACGACGTCGAGGTCGCCGTCCTTCCACTGCTTCTCCCGCTCGCCCTTCTGGCCGAGGAGCTGCTTCTCCTCGTCGCGCAGCCGCGCGGCCCGCTCGAAGTCCTGCGCGTCGATCGCGGACTCCTTGTCCCGGCGCACGTCGGCGATCTTCTCGTCGAACTCGCGCAGGTCCGGCGGAGCGGTCATCCGGCGGATCCGCATCCGCGCCCCGGCCTCGTCGATCAGGTCGATCGCCTTGTCCGGCAGGAACCGGTCGTTGATGTAGCGGTCGGCCAGCGTCGCCGCCGCGACCAGCGCCGAATCCGTGATCGAGACCCGGTGGTGCGCCTCGTACCGGTCGCGCAGCCCCTTCAGGATCTCGATCGTGTGCTCCAGCGACGGCTCGCCCACCTGGATCGGCTGGAACCGGCGCTCCAGCGCCGCGTCCTTCTCGATGTACTTGCGGTACTCCTCGAGCGTGGTCGCGCCGATCGTCTGCAGCTCGCCCCGCGCCAGCATCGGCTTCAGGATCGACGCCGCGTCGATCGCGCCCTCGGCCGCGCCCGCGCCCACCAGCGTGTGCAGCTCGTCGATGAACAGGATGATGTCGCCGCGGGTCTTGATCTCCTTGAGCACCTTCTTCAGGCGCTCTTCGAAATCGCCCCGGTAGCGCGAACCGGCGACCAGCGAACCCAGGTCCAGGGTGTAGAGCTGCTTGTCCTTGAGCGTCTCGGGCACCTCGCCCTTGACGATGCTCTGCGCCAGGCCCTCGACGACGGCGGTCTTGCCGACGCCCGGCTCGCCGATCAGCACCGGGTTGTTCTTCGTCCGGCGGGACAGCACCTGCATGACCCGCTCGATCTCCTTGCCGCGCCCGATGACCGGGTCCAGCTTGCCCTCGCGGGCCAGCACGGTCATGTTGCGGCCGAACTGGTCGAGCACCAGCGACGACGACGGCGTGCCCTCGCCCCGGCCCGAACCGCTCTCGGTGGACTTCTCCCCGGTCTGGTAGCCCGACAGCAGCTGCAGCACCTGCTGGCGCACCCGGTTCAGGTCCGCGCCCAGCTTCACCAGCACCTGCGCCGCCACGCCCTCGCCCTCGCGGATCAGGCCCAGCAGGATGTGCTCCGTGCCGATGTAGTTGTGGCCCAGCTGCAGCGCCTCGCGCAGCGACAGCTCCAGCACCTTCTTCGCCCGCGGCGTGAACGGGATGTGCCCGCTCGGCGCCTGCTGACCCTGGCCGATGATCTCCTCGACCTGCTGGCGCACGCCCTCGAGGGCGATGCCCAGCGACTCCAGCGCCTTGGCGGCGACACCCTCACCCTCGTGGATCAGACCCAAAAGGATGTGCTCGGTGCCGATGTAGTTGTGGTTGAGCATCCGGGCCTCTTCCTGGGCCAGGACGACCACCCGCCTCGCGCGGTCGGTGAACCTCTCAAACATGCGCACTCCCTCGACTGCTGCGTCGGCGGCCCGTAACCTCCGCGGATCGCGTCCGCGGCGGACAGCACCGTGAGACCACTCTAGTAGCCAAGCGGTCGCGCTTGCGTACCACTACGGCTTCCAGCGGCCCCTGCGCACCCGGACGGCGACCCGGTCGGTCACCGCTTCTCATCCGGTTGCGCTGCACCTTTACTCCCTCTCGAACGTACGGGACCGGATCAGGATTCCGCCCCGGCCCCCCTGTCCGCTCAGCGCGAACACCCCCGCGCGTCCGGGTGGTCTCACCCCTTGGCCACCCGATTGGCGCAATCTCGCGCCATATGTAAGGTTAGGCACACCTAACGCGTACAGACGGGGGTGGGACCGGTGAACCCGCAGCGCTCGCGCGACGACGCCCGCGAGATCGGCGACGGTCTCGCGTCCTCGCTGCTGCGCGCCAGTGCCCGGTACGACCTGCGCCGCGATGTCCCCGAGGGCTGGTTCCGTTGCGCTGACCTCCTCGAACAGCCCGAGCGGTTCGCCGAATGGCGCTCCCGGCTGACCGACTGGCTCCTCGACCAGCACGGCGCGGCTCCCGCGCGCACCGCGGCCAGCTACGTGATGTCTTGGTACCTGCACGTCCCCGCGTACGTCGGCGCGCTTCTGCTGCACCACGAGCGCCGCGTGCCGTCGCTGAAGCCGGAGCAGCTCGCGTTCGGCCTCGGCCCGGACCGGCCGCATCCCGAGGGCATGGCCGTGCTCGGCGACGCCTTCTACTGCCTGCCCACCGACCCGGGCAGCGTCCGTCCGGAGGCCACCGTCGTGCGCGACGAACGCGCGCTGGCCGCGGTGCTGCGCGCGCAGTTTGTCGGCCACGCTGCTCGCTTCGTCCGCGCCTACGCCCCAGGCACCCGCCTCGGTCGCCGCACGCTCTGGGCGGGCGCTACAGACGCGCTGGACGGCGCTCTGTGGCGGGTCGGCAAGCAAGGCGGGACAGCCGAGGCCGAAGGCGCTGGCGTCGCGGATGCCGCGCTGGTGCTCGACGCGCAATACCGCCCGCTGACCTCGGCGTCCACCTTGCGGATGGCAGTCAACGAGGACGGCCACCGGGTTTGGGAGCGCCGTCGGGAAAGCTGCTGCTTCTCCTATCTCCTGCCCGGCGAGGCGGAATGCGAGAGCTGTCCGCGCGTCTGTCCCCGTTGATCTCCATCGAGTGAAAATTTCAGGCGTACGGATCCCGGCCCGTCGCGCCCAGCGCCCGATGCAGCACCGGCGCGGTTTCCGGCACCGCGACCTCCGGACCGAACACGCCGCCCTTGCGGGCCTCCTCGCCCATCCCCGCCGCGAACGCGAGGACGACTTCGGCGGCTTCGTCCGGACAGTTCAGCTCGGTGCCGCTCGCCCGCGTGAGATCCCAGGCGTGCACGACGAGTTCGCCGAGCACCATGTCCCCGACGACCGCGGCGGGCAGTTCGGACGCGCCGAAGGTGACGGTGCCGGTCCACGCCTCCGGCGGGGCGAGCGCGGCGAGCACGTCGTCGGTCATCGCTTCCAGCGCCTTCGGCCAGTCGTCCCCGACGAGGGACGCCTCGGCTTCGCTCGGCGCGGGCGGTTCGTAAGGCTCGTGCCGGATCGCGGCGGCGAGCCACGGGCCCCAGTAGAGAAGGTGGTTGAGAAGGCCGCGAACGTCGTAGTCGGCGCACGCCGTGGGGGCGGTCAGCGACGGGGCGGCAGCCGCGACGCGCCGCAGTTCGGCGGCGGCCGGGGCGAGCAGTCCGGAGTGATTCGACATGCGCCCGAGCCAACCACCGTTCGCGGCGGCCGTCTTGAAATTACGCGACGCACTACTGTTTTCAGCCATGCGGCGGATCCCGAGCGGCATCCTGAACGAGCGGACGGCTCGCACCAAGTTCACGCTGACCCGGTATCCGCCCGCCCCGGAACTGCGCGATTTCGTGGAACACCACTGGGTCCTGCGCTGGAACCTGACCGAACCCCACGACCAGCACGTGCTGCCGAATCTGTCGGTGCACGTGACGTTCTTCCCCGGCGCGTGCGGGGTTTACGGTCCGGCACACCAGCTTTTCACGCACCGGCTCAGCGGACGCGTGCACGGGATCGGGGCCAGGATCCGGCCCGGATGTTTCCGCCCGTTCCTCGGCGCCCCGGTGCGCACGCTCGCCGACCGCTCGGCCGGCGTCGCCGAGATCTTCGGGCCGACGGCCGCGCGCACGGAAAAATTCATCCGGAATGCGCGGACCGACGAGGAAATGATCACTGCAATCGACAACTTGCTGATCGCATCCCGCCGCCCCATTCCCCGGGAGACCCGCGCGGCGGCGGAGGCGGTGGAAACAATCGCCGCGGATCCCGGGATCACCCGGGTCTCGGAACTGGCGGCGGCACTCGGACTGTCGATCAGGGCGGTGCAGCGGTTGTTCGCCGAGCACGTCGGAACAACGCCGAAGTGGGCGATCCGGATTTACCGCCTCAACGAAGCCGCGCGGTTGCTCGCCGCACCGATCCCGCCGGATTACGCGGATCTGGCGACTCGGCTGGGCTATAGCGACCAACCTCACTTCATCCGCGATTTCCGCGCGGTGACCGGAGCCCCTCCCGCGGAGTACGCGCGTTCGGCTCGCCAGCTGATGTCCGCCGCGCCGGACGGCGCAAAGCCGGGAAACTAAAGCGGAACGCCAAACGGCCGCCGGGAATGTTCCCGACGGCCGTTTGGCGTGCAGTCCGCGAAGGCGCGGCGCTCCCGGTTCGCTAACCGGAGGACCGCATCCGCGAGTTCCGGAAATGCCCGGTCAGTTCTTCTTGTGGTAAGCCTCGACGACCTCCGACGGGATGCGCCCCCGGTCGGAAACCTGGAAACCGTTCTTGCGGGCCCACGCGCGAATCGCCTGGTTCTGCTCGCGGTCGACCGCGGCCGGGCGGGCCGGGGACTTGCCGCCGGCGACCGGACGCAGCGGCGCGCGCTTGCGGCCGCCCGCGCGGCGCGCGTGCTCGACATACTGCGCGAGTGCGTCGCGCAACTCCTCGGCGTTTTCGCCCGACAGGTCGATCTGGTAGCTCACACCGTCCAAACCGAACTCAACGGTCTCTTCCGCCTCACTGCCGTCGAGGTCGTCGACCAGAGAGACCAGCACCTTCTGTGCCATCTGATTCCTCCTGCGGGGCTTGCCCGAATGATCTGGCTACATGATCTGGTTTCGGGGCAAGCCCCGAGCTACAGAAGTCTTTGACACCCATATTAATACCCGCTTGCCCCGCCGTAGGCAAATCCGCATTGAGAAAATC